>NC_017946.1:0-347377 GCF_000263735.1 Pyrococcus sp. ST04 | reverse complement strand
TGAGTACCAGGATAGGTCATACTCACCCTTAGCAACACCAAGGATTATCGTGTTCTCGTTCTGTATACCGTAAAGCTCTATAACATCGAAGTATGGCTCAAAGTTGTACATTGGCTCAGCATACTCAGGCTTAACCCACTTGTCAAACTTTACATACCTAAGGTAGAGGTTCTCGGGCTTATAGACATCGATTATGTATGGACCTGTTGAGATAAACATGTGGTTGTGCTTCTTTATGAAGTTAATTATGTCGTCATACTCCTTAATTTCATCCTGCTCGTTGTAGATGAACTGCTTAATAGCATCTGGAATTGGCTTCTCCTTCTTAAGCTTCTCAAGCTCCTCCATAACAGCCTTTGCGTGCTCGGGGGTGAGCATATCAATCTGCTGAACCTCCTCAGTGGATTCACTAAATGAATACTTGGGGTTGTGAGCAACAACTTCGCTCATTGCATAGATTAATTGCCATGGGAAGGATACATATGGCGTGAAGTACCAGTACTGGTACTTCTTGTATGGTGGGAACGTGTAGGTGTGGTAGATCGTTATAACGAAGTGGTTGTCATCTTCACTTACAACCTTAATACCGAGGAGCTTCTGCATTGTCTCTGCACTCCAGTCTGCCTCGTTCTTATCATAGTATGGGTCATTGTCACCATCCTGGCTTGTCCACTCCCACTCCCAATAGTAGCTGTACATCACATCAGCGACACTAAGCTTGTGACCGTCATGGAAGTATATCTTCTGGCACTTGAAGGTCACTGCCGTTGGGGCGGTCTTTCCAGCATAAGCAGCAACCCACTTCTTCGTGGTTGAGTTGAAAACTAGTGCATCATCGGGAACCTTAACATTCTCTTCAGCCTTTATTATAGTACACCTATATGGATGATAGTCTCCATCAATACCCCAGACACTTGACCCTTCATCTTGAGCGAGGCTTGCTGCTCTAGTTGAGTATACATCTCTGAAACCTGCTGCACTTGGGTTCCAGGCACCCATAAAGAGTGAACCAGTTGCTGAATACATTGCTATCTTAAGGACTTTCTGATCTTCTGCAGCTACTGGCTTTAGAAGTGGAGTCACTATCATACCAAGGGCAACCAATATTGTCAATATGCCAAACAGCCTCTTCATTGGATATCACCTGCCGTGTATCTCAAATGGCACAATAATGCCACTAATAGAGTGGTATGGCATGATTTTATACATCGGATTCAGTATTTAAGGATTACGACAATATTACAAATAAGCTACTAAAAAACTCGTATCACAACGATTTTCTACATCAAACCTTAACAAGCTTGTAAAGCTTTAACTATCCAAGGAATTTTATAAAAAAGCTCAGAAATCTCCTTATTTGCAATTTAAATTTCCATCAAGATATAGGAAACTTAGAAAAAACTTAAGAATCGAGAAAACATCTCATCATGCTGGTGAGAATAGTGGATCTCGTAATATCTGGCAAGTTTTTCCTTAAAGAAAGGATATTTGACGGTTATATTGGAGTGAATGATGGCAAAATTTCAAAATTTTCACTAAGGAAACTAAAAGGAGACAATGAAATAAGAGTCGGAAAGGGCCAACTAGTACTCCCAGGAATGATAGATGTGCATGTCCACTTGCGAGATTTTGAAGAATCCTATAAGGAGACCATAGAAAGTGGAACAAAAGCTGCAATCCATGGAGGAGTTACAACGGTATTTGATATGCCAAATACAAAACCCCCAATAATGGATGAGAGAACTTTGAAAATGAGAGAATATATCTTCAGAAAGAAAAGCTATGCAGATTATGCCCTAGGTTTTTTAATAGCTGGAAATGAGCCCTCTAAAAACGCAGATTTTTATAAAATCTTCATGGGAGCCTCAACGGGAGGAATTTACTCCAGAAACTTTAAGGAGGACTACTCCAAGGCTCCTGGGATAGTAAGCGTGCATGCTGAAGATTATGAGCTAATAAGAAGATACCCTAACAGACCACCAATTGTTGAAATCAGAGCAATAGAAAAGGCCCTATCGGCCAGCAAAGAAGTTAAGAAAAAACTTCACATATGCCACGTTTCCACCAAGGAGGGAATAGAGCTAATTCTCAAAGATAAATTAGAGTGGGTAAGCTTCGAGGTCACTCCCCACCATCTATTCCTAACCAAAAAGGACTTTGAAAAGAACAAACTCCTAAAAGTGTACCCTCCGTTAAGAGATGAAGAGCATAGAAGGTACCTATGGGAGAAATTGAAGCATGTCCCAATAATAGCCAGCGACCATGCCCCACACACGATAGAAGATAAAGAAGCAGGAGCAGCAGGACTTCCTGAACTTGAGACAGAGCTCCATCTACTCCTGGATGCAGTCAACAAAGGACTTTTAACGCTAAAAGATGTTGTTGAAAAAACATCATTAAATCCAGCAAGGATATTTGGACTAAAGAACAAGGGGTTCGAAGAGGGAAAGGATGCCGACCTTATAATAGTGGATATGAAGAAGGAATGGGTTGTAAAACCAGAGAACTTCTACACAAAAGCCGGATGGAGTCCTTATGAAGGCTGGAAAATCAGGGGAAAAGTTATAATGACGATTCTAAGGGGAGAAGTTGTAATGGAAAATGATGAAATTATTGGAAAGCCGAGGGGGGAGAGGGTTGTTAGAGAGGGTCAAGCTTAGGGAAGTGTGGGAAGTTGCAAAGAATATCAAAGCATTTAGATTTTCCAAAAGGCTAAACTTCACACCAGGCCAATTTATAATGGTATGGATACCAGGAAAGGGAGAAAAACCATTCAGTCTGGCGGATAAGGATTTAATTGTTGTAAAAAGGGTTGGAAAGTTCACAAGTGAAATGTTCAACCTTACAGAGGGAGATAACATATGGATAAGAGGCCCTTATGGGAACGGATTTACGGAAGTGGAGGGAAAAGTCGCATTAATGGCGGGTGGAATAGGAATACCTCCCATATACGCACTCGCAAAGCATGGGAAGTTAGAGGAAAAAGTTCTGATCTATGGGGCTAGGACCAGAGAGGAGCTAGCTCTTTTGGACATTGAAAACTATGTTAATGAAGTCGTGATAACTACAGACGATGGAAGTTATGGAGTAAAAGGATTTCCAACGGATATTCTAAGGAACAGAAAAGAAGAATTCTCCCAAGTTTATGCCTGCGGGCCAGAGATAATGCTTGCTAAAATCCTCGAGATAATGAATTATCAAAGAGTACAGATCTCAGCAGAGAGGTACATGAAATGCGGAATTGGTGTGTGTGGTAGTTGTGCTCTAGGCCCATACCTCGTCTGCAGAGATGGGCCAGTTTTCACGGGAGAGCAACTCAAGGAAACAGAATTTGGCAGATTCTCAAGGTTACCGGACGGAAGGAAGGTGAGAGTATGAAGAAATACTCGTGGGAAGAATTTGCCAAATTAATGGGAGTTGAGCCTCAAATTCTAGAAAATAAAGAGGCAAGAATGCTAAAGAAGTTCGTAGAAGAGATAACATGGCCAACTCACTGCAATTATTGCCAAGGGCTAGACCTAACAAATCCTAATCCTGTCCATCACCCCAGCTACGAGCTGACCCCAGCTTGTAACCATGACTGCATATTCTGCTACTCCAACGTAGCCGTAAAGCTGGGGAAAGCACCAAAGCCAGGTTATTATGGATGGGACAATCCAAAGGCAATAACAATATCCCAGTATGGAGAACCTCTCTTATCGCCAAGAATAGTTGAGGTAAATAGGATGCTTAGAGAAAGATTTCCAGAGGCAAGACTGGATCTACAAACGAATGGTTCCCTCCTGACTAGAGAACTCTGGGAAAAGTTGGATTTTGACGTTGTTATGATAAGCCTAGATGCAGCGACTAGGGAGAAACATAGGATGATAACAAATGCGGATACCTTCGAAAATGTCGTAAATGCACTGAAGATAGTTGGCGAAGACAAAAGCGTAGTTTCAGCTGTAAGGACTATTTTCATGCCAGGAATAAATGATGAAGACATACCAAAAATAGCCCAAATAGCAGCAGAAGCAGGAATAGATGAGATGTTCCTCCAGCCATTAACGATCCACGAACTAAATGTTGAAAGGCTTAAAAAAGCGGGATTGGACTTTGAAAGGGCTGAAAGTATAAGGGAATTTTTGAAGGCAGCCATGGAGGCTAAGAAGTACATAGATGTTAGGATAAGTGGTTGCCTATTGGTTCAACTGAAGCAAATGGACCCAATAACTCTCTTCAGCGTGAAAAGAGTTGCAAGGGAAGTTGCTCCCCTAGTTAAAAGGAGTAAGCTAGATCTTTAACCATGCCTGCAATTATCAATTTAGAAATAATTAGAAATCGATCCTAATTCCGAGTCGCAAAACCTCTTTAACTCTTTCAACGTCCACGATAGTATTTATGCACCCAGCTCTAAGCAAGGGAATTCCTTGAATGGGTATTTTCAGCGAAGATAACTTTTCAGCGGCTTCAGCAAGCTCAGGCCAACAAGCTATTCCTACGGCCCCTTTAATTTCCCCCTTGGGAACTTTATCCTTTAGAATCTTCTTAACGAGACTCCCTCCAGGTACAATGTAAAACTGCCTATATCCAAGAGACTCAGCATACTCTATTATTTCTCCGATTTGACACTTTCCGCACTTCTTGCAGATCCAACCATACTCAGTAAACTCCGCTTCACAAGCTTTTATGTTTCTGAGACACTGAGGAATAAAAATTGCCCTCTTCTCAACTGGAACTCTCTTAAAGTCATCTTTATACGCTTTATTCTTGAGTTCAACATATATTTGATCAGTTAATTCCTCGTTCTCACTTATCAAAGATAAGGCAGCCTTCACAGCATTCCTTGTACTCAAATCGGCCCCAAGAGCTAGTAGTTTTGCAATAATATTATCAAGCGTCATTGGAACTAACCCAAACATGAACTTTAAAACTGGGATTAAAAATGTATAGGCGTCGAAAATGCTGAGGTGTTCACTTTGCATAAACGATGAGCGGGTAACAAAGATACTGATAATAAATGGAAGGCCAATATGCAAAGAGTGCAAGGCCTTTCTAGAGCATCCTCCGGATAAAGATAAGATCAAGAGAGAGCTAGAAGAAATTATAACTAATATTGACAAAGCTATAGTTGCATATTCCGGAGGAAAAGATTCCACAGTAGCATTATATCTTGCCAGGAAAGAGTACAACTTAGACGTTGAGGCTGTTATGGTGAACCACGGCTTTATGGCTCCTGCTGCAATAGAAAATGCTAAGAAAGTTGCCGATTACCTCAACGTCAAGCTAACTATAATAGAGAAGGACTATTCCGATATATTCAGAGAGGCATTGCTAAAGGCTAAATCTCCCTGCAGAAAATGCTCAAAGAGAACAATGGAAATCCTAAGGAAGTATGCGTTGAGACATGGATATAAGTATATAATAACGGGTCATGAGATTCCATTCGGACATCACCCTTATATGTTAATGAGCGGAGGAGTAATCCAAGTAAGACTACTCTCCCTCATGACAGAAGAAGAAAGGATGAGGATTCTAGAAAAGCTACCTTTTAAGCTTCCAGAGCTCCCTGGATATACAAGTAACTGTCTAATCCTCGGACCGGCATTGGAAAGATTTTGGGAGAAGCATGGATATTCGTTTGAACATAGAAGAATTGCCGCACTTGTTAGATATGGACTTCTAGACAAGGAAAAGGCACTCAAAAAAGTTGAAAGGCCAAGAGTGCCGAGGGAACAAAAGGAATATGTATATAAAAAGCTAGGTCTCGAGCATCTCCTTTAGCTTTTCCAAAGCAACATCAATTATGTCCTCGGGTTCAGCCTCTATTTTACCCCTTGCAAGGTTATCTGTTCCTCCTCCCTTACCTCCAAGCTCATCTATGACCTTCTGCAACAGCTCTTTCATTGAGACAGGAACTTCTTCATTCCTTGCGAATATTACGTAGTCATTACTCGCTAGAATGACTATCGTTCCCGGGTTATTCTTCACGAAATCAACGGCAAATGCCTGTGCATCTTTCATTTCCCATTCCTCAACAAAAGTCACCACGTTGTAGTGTCCAACCTCCCAACTCCTTCCTAATAGTGCCTGTTCCTTCCATTTCCACAGTTCCTTCCGCTGACTATCGAACTTTTCTTCGAGTTCGTCAATCGACTTCAAGACTTCTCTTACCCTCTCAGAGAGCGGTGGGTTTTTATTTGGCATTAGGTCAAGAGATGTCCAGTAATCCCTTAAGATCTCATTGAGCTTCTTTATAGCCCTTTTACCACATACAAACTCTATCCTCCAAGTTCCCTTTGACTTCTTGTAAAACCTTATGACCTTTATCAGCCCAACTTCCCTCGTTGACTTTACGTGGGTTCCTCCACAGGGAGTTACATCAATGTCTCCGATTTTCACAATCCTGATCTTGTCCTTTACCTTAGTTACGTGTTTTCTGAGGATTCTTGCTATGTCATCTGGGAGATACTTGTACTCCTCTATGGTCACAGGAACATCCTGGAGAACTATATTATTCGCCTCAATCTCGACATTCTCAATCATTTCCCATGTAACTTCTCCATTGACTTCTATCTTGGCATGATCCTCAAAGATCTGAAATCCCGATGTGTCTAAGTCATAGAGCTTCTTGAGAATCGCAGAGAGGATGTGTTGCCCAGTGTGAGTTCTCATGTTCTCGTATCTCCAATCCCAGTCCAGTTGCAGCTTAACTTTTTCCCCTTTTTCTGGAATCTCTCCTTTCAGACTCCCAATATGCCAGATCCCATCAGCTTTTTCAATAGTGTTTTCAACTAAGACTTCAAATTGCTCTCCAATTATTTTTCCCCTGTCCCCTGGCTGGCCTCCACCTTCCGGATAGAATATTGTTTTATCAAGCTTTATTGCAACTTTCTCCCCTTCTTCCCTAACCTCAACAATAGTGGCCTCAGCCTCCTTTAAATAGGGATCCTTATAATACATTCTCTCGGTCATATTACACTACCCTCCTCGTTAAGTTGCTCCTTAGAATATTCACTAACCATTAGCCTGAGAAGAGAAGCGAGTTCTTTATTGTACTTATCCTGCATATCAGCAAACTTCCTTAATGCCAGTGCTATGCCACTAAGCCTCTTGATGTCGTTTATAAACTCTTCTTGTTCTTTTGAAATACCACTGAGGACGTTGCTTATCTCAACGATCATCTCTATGTCCCTTCCAAGAATCTCTGTTCCCTCTTTTATTCTGTCCATTACTTCCAAAGCATCCCTAAGGGCATCAAGCTGTGCCATCACCCTGGAGTTAAAATCTTTGATTTCCTTAGCAAGGTTCATCGTCTGAACAGCCATCCTTCTTATCTCATCCGCGACGACAGCGAACCCTCTTCCTGCTTCCCCAGCTCTCGCAGCTTCTATCGAAGCATTTAAAGCAACTAAGTTTGTCTGCTTTGCTACACTCGCTATAGAATCGCTAATTTTTGAGACGTATTCAAGATTTTGTACTAGAGTATTGAACTCCCTGGCAAAAACTTCAAACTTCTGGAAAAACGGCAAAAATTCTCTTCTAAACTTCTCAAGTTCCTCCATTACTTGGGATAGCTTTTCAATGTTCTCAAGGATCATTGTATTGTTCTCCATGAACTTTCCGCTTATCTCTTCTGCAAGCTCCTCAACAATTTTGCTAGCTTCTTTGCTTGAAGTTTTTATCCTCAAGGACTGAGCCAAAGCATTGGAAGCCTTCTCTATGTTTCTGAGGTTCATTTCCCTCACCTCATAAGGTCAACGCCCACCTTTAGGTTTTCCAGCCAGTCAAAGAACCTGCCTACGTATTTTCTTGGTATTATGGCTCCATGCTGGGGGAGAATTGCTTCAATATCCAAGTGTCTAACCTTGCTCACCCAAATTCTCAAGGCCTTATTACTTGCCATGAGTCTCTCATGTAAAGGCCTCATGTATTGAACGTGTTTTTCAAAATTTTCAACGACAAGATATCCTTCTTCAGGGAAGGAAATTCCTATGTCTCCGGTAAATAAAAACTTGCTCCTATGGTCGTAGATCGTAAAATGACCTGGGCTGTGAAGGAAATGCGCTGGTATGAACTCTAGAGTTGTCGCTCCAAAGTTCATAACTTCCCCTTCGTCTTGGAGCTCATGTGCATATCCTCCAATGTTTTCAAAGCCGAAGTGTGGAAGGAACCTAACCCAGAGCCAGTGAACTATTATCTTTGCATCACTAACTTCCCTCCAAAGGGGGATACTTCCAGCAACATCTGGATCCTGGTGGCACATATAGATGTAATCTATGTTTCTAGGGTCTATGTACTTGGAAATATTAGCCAACACTTTCGAGAATATCTTGTACCCTCCAGGATCAATTAAAATCCCTCTTCCCCTACTTACTATCAAGTAACTGTTAACATCTACGTCCATTCCTCCTTCCTGAGTTCCAAGATAAACAACCATATGCTCTTCATCTTTATATAGAACATGATCTTTTCGAGGATCTAACCCAGGCTCAATAAAGTATTCTCCCACCTTTCCTCACCAGAAGAAGATTGAAAAAGGAAATATTTAAGCAATTTGCCTACACAATAACCTACATAAACACAAAAAGAATTCAAGTCTGTGATCTTGCCTCGATTAATGCTTTAACCCTCTTAAGCCTGAAGAAGTTCTCCCTCTCCATCTCATCCAGATGTTGCTCAATGAACTTTATTGTGTTTTTCATTCTGGGAATTATTATGTACTCAAGTGCATTTACCCTCCTCTTTGTCTTTTCGATCTCTTTTCCAAGTCTTTTAAGGGACTCTTCAACTTCAGCAAGTTTTATTGCTAGCTCAAGGACTTCTTCAAATTTTTCAGCGGCTACATCAACAGCAGAGGATGTCGATATGAATGCATATCCCCTTTCAGAAGCCTTTCTTTTGAGGTCTGGTGCCTCTATTAGGGGGACTCTGACACCCATTATATTCCTTGTTTTCACTTCAATTTCTTTATTTGGCTTTACCCCAAGTGCAATTTCCCTAAGTCTAAGGGACCCAATGTCAATTTGGGCCCTCCTAAGTGCCTCAAATGCCTCATTGATTTTTTGTATAAGTTCTCGTCTGAGGTTTAGAGCTTCATCGTATATTGTGAAAAACTCCATAATTAAGGCATCCTGCTTCTCCTTGAGTAGCTTATGACCTCTTTCAGCCAGCTTGACCCTCCTCTTTAGCTTAAGTAGTTCCATTCTTGTTGGTTTGACCTTGAGTATCTCTGGCATTCTTGTCACCTAAAAAGAATTTATTGAGAAGAGCGCTTCCTGTACTTTGGATGATACTTCATTATCATTTCCTTCTTAACTCTCTTTAGCTCGCTCTCTGGCAGTATCGAGAGAAGTTCCCATCCAAGATCCAATGTTTCCTCAATGCTTCTGTCCTCGTCATATCCCTGAGCCACAAACTCTCTTTCAAACCTGTCAGCGAACTCTAAGTACTTCTTATCGGTCTCGCTAAGGGCTTCCTCACCAACTACTGCAACTAAATCTCTAAGCGACCTACCCTCTGCATATGCTGCATAGAGCTGCTGAGCCAGCTGAGGATGATCTTCTCTGGTTCTGCCCTTGCCAATACCATCCTTCATCAGCCTTGAGAGGGAAGGTAACACATCAATTGGGGGATATATACCTCTCCTGTGGAGCTCTCTGCTCAGAACTATCTGTCCCTCAGTTATGTAACCAGTAAGATCCGGAATTGGATGAGTGATGTCGTCATCTGGCATTGTAAGGATTGGCATCTGAGTTATACTTCCCTTCTTTCCTCTTACCCTTCCCGCCCTCTCATATATCGTAGCTAGGTCAGTGTACATGTAACCAGGATAACCTCTTCTTCCTGGGACTTCTTCTCTTGCAGCGGAAATTTCTCTGAGAGCCTCACAGTAGTTGGTCATGTCTGTAAGAATTACGAGGACCTGCATATCATAATCAAAAGCTAGATACTCAGCGACGGTTAGTGCCATTCTTGGAGTTATTATTCTTTCAATTGCTGGATCATCTGCAAGGTTAAGGAAGAGAACTGCCCTTTCTATTGCCCCAGTCTCCTCGAAGCTCTTCTTGAAGAAGTTTGCCTCTTCATATGTAATTCCCATAGCAGCAAAAACCACTGCGAAGCTTTCCTCTTCACCAAGAACCTTTGCCTGTCTAGCTATCTGAGCCGCAAGCTTGTTGTGAGGAAGACCTGAACCACTGAATATAGGCAACTTCTGACCCCTGACCAACGTGTTCATCCCGTCTATTGCAGATATACCTGTTTGAATGAAGTCTCTTGGATAGGCCCTAGCAACTGGGTTTAGGGGAGCTCCGTGAACGTCTCTTCTGTCCTCTGGGATTATTTCAGGCCCTCCATCTATTGGCTTCCCAATACCATTGAATATTCTCCCAAGCATGTCCATTGAAACTGGAACCTTGAGGGTCTCTCCAGTGAAGCGAACGCTTGTCGTTTTTATGTCCAGATCACGGGTTCCCTCAAAGACCTGAACTATAGCAAGGTTCTCTCTTGCATCTAAGACCTGGCCCTTTCTTTTTTCCCCACTTTCAGTCTCTATCTCAACGACCTCACCATAGGCAACTCCTTTAACGCCCTCAACGATCATTAAAGGACCGTAAATCTTGCTAATTGTTGAATACTCCTTGCTCATGCCCATCACTCCCCATACTTCCTAAACAACTCCTCAAACTGCTCATTTGTCTTATCAATGAGAGCCCTAATTTTCTCGACATCAGGCTCAAACTTCATCCTACCTATTTCCTCTCTAACTGGCAACTTTGCAATCTCTTCTAAGGGTACCCCTCTGCTTATTGCCTCCATGGTCTTGTCATAGAAGTTAAGGAGAACCCTCATCATGGTAACCTGTTTCTTTGGTGGACAATAGGTGTCCACTTCATCGAAGGCATCCTGCTGGAGATAATCCTCTCTGAGCATCCTTGCAACAAGAAGTATTGCCCTTTCCCTCTCTGGGAGAGCATCTGGACCAACTATCCTGACTATCTCTTGAAGTTCAGCCTCTTTTTGCAACAGTTCCATTGCTCTATCTCTCATCTTTCTCCACTCTGGGTCAACATTCTCATGCCACCATCCTTGCACAGAATCTACGTATAACGAGTAGCTTGTAAGCCAGTTTATTGCTGGGAAGTGCCTCCTTCTAGCAAGATCTGCATCGAGTGCCCAGAATACTTTGACAACCCTCAGTGTGTTCTGAACTACTGGCTCTGAGAAGTCTCCACCGGGTGGTGAGACTGCACCGATAACACTCACACTTCCAATTCTTGGTTTGCTACCTAGCGTTAGTACCCTCCCCGCTCTCTCATAGAATTCAGCAAGTTTTGATGCCAGGTAAGCTGGATAACCTTCTTCACCAGGCATCTCTTCAAGTCTTCCAGAAATTTCTCTCAGTGCTTCAGCCCATCTTGAAGTTGAATCTGCCATTAAAGCCACGTCATATCCCATATCTCTGAAGTACTCAGCTATCGTTATTCCCGTGTAAATTGAGGCTTCTCTAGCGGCTACGGGCATATTTGAAGTATTTGCTATTAAAACCGTTCTCTCCATCAAGGGTTTCCCAGTATTTGGATCGGTTAGCTTCGGGAACTCCTCGAGAACGTCCGTCATCTCATTTCCTCTTTCGCCACAACCAATGTAGACTACAACCTGAGCATCACTCCACTTTGCAAGCTGGTGCTGAGTGACCGTATTGTGAAGAATCGTAGGAAGGTTACCTCCTACAAAGTTGTGGGTTTCTGTTGTGACATCATAAACCTCTTGAGGCTCAGGAATGTACTTTACTTCAACGACTTCATCAAAGACGACATGTGTTAAGTGATTTTCTGCAACCTCCTTAAGGCCAATAGCCTCAGCAAGATCCTTGAACTGCTCGTAGCTTAAGACTCCATGAGTCTCACCAATTTCAACCGGAACTGAACCATCACTCGATTTCTCGAGAACTACAATTCTATCGTCTTCAATAATGGCCTCAAGGCCGACCTTTGCGAGGAGGTAGGACAAACTAGCGACAAGCTCCATAGAACCTGTGACAACCTCAATTTTATCTCCCTTGTGTTCTCCAATGGTTCCTAGATAGGCCCTAAGAAATGCTTCTACAACACTAGGTGGAGATAAGAGGAGCTCTTTTGGTATTAGTCTTCCCAAAATCCCAAGGTCAGTTAAAAATCTAACTATCTCTTCCTGGTTAATTAAGATGCTGTTCTCTCTGTCGATTATTACTTCGTTCGTTCCAAAGATATCTGCAGTAAGCTTCTTTATCCTCTCAAGAACACCCTCATCTCCCCTGATTATGATACCATCTGGTGTTATACTACCAATAGCAAAAATGTATCCTAGGAATTCTGCCAGTTTCTCATCAAGAACCTTAGGAACAATCTCACTCTCAAAGTTCAATTCAACGTATTCTCCCCCGTCAATTTTCTTTGCGATTGCTATCCTGTCACCGGGCCTTAAGTGCATTGCCATGACTTCTTCAAGTACAAGTCCACTCTCCGTAACTTTACCAGTAAACAGCTTGTGAATTGGAGTTACCCTTATTTTCCTTCCGCTTCTCGTCTTTATCTCAACCATTCCTGCGGAGTAACCCTTGTAGACGTGGGTCGCCTTGACCTCGACAATTTTTCCATCTCTGTATCCGTATACTGTGATTGGTTCTTCAAGCTCAGTCCACTCTTCATTTCCTTCAACGAACTTCTTCCCCTTACCATCAAGCTTCTCATACAGATCCTTTATCTTGATAAGTCCAAACTCCTTAGTTAGAATTAAAGTCTCTCCATCAACGCACTTTCCACTCCCAAATGGACCTGGTATGGCCGCGGTTCCACCCTTAGCCTGCGGGAAGAAGGTGTCTATAACTCTTTGGCCCGTAATGAGGGGAACCTCAGGAGGAAGCTTTTCTTTATATGGTCTCTTTACTCTCACAGGCCATCTCTGATACATTTTGAGCTCTTTTATCTCCCCACTCGGGGTTTTCACTTTTGCTATAACTTCTTCGATGGTATATTCCCCTTCTTCAGCTATTTCAACGATCTCACCTTCAATCCCTGGGGGTACCATGATTTTATGAACTATTATGCTCGTCTCTGGAACTTCACCAATAATATCTCCTCCAACAACCTTATCTCCAACCTTAACCTTGGGTATGAAATGCCACTTCTTATCCCTAGGGAGGGCTGGGGCGGTGATACCTCTAGCTATAAAATCGCCGCTTTTCTCTCTGAGAACTTCTAGAGGTCTTTGGATACCATCATATATTGATGTCAGCAATCCAGGCCCAAGTTCCACGCTAAGTGAAGAACCTGTTCCCATAACAGGTTCACCGGGCCTCAAACCAGCAGTTTCCTCGTAAACCTGAATTACCGCCTTATCCCCCTCCAGCCTAATTATTTCTCCTATGAGACCAAGCTCTCCTACCCTTACAACCTCATACATCTTTGCACCTTTCATCCCATCCGCAACAACCAGAGGACCTGTAACTCTAATTATCCTACCTTTTGCTGGCATTTTTCTTCACCTCTTTATCTCAACTCCAATTGCCCTTCTAACTATCTCCTTCAGGAGTTCTTCCCCGTAAATGGAACCAAACTTATCCGGAATTTGAAGGATAATAGGAAGGTTAACCTCAGGAAGCTCACCAATTTTTTCAGCTAATCTTTCGGTAATCAATATTATACCAACATCTTCCCTCTCAACTAACTCTCTAAGCTTATTTCTTGCCCTTTCTATGGAAAGCTCAGAGTAATCGAACTCATACACTTCATGAACTCCCGCCAGTTTGAAACCAACCACGGTATCAGAGTCCCCCATAACAACTACCTTCATGCTACCTCACCAACTATCTGCTTAATTTTTTCAGCCCTTATTCCATCGCTGAGTAGCTTAGCGACTGCCTTTAGTTTCCTAATTTCCCTTTCCCTTTCAAGGATGTAGGCCAAAGCCACTGCCACACTTAATGGATAGAACTGAGCTAACTCCTTCATTCTTGCAATCATGAATTTCCTCAGAGCAATTTCAACTGTATCCAGCCTTCCTTGTTCAATGTCTTCTCTTACTTCCCTTATTATCTCCCCGTACTTTGTCCCTTCAAGTTCCCCAATTGCCATTATTGGATCTTCAGCGTTTATCATTGCATCTAGAGTAACTTTGGACAGCGAGCCACCCTCGATTATGAGTTTCTTTATCTCCTCCGAGGGCATTGAAGCCGACTTTGCCCTTAATACTGAGGATATGTTTTTCTGATCTATTAGTAGCCTAACAAACTCCAAGAGTATTGTCTTTTCCTCTCCCCTTCTAGAGGTTGCATAGTTCAAAAGTTTTTGGTAATGAAGCCTGTAAAGTTCAAGTTCGAACTCTTCAAGGCTTATTTCCTTGAGAAGAAGTTTTCTAAGTGGTTCTTCGTACTCTGTTCCCTCTAAGATGACAAGAAGTTCTTCCATTGTTTTTGCTTCTATCATAGCCTTAACTTTCTGATACATCCTTCCGGCTGGAATTATGTAATCCTGAGCAGGCAGATTGGAGAGCTTAGCCTTAACTATGTTTGAAATATTCCTTACATCCCACTCCTCAAGCAATAACTCGAAGAATCCTTTAACTCTCTTGGGCATGATTTTAACCATCAGTTCCAGAAGATCAACAAGGGACAATTCAAGTGCGAGTTCGATGTTTTTCAGGTTAACTTTCTCTATTGAGGTCAACCTTTCTCCATAGTCACTATCCTCCAGATTAACAACAAAATTCTGGAGGTTTTTACTTTCGGCAAGCTCTTCTATTCTCTGGTCTGAAAGGAGTCTTGCTTCCATTGCCCTAATCCTTGCATTTGGGTATGAATATGGGGTATATTTCCAAATAATCTGACCAGTCTTGTAAGCAACGAACGTTAAAACGACCCCCAATGTTGTATCAAGGATTGCGGTTATCGTCGATACTTCCATCTAGATCACCCAAAGAGAACCTTAGCAACCTTAGCCCTAATTTCGTTCTCGAGTCTTTCCATTCTTGATTCAAATGTGTTGTCTATCCTAATGCTCCCATCCTCACTTTCGACTATGACGCCCCCAATTGTGTCTATAGGATTACCGAGCTCTATTGCAACATCACCGATCTCAGCCTTTATCTCCTCAATTCTAGAGGCTATTAGGGATAGTGTTTTCTCATTGGACGTAACTCTTACCCTCTTCTCACCAAGCTCAGAAATTGCATCCTTTAGCAGAGTCTTTATAGTTTCAAAGTACTCATCCTCTGGCATTTCAGCAAGGCGCCTTTTTGCTTCCTCAATCACTTTAGTGATGTACTCCTCCTGAACCGCAAGCTTTTTTCTTCTAACTTCAAGTCTTGCATTGGCAATTATTCTCTGCTTTTCAAGCTCAGCTTGAGTTTTTGCTTTCCTCAATATCCATTCAGCCCTTGATTCGGCTTTTTTTCTGGCTTCCTCCTTTATCTTCTCAGCTTCCTTCTTTGCCTCCTCCAGGATGTATTTTATCTTCTGCTCCGCCTCCCTGTTTATTTCCTGAATTATGAGCTCTGCTCCGCTCATCTTTCTGTCCTCCTAAAAGGAATTAAGAGATCAGAGACTCATTATTAGAATTATTGCCCCAACGAGGCCAAAGATTGCCATTGTCTCAGCCATTGCGGCGAATATCAGGTTCTGCGTGAATGTCTTGGGGTTCTTACTGACTGCGCCAACACCTGCACTTGCTATAATTCCCTGAGGTATTGCTGAGAGTCCAGTTAGACCGACTAAAAGACCTGCTCCAAACAATATTGCGCTTTTGATTATGTTCTGGGTCGTTGGTTCAGCAAACTTGAATCCTCCTCCACCAATGATTCCGGCTGCCATTCCAATCAGGAAGAGCGTGATAAGTCCATAGATACTCTGGGTCATTGGAAGACCCTCAAGTATTAGGGCGTTTCTGAAGTTCTTTTCGTCTTCAGCAACTGCTCCTGCAGCGGCAGCACCTGCAATTCCAACTCCAAACGAGGAAGCTGCACCAGCAATTCCTGCTCCAAGTGCCATTCCCAAAGCAACGTAAACTATTGGCTCCATAATCTTTCACCTCCCTATTCAATTTCTAACTCAGATACCTCCCTTTTTGCAGCAAAAGGTTCAAACTTCCTACCTTCGCCTGAAAAGAACGTTCCAAAGAACTCAACATAATGAAGACGGAGAGCATGAACGAAAGCACCTAGGGCGTTTATTGCAGTAGAGAATATATGGCCCCCAATAAAGACAACAAGCCCTATGATTATTCCCAACGGAACTGGACCTATCTTAAATCCCCAAATCATTTGAACCATTATATTAACGACGAGAGCTATTCCCGATGTAGCGAGTGCCAATGCCATCAATCTGGCATAGCTAAGCCAGTTGCCCACAAATCCAAAGAAGTCCGAAATTAAAAGCAACAATGCCATTGCCCCATTGCTTAGAATTTCTCCTATGGCGAACAAAACCAAACCAATCCCGAACACTGCCTTAAATGCTATTTGCGGTACCCCCACCCTTGATGAGAGGGCAAAGAGAGTAACGCCTATTATTATGAACAACCATGGGAGTTGCTCAAATATAGCTCCCTTCTTGTCATTGTTCTTCCATCTAACAATGAAGCCGAGAAGGTAGCCCGTAAAGAGGTGTGCCAGACCAATGGCCAATGCTATCATTAGAACATCCATCGCCTGCTTCATTGAGTCCATGAGCCTTGGAACATGGATACCTGCCATGTCCAATGCGTTGCCAAAGTAGCTACCGAAGAGAATTCCCAGGAACATTGTGAATGCCGATGCCCAGAGCATTATCTTCGCGAATCTCCAGGTTCCATCTCTAAGTCTTGAGTGTCCCTTTACTAGAAGGGCCGATATTATGCCTAACAACAATCCATACATAAAGTCCGTGAGCATGAAGCCGAAGAAGAAGGAATATGTGAATGCCATTATTGGAGTTGGGTCTAGCTCGTTATATTTGGGAACACCATACATCTCGGTGAGCATCTCGAACTGGCTTATAAATTCAGGGTTCTTCAGCTTAACCGGAACATTTTCTATTTCCTCCGGAGTCGGATCTGAGATGTTCATGTAGACTTTCCCTTCAGTTATTCTCTTAATGCCCTCAACTATTTTTTCAACTTCACCCTTGGGCACCCATCCCAAAAGGCCAAATGTCATTTCCGTTCTCACGAGGTAGGAGAGGTAATTAGCTTTATCCCTTTCATTATCCATGAGCTCCTTGTAAAAGACAACATCGTCATAATACTTCTCAGCTAACTTCTGTCCTCTTCTCTTAGCATCTTCGAGCTCTTTCTTCTTCTCTTCAAGTTTCTCGAGATATCTCGGAATCAAATCCTTTGGATACCCTTGACCTTCGGGAATCTCAATTCTCTCAAATCCATATTTAGCAAGAACTGAAGCAACCTTCGAAGAATCTTCTTTAAGCGTGACTACAACAAGAATACTATTGGCGCCAAGATCCCTTCTTAAAATGAACACCCTACCCGACAAGACATCCTCAAGTTCTTTTACAGCCCTTTCAACTTTATCTCTCTCCAGAAGGCCAACTTCAATATTCAAAAAGCTCCCAGCCCTGAGATATTCCAATTCAACATTTAGCGCAGAAAGTATCTCGAGAGCCTCAATTGCCGTTCTTATGTTTGTTATTTCGTTGTTTATTTTAGTGACACTCGCTTCGACATCTCTAACTTTCGGTTCAACTTCGCTGAGGAATTCTTCAACGTCTTTTATGAGCTTCTCGATGCCTTCGTATCTGTATTTCCTTTTACTCCTTTCCCTGGGAAATATAAACCCTTTTAATCCTCCAGATTTTGGAGGAAGGTATGATTTTAACGTGTCAACAAGCCTTGAAATTGTTATGCTGTAAGAGGTTGCCTTCCTATAAAATTCATTTGGAGTCTCTCTCTGGATGTTCTCTATTGGAACTTCCTCCAGATGAACTACACCCTTTTCATGAAGGTAAGTTAAAAGAGGATCCCTATACCTTGTTAGAGTTATAATTTCTAATTTAACCATTTGTTCAGGCTTGAACATGCCTACATCCCTCTTATTATCTTTAGGCATTCAGAAACAGCTCTCTCAAAGTTTTCCTCCGCTTTATTTCTCATTTCAGAAATTTCCTTCTCTCCTTCCGAAATTACTTTTTTGGCTTCTTCTTCACCCTCTTTCTTTTTAGATTCTATGATATTTTTTGCCTCCTCTTCAGCTTTTTTGATGATCTCTTCCTCAAGTGTTCTTGCCTCAATTCTTGCATTCTTAACAATTTGCTTTGCTTCAGTTTTAGCTTTTTCAATTCTCTCTTCAGCAAGCTTTTCAGCTTTAACGATCTCTCTAAGTACGTTTTCCATGATCATCATCCCCTTTTATGAATATGAAAACACATGAGGAAGTATGGGAACGAATTTATAAATATTTTCGAAAAATCGTTGAAAAATTGCAACGGAAGTACACATTGTGTGAAATAAATTCAATACATCACTCTCTCCTCTTCGCCTCCATAATTTTTTTCACTTCTTGAAGGGCAGAGTTTTTAGCAAAGATGACTACCTGACCTCTTGTAGGAAGTACTGTATCTCCCGATGGAATTACTAAATTTCCTTTTTCGTCATAGACTGCTATTATAAGTGAGTCCTTTGGAAGACCAAGTTCCTTGACAGGTTTTCCAGCAACTTCGCTGTCTTCAGTTATTTGGAACTGAATTATTTCCGCACCCTCCTTTGGAAGGAGAACCCTATCAAATCCTGGAGTAACAAGGGTCCTGAAAATGTAACTAGCAGCTATTGCTTCAGGAGAAACTACTATATCAAAATATGTTTTCAACTCTTTAACTTCCTCAAAGACCTTCTTCTTCGTTGGATCAGTAATTCTGAGTATTGTCATTATGTTTGGATTTAAATGCTTGGCCAATATACAAGCTAATATGTTGGCATCATCCCTTCCAGTTAAAGCAGCAAAAGCATTTGCCTTCTTTATGTTTGCATCTTCAAGCACTTTCTGGTCAGTTGCATCCCCTTCTATTACCAAACCTGTTATATGTTCCGAAATCTCCTTTGCCCTTTCTTTGTCCATCTCTATTATCGTTACATCATGGCCTGCGTTCTCCAGCATTTCTGCAACTAACGTTCCTATCCTCCCTGCCCCCATGATGATTATGTACATCCCTTCACCTCCCCTCGCCTATAAGGAACTTGGCTATCTCTCCATATGCAGGCCTCGTTACTAGAATACCTATCAGAACACCAAGAATCGTCGTAAAGGCGAATCCTCTGAGTCCTCCAACGAAGAACTTGAACAGAAAGCTCATAGCAACTATCGTAGTGGTTGCAGATGCCAGTATTATGAAAAACGCCCTTCCCATCCTCTTAAGAACACCACTCCTCTTAACAATTCTCCGTGAAGATGTTTCACCAAGTAGCTCATCAGTTATAACGATCTGCTGATCGACTCCAGTTCCTATTGCGGCAATTATACCTGCAATACTTGGCAAGTCAAGATTCCAGCGAATTATTGAAGCTATTCCAAGTATTATTAAAACCTCACTAAAGCTAGTGAACATGACTGGAATAGCTATCTTAAGCCTCCTGTAGTGGAGATATACTATCGCTCCAACCACCAATAGGGCAGCAATGCCTGCTATAAGAACCTGCTTCTTAAAGTTCTCTCCAAGCTTTGGAGAGATGTAGTCTATCCTTTCTATGGAGAGCTTTACTGGAAGTGAGCCACTCCTCAACACAACTGCCACAACTTGAGCATCATTCCTGGCTTTTATATCATTTTGAGAACCACCAATAGAGACCATAACTTGGGTGCTTGGTTGCCCAGTTGCAAGACCTTCAGAAACTCTATATGGACCGTAGAGCCTAAGGACTCTTCTAACGAAATCCTCCATACTCTCATCTTTATTCCTTGTTCTAACTTCAACGCTTAGACCAAGTTCTCTAAGCTTTTTAGCCAAGTTTCCATCAACATCAACGAGGATAACTCTCTCTGACCCTCTCGCAATCTTGGCAATTTCCTCTGGAGTCTGGTTGGTGTATACAATTATCTTAATTCCAAAGGCTTTTTCCACCCTCTGAGCTAAGGTCATGTTTCCTGCCATCATGAATGTTGGAGAATTTAAAGCTTCGTAAAACTCCTTCGAGACAACGAGAGTAGAATTAACAGGAGGATCTAGGAACATGTCCACTGGATATCCAGCTTTACCCAAGGCTAGCTTGGCGAATTTTTCAGCTGCCTCCTTAGATATTCTAAATGGAACAACCCAAGCACCCTGCCTCGGATCGTAGCTAACACTTCCAACATTGAGTATGTCCTTTCCAGTCGCAAATATAACACCTTGAAACTCAGCGTAGAACACACCCTGTCTTTCGATCGTCTTTACTAACTGGTCAGCTTCTTCTTCACTAACCCTAGCAACTTTTACTATTACAAACTGATTCCCCCAAGGTTCTATAGTTATGTCCTTGACTCCTAAAGCATTAAGTCTCTGCTCTAGCGCTATCCTAACTTGCTCCATTGTCTGCTGATCCACGGGCTTTTCAAGTTTCACAGTTATTGAAATACCTCCACTTATATCCAAGCCAAAGGTTAACCCTCTTGTGGCGAGCGAGACTATCGAGATTATCAGGAAAAATGTGAGTAAAATTATCCTAAAATTAAACATGAGCTTCTTCCACTTCATTTCCTACCCTCCTTCTCCCTCTTAGCTATGTACGTTCTTAAAACTCCTGCATTAAGAATCCACGTATTCATGAAGTCAGCTAGTAGTCCAAATATCAGCACGGATGCTATGTCATCTATAACTTGGGCCGTTGAAAACAGCCAAAGGGAAACTAATGCTCCTAGAGTAGTAGTGCTCATCGTGAAGCCCGTCTTAAGTGAGGAGTAATATGCCTCCTCAATCGTAAACTCTTTCCTCTTTAAGAGCCTAGTAGTTAGAAGGATATTGCTGTCAACTGAGTAACCTATAAGCATCAGAAGTGCAGCTATCGTTGCCTGGCTGAGCTCTATTCCAAACAAATCCATTAGAGCAACGGCAATGACCATATCAGAGAACGCCGAAAATACAACGGTCAGAGACGGAACCGGAACCCTGAAGAATAAGAAAACAACTATTGCCATTCCAATGAAGGCATACGTTATTGCCTTTATTCCCTGCTCCTTTACCATCCTTCCAAAGGTCGGGCCTATAATGGTGGTCTGCGGTTCAACGTTCGGAAACATCTTCCTTAGAACGTCTCTTACCTTGTCAACATCTTCTCCCGCAGGAACATATACCCTAATTCCCCCTCCCCCAGTCAAGCTCGTGAATTTTTCAACATTAACCGGGATTCCAGTTTCCTTTTGGATAGCCTTAGCAACTTCATCTGGATCTGCATTAACCCCCTGCAAAGTTATTACAGATCCACCCCTTAATTCAATGCCCTCCTTTACAATGCTGCCAGTCATCACGTAATTTGCAAGGATTATTATCAATGCAATTCCAAAAACGATAAGGGGATACATTATCATCTTCTTTGGTTCCATTTCAACCAGAACCCTAAGTTTCTCTTTGATCACATTACCACCCCTGCAAACGGAATTAGAATTCCTTAATAAATCACTTTTGGTCATGCGACAAATAGAAATGAAAAACCCATATATTGCAATAACTTTTTATTTGAATTTAGGATTATCAGATCAGTCCAAAAGGTAAAAGAGACATAATGTGAGGCTTATGCTGGCCTTAGGAATAGAAGGAACAGCTCATACGTTAGGCATTGGGATAGTAACTGAGGATAAAGTTCTCGCTAATGTATTTGACACCTTAACAACAGAAAAAGGAGGAATTCATCCAAAAGAAGCTGCAGAACATCATGCAAAGTTGCTAAAGCCCTTACTAAGGAAAGCCCTCAAAGAGGCCGGAGTAACATTAGAAGACATAGATGTAATAGCATTCTCTCAAGGACCGGGGTTAGGGCCAGCGCTCAGAGTAGTGGCAACTGCAGCGAGAGCTCTCGCAATAAAGTACAGGAAGCCCATAGTCGGGGTTAACCACTGCATAGCACACGTTGAGATAACCAAGATGTTCGGTGTAAAAGACCCAGTGGGCCTCTATGTCAGCGGTGGGAATACACAGGTTTTAGCGCTTGAAGGAGGGAGATATAGGGTTTTCGGAGAAACGCTTGACATTGGAATTGGAAATGCAATCGACGTTTTCGCAAGGGAAATAGGACTTGGATTCCCTGGAGGTCCAAAGCTTGAAAAGTTAGCGTTGAAAGGAGAAAAATACATAGAACTGCCCTATGCAGTAAAGGGAATGGACTTAAGTTTCTCAGGTCTACTAACGGAAGCAATTAGAAAATACAGAAGCGGAAAGTACAGAGTTGAGGATTTGGCTTATTCTTTCCAAGAAACTGCATTTGCGGCATTAGTAGAGGTAACCGAGAGGGCAGTTGCCCACACAGAAAAAGAGGAAGTTGTTCTTGTTGGTGGTGTCGCAGCCAACAATAGGCTAAGAGAAATGCTAAAAATAATGACGGAAGATAGAGGGATAAAATTCTTCGTTCCACCTTATGATTTATGCAGGGATAACGGGGCAATGATAGCATATACAGGGCTTAGAATGTATAAGGCTGGAATAAGCTTCAAACTTGAAGATACAGTAGTTAAGCAGAAGTTTAGAACGGATGAGGTTGAGGTAAAATGGTAAGTCTTTTCAGCTTATCTTATAGAGTCATCGTGTTCAGTTTTTTCTTAATATTAGCCCTATACAGCGGAAAAATATACAAAAAAGCTCCACAAGAATTTAAACCGTTATTTAGGAATAGTACACTTCTGTTTCTTCTTGCGACTATCATAAGGGGGATTGACATTGCTGTTCTATATTTTCCCATTCCCTTCTACCATCAGATTCACTCAATAGGGCATATAGTAGTCATGGCTGGGCTTTTGTGGGTATATATAGCCTTTTCTGGCCAACTTGTGAACTTCTTCTTTCCTCCAGAACCTAAGGTCGAGAAAGTAGGAGCTTACCTAGCTACATCGCACTTCGAAATTGAAGGGATATTAAAGACGGCAAAATCAATATTGGCAATAACAAGAGAACCAAAAAGATACCAAGAGTACAATTCAAGAGTCATATGGATAACAAGTGCAGAAGGTCAAGGAGTGCCACCAACAGCCCTTCACGTAATTACAGATCTGGCAATAAGGTTTGCAAAGGAGAACATCGGAGGAACCGTTGTGCTCGATTGTGTGGAATTCTTAATTCTATATAATGGATTTAAAGCAACTTACAAGTTCTTAGTCAACTTAAAGGATCATCTCCTTACTAGGGGAGCAACTCTAATTGTGGTATTAAACCCAAACGCTGTCGATGAAAGGGAGTTTACCCTCATAAAAAGGGAATTCCCACAGATAGAAGAAGCTTCCGTTTTTTGAATACTCTGGCTTATTATTATAAAGCAAAAGTCTCCATTCAGCTGGACGAGATTTCCAGACCACAAAAGGTTCCCAACCTAATACTCTTAAAAACGGAGAGAAATCCCTACAATCTGATTAAGGATCAGATTAATGATACTCTAGTGAAGAGCTGCTAAGAACGTCTCTCCTTTTTATTACCAACACTCCTCCCACCACTGTTGGAATCCAGAATGATATTAACCTATCAAGCATCGTTGCTGAGACTGCAAGAGTTTTTTCAACCCCAATAGCTAAGAATAGAGCAGATTGAACAGCCTCATTTATTCCAATCCCACCAGGAATTATACTTACCATCGCTATTGCCATAGAAGCCATCTTTACAAGTAAAACCTGTATTATTGACATGTTCCTACCTAAGCTAAGAAAAACGAAGTACATCCTAACGACATCAGATATCCAGAGCACAAAAGACCACATCATACTTATAAGGACTTCCCTTTTCTTCTTCGCCAACATTACTAGGGTAGACTTAAATTCCCTTATTGCTGACGTTATCTTCTCTTCTAGACTTTTTTCATGAGAGAATATCTTCCTTGGGAACAACTTTTTCAAGAACCTTAAGAGCCTCATTATTAGAGCAACTGCATAATTTTCTTTTACAGAGAAAAAGACTGTTAACACCAGAACGACAATTATTAAGAGTATAGACACACCAAGCACATAAAGCAAAACTTTAGAGCCAATGCCAACTGCATATATGAATGCCACAATCATAAATATAGCAACTGGTATTACATCCAGAATCCTATCCGCCATAACCGTCGCAAAAACCTTTGGATATGTTCCGTTAGAAGATCTAGCTATGTATAAAGCTTTAACAGCCTCACCTCCAGTTCTAGCACCTGGAGTTAAATTATTTAGGAATATCCCCACAAACACTCCTTCTAATATTCTTAAAAAAGATGCATGAACTCCTGCTCCATCTAAAAACACCTTCCACCTAATAGCCCAAGAAAAAACGGTAAGGCAGTACATCAGAACAGCCAACCCTAAAAATCTTGGATTAACCTTCATCATTAGCTCAAGTGTGCTTCTTAAACCTGCCCACCATAATAAGAGCATTATTATTAGTATTCCAATGAATATAGTGAAATACTTCTTTGCTCTACCCATCACTCCCTCACCTTCCTAAGTTTGGCTATGAAGAACCCCTGAGTTAGATGCTTGTGAGGATAGAATCTCTGAACTTTTTCGAGACCTATTCCAGGAGAACCTATAAATATCGACTGTTCCTCAAGTTTCATGCCTTTCTTTAACATAAACTTGACATTCCCCTCATTTTCCTCATAGCTCAGCGTACATGTAGAATAAACTAGGATTCCACCTTTTCTCAGCGATTTTATTGCGGCCCATATAAAAGCCCTCTGATAGCGGGCCGTAGCTTCAATATGTTTTGGAGTTCTTTCTTCCCAAAGTTTTGGTCTAACTCCCAAGGCAGTACAAGGAGCATCAAGGAGAATCTTATCTGCCTTTATTCCAAGCTCAGGTAAGTTTCGAGCATCCATCTGGACAAGTTTAACATTCTTAACCCCCAACCTTTTCAAATTTTCTTCCATCTTCTTGAGCCTATTTTTTGACTTGTCTATAGCTATAATCTCACCTCTATTTTGGAGTAGTTGGGCCATGTGAGTCGTCTTTCCTCCCGGAGCGGCAGCCATGTCTATTATTACATCCTCCTCTTTTGGGTCAAGGACTCTCGCAGTTATCATGGAAGGAAGACTCTGAGGATAGAAATATCCCTTTTCAAAAGATTTAAGTTCGCTCAAACTTGGGAGCTTAAACTTTGGCAAGGTAACTTCAACGGCAAGACCCCTCGTTGCCTCTATCATTTCCCGATAATCCATTCTAGCAATTCCAATTCCAACTAAAAGCCCCCTAGGATCCCTTATCTGAACTTCATCCCCCTCTTTTATTCCCTTGTCTGCCTTAAGAACTCCCGGAGCATAGAGCATTGCTCCCTGATAAACACTTTCGGCAGCAAACTTATTTACCGTAACTGTAGGGAGCTCTGGATTGTAGTCATCAGGAAAGTTTGGACCCTCCCTAACAAAGTATAGACCTTCAGAAAGGTATGGACTTCTCCTAGGTCTTAATCCTTCTTTTTTAAGCTCCTCTATTAGCTTGTCCCTGCTTATCTTCAAGGTATTAACTCTAATGTAATAGTGCTCAACAGGCTCCCTAAGCTTTTTCATAATCTCATCTGCTTCAGGGCCAAAGAGTCTTCTATAGTAATCCTGGAGCTCCTTTGGGAAAGCTTCAAGATACGTCATAGCAAGTTGAACCTCCTAGAAAGGTCGATAAACTTAAACAGTTCTCTCTTTAGTTCGTTTTTATCAAAAGACGTGTCTACTTCAAAGTTTATCATCTCTTCATTACTCTCCTCAATGGAACGCCAAACTTCCTCTGGAGTTCTTGGCCTCTCATAATTGTAAAAGTCCTCTAAGAAGTTCTCCATTCCATATATAAAGGATCTTTCAAACTTCTGTATGAATTCCTTAATAAATTCCAGATTGAGGTCATCTTTAGGAAATGCAAAGACAAAGTAGAACCCCTGAAGAGTGGCTCCCACCTCACCTGCAGGTCTAACTGTAAAAGCAGGGTGGGGATATTTCATCTCCCTCCATTCACCATCAATGTAGAGGTATGCATTAAATACCTCACTAACTTCCTCGACTTCAAACCCCACAAGCTCACTTTTGAGTTCCTCTCTAAGTTCAAATATTCCTTCCCACATCCTATTGAGCAATTCATGAACTTCCCGAATCATCAGTGGGCTAAAGGGGTTAATGCCTTAAAACTTTTTAATTCACACACCACCTTAAACTCGGTGGGTATGAATTGACAGCAATAACAATAATCCTCCTAATACTTGGATTTTGGGCAGTAATAACTCTAATGGGAGCAACTATTTGGAAAGAGAGCGAGAGCGTCGAGGTAGGCCCTTTTCAAGTGATATGGAGAACTAAAAAGTTCTTAAACTTCATAGATAGGGTTGGGCGAAACCATGAGAGATTTTGGAAAGTTTATGGTGACATTGGAATCGTAGTAGGATTCATTGGTATGGCCTTTATAGTGTTTTATTTAGGAAAGCAGGCTTTGAAAATTCTCCAACCAAAAGGAGCTGTAACCCCCTCGGTACAACTGGTAATTCCAGGGGTAACAATCCCTTTATGGTACGGGCTAGTAGGGTTGGCAATTCTAGTTATCGTCCATGAACTGAGTCATGGATTTGTTGCTAGAGCCGAAAGAATACCCTTAAAATCCGTTGGACTGTTACTTTTTGTTGTAATCCCTGGAGCCTTTGTGGAACCAGATGAGGAAAAGCTTAACAAAGCTCCATTGATCAGCAGGTTAAGGGTCTTTGGAGCGGGAAGCCTTGCAAACATAGTAGTTGCACTTCTTGCAGTGATGGTAGTGAACGCTATAGGACTGGCATTTGAAGAGAATGGAGTTGAAGTAAAAGGAGTAATCGAGAACAGCCCCGCATATGGAGTTCTAGAGCCAGGAGATGTCATAATAGGTATCAATGGAGAGCATATCAAAACATTTGAAGAATTCGTAAAAATTATGAACCAGACAAAACCTGGTGAAGTTATAACTCTCACAATTTTGAGACATGGAAATTCGGAAGAAGTGAAGATTAAATTGGCCGAACATCCAGAAAGACCTGGGAAAGGGTTTATAGGAATATATCCAGCCCCACATTTAGTTTCTAAGATAGGATTTGACAAACCCCTCATGGTGTTATTCTTTACGTTTTACTGGATATACGTCCTAAACCTTGGTGTTGGGTTAATGAATCTACTACCTCTATATCCCCTGGATGGGGGAAGAATGCTGATGGATAGCTTGAAAGAGCTGTGGCCAAGATTTGGAAAACATGTAGGATACTCAATAATGGCAATTTCTTTGCTTCTCCTTGTGATAAATATAATTCCAGCAATTAGGGGGCTTGTAGGATGATTCAAGTCGCTATAGCGGGTTCAAGTGATAAGACTCCTATTGAGAAAGCAGAGAAAAAAGCAAGAGAATTCGCTAGAGCCCTTCCACTAGATGTTGTCCTTCTTACGGGTGGAAGAGGAGGAATAATGGAAGTAGTTAGTGAAGAGTTCACAAAAAGAGGAGGGACTGTAGTTGGAATACTTCCGTATAGTGACGAAGGCAACAAGTACAACACAATAAGGATAAAAACTGGTCTAAACCCAGTAGAAAGGAGTGGTGTCTTGATTGAGAGTGCAGATGTCCTAGTGGTTCTCGGGGGAGGCGTTGGGACGATGATAGAGGCACTAATGGCATATAACCTAGGAGTTCCAGTAGTGGTTATCACCGACACGGGGTATCCAAGTGATAGGCTAGAAGAGCTGGCAAAGGATGGATACTTTGACCATAAGAGGATAGTTAAAATAATTTTCACAAATGACCCCAAGGAAGCTGCAATGATTGCAGTAAAAATTGGAGGGAGAAAAGATGAAGCTGATAACCTTTGACGTTTGGAACACGCTCCTCGACCTAAACCTTATGTTAGATGAATTTTCATTTCAGTTGGCAAAGATATCTGGATTGTGCGTTGCAGACGTTGTTCAGGCAGTCATAGAAGTGAGGGACGAATTAAAAAAGATGCGAGCCAAAGCTTCTGAAGATCCAAGAAAAGTGCTTAGTGGAAGTCAAGAAATGCTGGCAGAGAAGCTTAACATAGATGTGGAATTAGTCAAGAGAGCTGGAGCACGAGCAATACTTGAGATTGATGAAAGACTAGTACTCGAGGGAAGCTTGGAGACCCTAAAGGAAGTAAAAAGCAGGGGAATTAAAGTCGCTGTTCTTGGAAACGTTATGTTTTGGCCTGGCTCTTACACAAGGGTTCTTCTTGAGAGATTTGGCCTTATGGAGTTTATAGACAAGACGTTTTTCGCAGATGAAGTTCTGACTTACAAACCAAAGAAAGAGATGTTTGAAAAGGCCCTAAAAGCGTTTAACGTTGAGCCTGACAGGGCGCTTCACATTGGAGATACATACGCTGAAGACTACCAGGGAGCAAGAAATGCTGGAATGTGGGCAGTTTGGATAAATCCAGAAGGGGAAGGAATTAAGAAAATTGAGGAAAGAGGATTCGAAGTTCCAAACGTGAAGGGTCTGATAGATGTTTTAAACATTATTGGGACCTAAGCTTCTTAACCAAATCCTCTAACACGCTTAGGAAAGTCTCAACTTCCTCAACACTGTTATAAACATGGAAAGATGCTCTCACTGTCCCGTTTATCTTCAGCCTCTTCATTACTGGAAGGGCGCAGTGATGACCACTCCTGACCATTATTTTGTGCTCATCTAGAACTGATGCAACGTCGTGGGGATGAAGAGGTGGAACATTAAAACTAACGACCCCCGCATGCTTTTTGAGGTCTCTAGGTCCATACCAGGGAATTTCTAACTCATCCAGACCTTCTGTTGTCCTTTTAACTAGTTTTCTTTCCTGTTTCTCTATATTCTCTATCCCTATTTTCTCAATATATCTGATTCCAGCCGCAAGGCCTATTGCTCCTCCAATATTTGGAGTTCCAGCTTCAAACCTCTCCGGGGGTTCTGTTAGTTTATATTCTTCAAGGCTGACGTCCTCAATAGTTCCTCCACCTATCAAGGGGGGCTCAAACACGTCAAAGAATTCTTCATTTATATACAGCACACCAATTCCTGTGGGACCCATTGGACCCTTGTGGCCTGAAAATGCTAAGAAATCCGCGTGAAGTTTCCTTACATCGACCTCCATATGACCAACACTCTGAGCAGCATCGACAACGAAGATTGCTCCAGCCTCCTTAGCCATTCTTCCAAGCTCTTCCACCTCATGAATCACGCCTAACGCGTTCGAAACGTGCTGAACTGCAACTAGCTTTGCATCCTTTATCTTCTTTTCAGCATCACTTAGGTCGAGGTTCCCTTCATCATCACCTTCTATAAACTCAAGTCTGAGACCAAGCTTCTTTGCTAACCTTTGCCATGGCAATAGATTTGAATGATGCTCATATGGTGTTGTGACTATCTTGTCCCCCCTCTTGAAGATGTGCTCCAGACCTAAGGCGACTAAATTTAGACTCTCACTCGTGTTTTTTGTGAAAACTATTTCCTCGAACTTCGCATTTATAAAATCGGCAACAATCTTCCTGCTCTCTTCATACTTGTGGGTAGCGAGTTGAGACAGTCTGTGAACACCTCTATGAACGTTTGCACGGTATTTGAGGTAGTATTCGTCCATAGCCTCTATTACAGGTCTTGGAGTAAGAGAAGTTGCGGTATTGTCGAAATATATGACTTCATTTGTTAGGGGGATATCCTTCCTAACGTCATCCGGTATTTTCATTACAAGCCACCAATGAAGTTAACTTCAAAAACAGTTAATAGGGATTTCTGGACACACTTGGCCATGTTAGTCTCATATATGGAACAAATATTTTAAAAATATGTTTCAATTCTTGAAAATGGTGGTGCTAAAATGAGCAAAGCAAAGGTCATTGCATTCTCATCCCTTATGGCGGCTCTAAGCATACTTCTTCAGCTCTCCCCTCTCAAGCTTAGAACACCATGGGGAATGGACATAGATTTAGTTGCCGTCCCAATAATCGCCTTATACTTCCTGCTTGGATTTCAAGCCTCACTTTTTGGATTAACAGTAATGACCTTAGGTTTATTTATAGTTAGTGGGGCCAATAGCATGGGGATTGGGCCAGTAATGAAGTTTTTTGCAACGCTTTCGGTAATCTTGGGGCTAAAATTAGCCGAGTATATAGTCAAAGAGAAGAAGGTCGCATACTTTATAACAGCATTCATACTTTCAACTTTAATTAGGGATAGCTTAATGATAGCCCTTAACTATTACTTCGCGCTTCCTCTCTACCTAAAGATGATGGGCTACGAGATAAGCAGTAGAAGTGATGTAGTAAGAATTGTGGAAGAAATGATGAACGTTCCGTTCTGGATTGCAATAGCACTCCCCAACACAATCCAAACTGTAGTTGATATCTTCATTTCATTGCCTTTCGTGAGGAGGGCTTTAAGGTTTTAAAAGCGGGAATTTTTCATCTAATATCTCTTCATTTACAGACTTCTTTACTACTATCCTCTCTCCTTCAATTGAAAGTATCGAAGTGCAGATTTCTTCCAGCATTGCAAGTGTTGGCGGGGAATGTGAAGCCACGGCATCCCTGTTTACAAAGTAAAAAGCAACCCTACTCTCATTCCCCACGTAATCTGAGACCATTTTCAACAGTTTCATATTCTCTAGAACATTTCCAAGTAGGAACAGCTTATGTAAGCCAAGAACTGGATTTAGAAAGGGAGGTCTCCCGGCTTTTTCCAGGATTTTTGTATATTCTCCAATATCCATTATATATTTCCCAAGATCCAGCTTACCAAGAACGTCGCCAACTTTATGAGACCCTCCCGTCTTAATTACTTTAATATTGTTAATTATTGTCGTATCAACTCCCGAAAGTTTTAACCTAATGTAGTATTCCCGAAGAGTATCCATAAGATCATCCACTACTATAGGTAATTTTGAATATGTGACAAGATTATAAAAGAAGAGCTCTGGTCTCGAGTATGCTGAGTATTCGACCAATACAGTCTCTCCAAGCTTGAATTTTGACAAGAACTCCTCAAATTCCATAATCCCAACCTCCTTGATATTTAGTTATCCAGGTACTTTTAAATCTTAGTGTTCCCTCACATTCCAAAAATTTACTTTGAATGCTTATTTTTGAACATACGACAATTCTTATTGTTTTGGAAAACTGCCAATAATGTCAGAGAATTTTTCATCCTTCATAGCTTTGCAGAAGTTAATAGCATTCTGAAGAAGACAACAGATAAGTTAAAAACAGAAGGCTTAGGTTATGAATATAGGTGGGAAAGATGGAGAGAAAGACAGGGACAACAACCGTTGGGATTAAGGTCAAAGATGGTGTAGTTTTAGCCGCTGATACTCAAGCTTCATTAGATCACATGGTGGAAACGCTGAATATAAGAAAGATAATCCCAATAACAGATAGAATAGCCATCACAACAGCCGGAAGCGTTGGAGATGTTCAAGTTCTAGCCAGAATTTTGGAAGCCGAAGCAAGATACTACTACTTCACATGGGGAAGACCAATGAGCACAAAGGCCATGGCAAACCTTCTGAGCAATATTTTGAACGAGCACAAATGGTTTCCCTATTTGGTTCAGATAATAATTGGGGGATATGTTGATGAACCAACAATAGCAAACCTCGACCCATTTGGAGGACTCATATTCGACGATTATACCGCAACAGGTTCAGGAACACCCTTTGCAATAGCAGTTCTGGAAGAGGGATACAGAAAGAATCTCGGAATAGAAAAAGCCAAAGAGCTCGCAATAAAAGCGGTGAGGGCGGCAGGAAAAAGGGACGTATATACTGGAAGTAAGAAGGTGCAGGTAGTAACGATAACCAAGGAGGGAATGAAAGAAGAGTTTGTAACTACCTAATCTGGAGCCTGAAAGCATGAAGAAAACATATATTTGCACCCTTCTTATTTTTATAATCCTATTTCAATCTCTCTCCTCGATATCCCCTCCTGATGAAGTCTTAAAGAAAATTACATTCATTGAGGAACAGGTTCAGGAGATAAGGGGTTTACAATTCAAAGAAAGGCCAAAAGTTATAATAATCACTCGGGACGAAGCAAAACTTCTGTTCTCTCCTCCCAAACCTACGGAAGAAATGAAACTGTGGGAGCTGATTTATAAAATAACGTTCATCCTTCCCCAAGATGCAAGCCTCTACAAAGAAGAGAAAGAGGACACAGCAAGATGGATAGCGGCAACGGTCGGTAATAAAATCTATATAATTAGAGAGAACTTCTTGGAGTCGGGAGACGTTGCACTACGAGCAACTGCACACGAGCTCACGCACATCCTTCAAAGAAACCTAAACGCCACATATTCTGGAAGTACCCTGGATGAAACATTAGCAATTAGAGCCCTAGTTGAAGGGGATGCAGACCTCGTTGCAGATATGTTTTGCAAGAGAAATGGGATAAAAATCGTGAAAATTACAAATATAAGTAAAAGATACCTATATTGGAGCCTAAATGTGTTTCCGTACGTTTTTGGAGATAAGTTCGTTCAATTCCTTTACCAAAAGGGTGGGTGGGAGTTAGTTAATGAAGCCTACAGAAATCCTCCAACCTCAACAAAAGTTGTCATGTTTCCGGAGCTATACCTAAAAGGATGGGCACCCAAAAATGTGACTATTAACGAGAGTGGAATAATTGAAGACACGTTAGGAGCGTATTATGTGTTCCTAATTGCATGGCAGGTATACGACTGGAATGAAGCACTGAAAATTGCAAAGAGCTGGAGTGGAGATAAGCTCGTTCTGACTAAAAATCTAACCTTGTTCTGGAAGGTAGAGTTTTCCTCAGAAGATGCTAGCGAGGAATTTGAAAAAGCAATAAGAAGTCTTTCCTACGGCGTTAAGATAGCAAGGTATAATATAGCAAGAGAAGGAAAATTCGTAATTCTGAAGGCTCAGGCTGTACCTCCCTCATCATCCTAAATCAGTTCGGATCCAGCTCATCCCCGCCATTTTATTCTACGCCTCTTCTCCTTAAATCTGTTCATCTAATTTTAACCTCATAAGATATTTAAGTTTCTAAAATAGTCCCCAAATGGTGGAAAAGAGTGTGCGGTATTATTGGATACATTGGCCCAAAAAGGGCTTCTCCGATTATTGTCGAAGGATTGAAAAGGTTGGAATACAGAGGATATGACTCAGCGGGAATTGCAACTTGTTATGAAGGTAGGATATTCATCAAAAAAGGAGCCGGAAAAATAAATGAGCTCATTAAAAAGCTCAAATTACAAGAACTCCCTGGAAATATTGGAATCGGTCATACAAGATGGGCAACCCACGGAGTTCCTAACGACATAAATGCCCACCCCCATACGGATTGTACAGGGAAAATTGCCGTTGTCCACAATGGAATAATAGAAAATTTCCAAGAACTAAAGGAGGAACTGCTAAAAAAGGGGCATGTATTCAAGAGTGATACGGATACTGAGGTTATTGCCCATCTAATAGAAGAGAACTTGAGAATAACCAAAAATTTTGAAGATGCTTTTAGGATGACGCTACTAAGGCTTAGAGGTTCATATGCCCTTGTTGTTCTCTTTGCAGATGATCCAGAGAGACTTTACATTGCAAGGAAAGATAGTCCATTGATAATCGGAATAGGAAATGGAGAGATGTTCATAGCCAGTGATATTCCAGCATTCTTAGCCCATACTAGAAAGGCCGTATTTTTAGACGATGGTGAATATGGAGTTGTGCATAAGGATTGGTTTCAAATAAGGGACATAGTAACGGGATTGCCCAAGGTTAAGCATGTTCATGAAATATCTTGGACATTGGAGATGGCTGAAAAAGGGGGATATGAGCACTTTATGCTCAAAGAAATATTTGAGCAACCAAGAGCGATAAAAGATGCCGTTTATGGAAATATTGAGGTAATTGACAAAGTCGCCGAGTTGGTATCCAAATACGAGAGGATAATTATAATTGGAATGGGCACATCCTATCATGCGGCGCTTGTTGGCAAGTACCTGATTCAAAGGATGGGAAGAACACCTGTCATAGTGGAGGACGCTAGTGAATTCAGGTATGAATATGAAAATATCATCGACGAGAGCTCGCTCGTTATTGCCATAACTCAGAGTGGAGAGACTGCAGATACCGTTGCAGCCATGAAGTTAGCAAAGAGCAAAGGGGCCAAAGTCGTTGGAATAGTTAATGTCGTTGGAAGCTTAGCTACTAGGATCGCTGACATGACCCTCTACACCCACGCAGGGCCAGAAATTGGAGTTGCCGCAACAAAGACATACACCACTCAGTTGACTGTTTTAACTTTACTATCACTTAGCCTCGCCAAAAGAATTGGAATCGATGTCCAAAGTATAGAGAAGCACATCCCAAGACTGCCAGAGATAGTAGATTCTGTCCTTAAATTTGATGAAAAGATAAAAACACTTGCTCATGAGCTCAAGGGGAAGAGAGACTTCTTCTACATTGGAAGGGGGATAAGTGTCCCAACTGCTTTAGAAGGAGCCCTTAAGATAAAGGAGATAGCTTACGTACATGCAGAAGGACTATCCGCAGGAGAACTTAAACATGGACCCCTCGCCCTAATAGAAGAGGGAGTCCCAGTTGTGGCTGTTGCTCCTAGCGGTAAGGTGTTTGAAAAAATGCTCTCCAATATAGAAGAAGCAAAGGCCAGGGGTGGGCATATAATATCCCTAGGAGACGATATCAGACTGTCTAACGTTAGTGATGTTTTTCTGAGAATGCCAAGAGTTCCAGAAGAGCTATCACCGATAGTGTATGTTGTTCCGTTACAGTTATTAGCATATCACTTAGCTGTAATTAAGGGTCATAATCCAGATAGACCTAGGAACTTAGCAAAATCTGTAACCGTTGAGTAAGGGGGTGAAATCTTTGGTAAAAGTCGAAGTTAAAAGAGAAAAGAAAGATAGAAAAGAAAAGAGAGAAATAGGAAACATATCTAGACACTATGGAAAGATAAAACTAGCATTAACATTTATTGTCACGCTGATTTTCGCATGGTATGCTTTCCACATAAGACACTTAACAGCCGGTAAGTATTTTCCAGACCCAGACACTTTTTATCACTATGAAATCTATAAGCTTGTTCTAAAAGAGGGGCTACCAAAATACTACCCAATGTCAGATGCTCCCTTTGGTAGCTTGATTGGCGAGCCTCTAGGTCTATATATTCTCCCAGCCATATTTTACAAGATTCTCTCAGCTTTTGGATACAACGAGTTTCAAGCGTTTTTGCTATGGCCTCCGTTCGTTGGCTTCCTAAGTGTTATTGGTGTATACCTTTTAGGAAGGAAAATTCTCAATGAGTGGGCAGGCCTATGGGCCGCTGCAATCCTAGCAGTGTCTACGGCAAACTTTTCAAGAACTTTCTCGGGAAATGCTAGAGGTGACGGACCATTTATGATGCTATTCGTTTTCTCCATGGTTGCATTGTTGTATTACCTTGAAGAAGCTAGAATAAAGAGAAAAGCCGTGTGGGGAGCCCTTTTTGTAATTCTAGCCGGACTTTCCACAATGGCCTGGAATGGTTCTCCCTTTGGCTTAATGGTACTCCTAGGGTTTGCATCTCTCCAGACCATAGCCCTCTTTATCTTTGGAAAAATTGACGAGCTAAAGAAGTTCATCAAAGAATTTTACCCCGCTTATGTCTCAGTTCTAATACTCAGCTACCTGCTAACTATCCCTGGACTTGCTAAGATTCAGAGCTTTATAAGGTTCGCATTTGAAGTGTTCCTTGGTCTCGTATTCCTAGCAATTGTCATGCTTTATGGAGAAAAATTCTTGAACTACTCCGACAAGAAGCATAGATTCCTTGTAGTTGCCATTATAGTACTCATAGGATTTGCTGGAGCCTATGCATATGTTGGCCCTAAGCTCTTTAGGCTTATGGGAGGAGCATACCAATCAACGCAAGTATACCAGACTGTTCAAGAGCTCGCAAAGACAAGCATGCAGGACATAAAGCTTTACTACGGTGTAGAAAAAGCGAATGGGCTAATCTTCTTCCTTAGCATACCTGGATTCTTGATAATGCTTAGTCTATATCTAATAGGACTTTGGAGCAAAAGCGAGAGTCCAAATAAAGAACTACTTGGAATAACATTCTATGTCATGTCAATATACTTAATGAGCTTGGCTGTCAGATTCCTATTCTTAGCAAGTTATGCAATAGCCCTATTTGCAGGCATTCTTGTTGGATATGGTCTGGAAGTTATAGAGAAGATGAAAGAGAACGTGGGAATAAAAGCCGCCCTTGCAATTGTTATCTCAATAATGATTCTACTGATCCCAATAACACACGGTCCTGTACTTGCAAGGAGTGCAAAGGCCATGAGCAAAACAGAGGTCGAAACATCAGGATGGGAACAGGCATTGAAATGGCTCAGGAACAACACGCCAAAGTATGCCACCGCAACTTCTTGGTGGGACTATGGATACTGGATAGAATCAAGCCTCCTTGGAAATAGAAGGGCAAGTGCCGATGGAGGTCATGCAAGGGATAGAGATCATATCCTCGCACTCTTCCTCGCAAGAGATGGAAATGTCAGCGAAGTTGATTTTGAAAGCTGGGAGTTAAATTACTTCATAGTTTACCTAAACGATTGGGCCAAATTCAATGCAATAAGTTACCTTGGAGGGGCAATAACAAAGAGGGAATACAGTGGAGATGAAAAAGGAAGAGGTAGCATCCCAACAATTATTTTAGCTCCAAGATTCGGAGAGCAGTACATAAACCCATACAATGGAGTTTCCATAAAAGTACTCAACAATTCCCAGGTTACAGTAACGATTGGATCAACTACATGTAGTCCGTTGATGACAGTTTTCATACCGGGAAACAAAAAGGTAAAAGGGCAAGGATCATGTACCAACGGAGGTAGCTTTCCCTTCGTTGTTTATTTAACCCCAACTTTAGGAGTAATCTCATATTATAAGGTAGCAACAAGCAACTTTCTGAAGCTTGCATATGGGATACCGGCATCCAAAGAGCCCGGATTTACTGATAAGCTTTTCTCTAACTTCAAAATGGTATACCAGGAAGGAAACGTTGTTATTTACGAATTCAGACCGTTTGCAATATACAAGCTTCAAGAATTCACAAATGGAACATGGAAAACCATAACTACACTATCCCCAGGCAAACATACATTAAAATTATACATCTCAGCCTTTGGAAGGGATATAAAAAACGCAACCCTTTATATTGATGCAATTAAGGACAACAGGACAATTCAGAGGATAAAGATCGGCGAGATTAAGTACATGAGCCATCTCAATGAAACACCAATAACAGTAAACGTCACATTACCAGATGCCGATAAGTATAAGTTTGTCCTAGTACAAAAAGGCCCAGTTGGAGTCCTAACAGCACCACCCAAGGTTAATGGAAAGATAGCTAATCCAGTTAGAGTTCTAAATGATGGAGAATCAGGAAGACTTGAATTGAAAGTTGGTGTTGACAAAGACTACAAAGCCGACCTCTACCTCAGGGCCACCTTCATATACCTAGTCAGAAAATCCGGAACAAGTAACGACGACTACAATGCAGCATTTGAGCCTCATATGGACGTGTTCTTTATAACTAAACTCAAGTCAGGAATAAGCCTGCATAAAGGGGAAAATGAAGTAACAGTAGAAGCAAAGATGCCCGAGAACGTTATAAGTGATTATAAGAAGAAACTTGAAGCCGAATACGGAGACAAGCTTATAATCAGAGGAATAAGAGTAGAACCAGTTTTCATAGCAGAGAAGGAATACGTCATGCTTGAGGTCAGAGCATCGGCTCCTCATCATAGCTCAGAGTGAGGGAAAAATTCATCATCCCACATTTTTCTTTTCTTAAAAATTTAAAAAGGTTCAGGCCTCCTCGAGGCCAAGCTCGAGGAGTTCCATAGAAAGATACCACCCGTCTCCCTGGGGAGACACAAAAACTCCCTCAAGCTTTATTGGGATCGGAAGAGAGGCTGATATAAGTGCAGAGCCCTTACCGTTCCCTCCTCCAGGAATAGAGTACGTCCACTCCACCTTTGAAGTTCTATACGTATGTTCACTTATGGACACTTCAGAGTCAGGAGTCACACGATAGTTATAAGAGAACCCCAAAACTGAATAGGACTCCTCATGAGGAGAGTAGAGATTATCCTCTTCCAAAGCTCCCCAGAATGGGAATGTTGTAACGACCATAAAGCTCAAGTACAAACTCTCAACATCCTTGGAGTTCTTAAACCAGTCCAAACTTCCCTCCGTATAGGGCATATAATCATAGTTCCCTATTCCTGGGGGATTGTAGAAGATGTAAAACTTGTCCCCACTAGCAACCTTTGTTGCAACAACTCCTGGTGCTAGTAGCAACGTCATTGAGGCGGGATAAGCAAAGTACGTATCAACGCTACTTGGATCAGATGTCCACACATAGAACTCTACCGGATCACCAAATTCTCCAGAGACCGGAGTTAATTTTGTATAGTACTCATAGACTTTCACTTTTCCAATTTCCACTTTTTCCACATTGCCACTCTCAAGATTTAATTCCCCACCATAGAGCATTATCTCAGTTTGGCTTTTTCTCTTCTCAACTATGTACTCGAAAACCTTCTCTGAATCAGGATGTCTAACTTTGTACCTATACTTTATGGCCACTATCTTGTATGATCTCCCATCAACAGTTATAGGGGAGGATATGTCCCAGGGAGAAGCCCATGAAGCTTTTTCCTGTGAGGTTTCACTTTGAGTTTGAGTTTCTGTAGGGATCTCCGACGTTTCGGGTGTTTCTGTTTGAGTGTACTGCTCATCTTCTCCATTACTAGAGGGAACTATTGTAGAAGTCCCCCCACCTCCAAGGCAACCGCTGATCATTAGAACAGCGATCGCCAAGCTTAACAATGCCAACTTTTTCAAACTTAGCACCTCCAAGGACCCCAAGAAGAGGCCCTCTATCATAATAAGTACAGCCAATAACTATTTACATCTTTCGCAAAGTTTTATATTTTCAAATGTAAATGAACACATGGGCCCGGCTCCCGCCCTCTCCGGGGATCCATGAACCGGGGGTTCCGGCCGGGCCTACAAGGGATGAAGAACTTTTGCTTTGCTGAATAGATGATGATCACGCCCTTCGCTGACCTTCTTTCTGACAATTTTGTTTCGGAAAATTAGACAAATTACGATAAAAAACCGAAGGACTTATATATAAAAGGCCAACAATAATGCCAAGTAACGGTCACAGGTGATAAAGATGATAGAGAAAACCTATTGCTCTGAGATAAAACCAGAGCTCGATGGACAAAGAGTAAGACTTGCCGGATGGGTCTACAGCAACATGAGGGTTGGAAAGAAAATATTCCTTTGGATAAGAGATTCAACTGGAATAGTCCAGACTGTAATAGCAAAAAACGTCGTCGGAGAGGAAATATTTGAAAAAGCAAAGAAACTTGGAAGAGAATCTAGTGTGATAGTTGAAGGAATCGTCAAAGCAGACGAGAGAGCTCCCGGAGGGGCAGAAGTTCACGTGGAAAAACTGGAAGTTATACAGACAGTAAGTGAATTTCCAATTCCCGAAAACCCCGATCAAGCTAGCCCCGAGCTTCTCTTAGATTATAGGCATCTACACATAAGGTCTCCAAAGGTTTCTGCAATAATGAAAGTTAAAGAGACCCTAATCATGGCCGCAAGAGAATGGCTACTCAGAGAGGGCTGGCACGAAGTATTCCCCCCAATCCTCGTAACTGGAGCAGTTGAGGGGGGAGCGACACTCTTCAAACTAAAATACTTCGACAAATACGCCTACCTAAGCCAATCCGCTCAACTCTACCTTGAAGCGGCGATATTTGGTCTTGAAAAGGTTTGGTCCCTAACCCCAAGTTTTAGAGCCGAAAAAAGCAGAACAAGAAGGCACTTAACAGAATTTTGGCACCTAGAACTTGAAGCGGCATGGATGGATCTCTGGGACATTATGAAAGTCGAGGAGGAGCTAGTGAGCTATATGGTTCAGAGAACGCTAGAATTAAGAAGAAAAGAAATCGAAATGTTTAGGGATGACTTGACAACTCTAAAGAACACTGAACCTCCATTTCCAAGAATTAGCTATGATGAAGCAATAGAAATACTGCAGAAAAAGGGTGTAAAGATAGAATGGGGAGACGACATGGGAGCTGATGAAGAGAGAGTTCTCACAGAAGAATTTGACAGACCTTTCTTCGTTTATGGATATCCAAAGCATATAAAAGCATTTTACATGAAAGAAGACCCACAAGATCCAAGAAAAGTTCTTGCAGCCGACATGCTGGCCCCAGAGGGATATGGAGAAATCATAGGTGGATCAGAGAGAGAGGATAACTATGATAAGCTAGTCCAAAGGATAATAGAAGAAGGGATGGATCCAAAAGATTATGAGTGGTATCTCGACTTGAGGAGATACGGAAGCGTTCCACACAGTGGATTCGGACTTGGTGTTGAGAGATTAGTTGCATGGGTCTTAAAGCTCGACCACATAAGATGGGCAGCACTCTTCCCAAGAACACCTGCCAGAATTTATCCATGATCGCCTTTTTCTTTTTATCCTCTCAAAATTCAAATGCCCATTTTGGATATTCACCTGTTAAACATGCCATGCAAAGCTTATCTGTACCTATAGCCCTCTTAAGCCCCTCAATGCTTAGGTACGCCAATGAATCTGCTCCTATTTCTCTCCTTATATCCTCAACGCTTCTCCATGCTGCAATGAGTTCATGTCTAGTGGGTATGTCTATTCCCATATAGCACGGATACCTTATGGGAGGGGAAGCTATTCTAACGTGGACCTCTTTCGCCCCAGCACCCCTTAGCATTCTGACTATCCTTCTCATTGTAGTACCTCTGACTATGGAATCATCAACTAAAACTACTCTCTTCCCATTTACAACCTCCTTAACGGGAGATAACTTCAGCTTAACCTTAAGACCTCTACCGCTAGGCATTATAAACGTTCTCCCAATGTAGCGATTCTTTATGAGCCCCTCCATATAAGGAATCCCGCTCTCATGAGCAAAGCCCAATGCTGCTGTTCTTCCAGAATCAGGAACAGCTATCACAACATCCCCCTCAGCAGGGCTCTCTCTAGCAAGTTCAACCCCCATTCTATAGCGGGCACAGTAAACACTTATGCCATCTATAACGCTGTCAGGTCTAGCAAAATAGATATACTCAAAAACACAATGCCTCGTTTCTGCCTTTTCAAGGATCCTGCTTTGGACTTCTCCATCCTGAACCAGGAAAACTTCTCCGGGCTTAACGTCCCTGACTTCTAATCCAAACATTCTCAAAGCAGAATCTTCCGATGCAAAATAGTGACCATCATTAAACCCATAGCTCAAAGGCCTAAACCCAACCGGGTCACGGGCAACTATAAGTTTCCCATCAAAAAGCATAACCACGGAATACGCTCCCCTAACCTCCCTAAATACCTCTCTCATGGCCTCAAACTCGTCCTTAAGTTCGGCATAATGCCTAAGGAAAGAAATTCCTATCAGCTCAGTATCCACTGAAGACCTAAATTTAAATCCCTCCTCCTCATATCTCCTCCTTACTGGAAGAAAATTCGTTAAAGTTCCATTATGTGCTATCGAAAGCCTGTATCCACAGCACTCAATTTCAATAGGCTGAACTTCGCTCAAAGATCCAGACGTAGAATATCTAACATGACCGATCGCAAGGAGAGAATCGGCGCCATTAAGACTACCCTCCTTAAAAACTTCAGAGACAAGACCACGACCTTTTACAGTTTTTATAAATCCTTTCCAGAAACTTATTCCAGCACCTTCCTGGCCCCTATGTTGGAGAGCAATTAGAGCATAATAAGCCTTCTTAGGTGCTTCAGGAGCATAAGCTCCAAAAATACCGCATTTTTCTCTCATTATTTCACCTCTTTCTGCTTTTCTCTTCTTTGACGGCTACTTGTCTAAAAATGCTTAAAAGGATTATGATTTTTACATAAACATGGTGAAAGACATGGACATATATGAAGGGAAAGCAAAAAAGATGATACCCATTGATGAAGATAAGCTCATCATGGAATTCAAAGACGATGCAACGGCTTTTGATGGGACTAAAAAGGCAAAATTTAAGGGCAAAGGCTGGCTGAATGCTCAAATTTCTGCAAGATTATTCAAACTGCTTGAAGAACACGGCATAAAAACTCACTTCATTGGAATCGCTGGAGACAACAGACTGATAGTAGAAAAACTTGAAATGTACCCCCTCGAAGTTGTTGTAAGGAATGTAGTTGCAGGAAGCCTAAAGAAAAGACTTCCCCTCCCAGAGGGATATGAGCTTCCAGAGCCAATAGTTGAGCTTTACTACAAAAACGATGAACTCCACGATCCTATGATAAACTACTACCATGCAAAAATTCTAGGCGTGAAAGAGGAGGAAATTAAAGAGATGGAAAAAATAGCCCTAAAGGTTAATGAAATCCTGAGAGAATTCTTTGCAGAGAGAGGAATAATCTTAGTGGACTTCAAACTTGAATTCGGAAAGAACAAGAGAGGAGAGATAATTTTGGCAGATGAAATAAGCCCGGACACATGCAGATTCTGGGATGCAGAGACTAAGAGAAGCTTAGATAAAGATGTTTTCAGGTTCGATAAAGGGGACTTAATTGAAGCATACAAGGAGCTCTACGAAAGGCTTACTGGAGAGAAACCTCAATTCTAAATGAGAATAGTTATAAACCATAACTTCTAGTGATAATTCGGTGATACTATGGAGTATAAGATAGAACATAGACCAAGCTTTTCTTTACTTGAAATAAATCTCAGAGACGGGGAAGCCATCCAAGCCGAGGCTGGTGCAATGGTCTACATGGATCCTACAATTAAACTTGAAACTAAGGCCCGTGGAGGAATATTAGGAGCCCTAAAGAGATCCGTTCTCGGGGGAGAAAGCTTTTTTGTGAATATATTTAGAGGACCAGGAAGAGTTGGATTTGCTCCAGGATATCCGGGAGATATTGTAGCAATGGAAGTCAATGGAAAACTATACGCCCAAAGTGGAGCGTTCATAGCAGCTTCAGAGAACATTGATATTGATGTCAAATTTGGAGGTGCAAAGACGTTCATAGGTAGAGAAGGAATTTTTCTCTTGGAGATGAAAGGACATGGCACAGTTTTTCTTTCAAGCTATGGTGCAATTCAGAAGATAAGCCTTAACAATGAAAGCCTAATCGTTGATACTGGTCACATGGTAGCATTTACAGAAGGAATAAACTTCACAATAAAAAGAGTTGGAGGACTAAAGAGCACGCTATTTAGTGGGGAAGGACTCGTTTTTGAGTTTAGTGGAACTGGAGACGTATATATTCAAACTAGGAGCCTTGATGGATTCTTGAGCTGGATTTTACCTCACCTTCCAAAGTCCTAATAGAACCATATCCTGTTTCCCTTTACTTTTAGGTATCCAAGGGTCTGAAGCTCTTTTAGGATATCCTCAATAGCATCCTCGTCATAGTAGATCCTCATCTCCCCCTTATCTCCAGGCAAAGTTATTGGTTCTAAAGCCGATAAGACCTCAATAAGTTCATCTTTCTTCCTAACATTTTTTACTAAATCGAGAATAACATTCGCCAACGCACTCTTGGCAACACCACCGACGGTTGCATCAAAGATAACTTCTTCATCGGCGTAATCCTCCGCAATCTCAATAGCCTTCTGGATGGCCTCGAGCTCGACTTCCATGACCTCAACGTAGTACTTCTTAACTATAGCAACTTCAGTAATTATCTTCCCTCCAACTTCTTCAAGCTCCTCAAGCTTATCTATAACATCTTCAAGGGGAAGAATAATTTCAAGGACTAAATCATCTAACGGGACTCTCTTTACAAGCTTTATTTTGCCACTATCCTCAACCTCAATACCGCCAGCCTTCTCCAATGCCTCCAAAACTTCTATAGCAACAATATCATCGTCAACAATATCCTCAAACGATATATTCCCTTTTTCGAGCTTTTTCATAATGCTAGAGTAAACAGCCTCAAACTCACGGACTTTTTCCTTTACTTCCGCTATCTCGATCTTTTTCAACTCTGAGAATTTCTTCTTTATGCTTATGGCATGCCTAATCTCCCAGTCTAGCTCTTCCCTGGTTTTGTTCATAATTCCAGCTTTGCTGAGTAGCTTTGACAGCTCATTCATATAGTTTCTTGATGAAACCATTATTCTCATCTTTCATTCACCCTCAAATAGTTTAGCTAAAGGTCCGGGAGCAAGTCTCTTAGCTTCCTCAATCTCCTCCCTACTTAAGCTTTCCCTGTTCAAATAAACATATAGAATGTAAGCAACAACCTTAGGGTCTCCAATGTTAGCTACCTGAAGAGCTTTCCCAAAAATGGGATCCTCAAGTATCTCATCGGCTATCCCCTTAATACTTTCCATATCCTCGTTTTCTAAAGCCTCTCTAAGTCTCCTGTAGAATTTTTTAGCAACGATACGATAAGCATTCATCTTCTCCTTTAGATCCCCCTCATCAACCTCTTTCTCTTGGCCAAACAAAACACCTATGAGCAACAATCCAAAAACAAGGATTAAGAAGACAATTAAAATCCTGCTCATTTTAACTCCAAGTATAGGATATTTCCACCTAAGAATTAAGATTACAATTGCTTGGATAACTATCATCAAACCTAAAAATATCAGCAAATATGAATTTCTTCTTCTAAGCTTATCCTCATACTTCTTAACAAGAGAGCTTTCGCTCCTGATAATAACCTCTTCCAATACTTTCGCTCTTTCTTCAAACTTTCTCGCCTCAATGTCTAAGAGATCTAAGATATTTTGTTGCTTTGTCATCTACACAAACTTATCCGAATTTCTTAAAAGTATTTGCTAACCCAAATGTATAATGGGTGGAACTATGATAAAGATCGACCTTTCTAATAGGCTCGCATTTACCACAGCATCAAGCAAAGGAATAGGGTTTGGTGTTGCAAAAGTCCTTGCAATGGCAGGAGCAGACGTTATACTGCTTTCCAGAAATGAAGAGAACCTAAAGAAGGCAAGGGATAAAATAAAAGAAGTAGCCAATGTAGATGTAAGCTATATAGTGGCTGATCTAACAAAAAGAGAAGATCTCGAGAAAGCTGTTAAAGAGGTAGAAAACATTGGGGATCCAGATATATTCTTCTACTCAACAGGAGGGCCAAAGCCAGGATACTTTATGGAAATGGAAATGAGCGACTGGGAGGAAGCGGTAAAATTACTCCTATATCCAGCAGTGTATTTGACAAGAAAACTCGTTCCTGGAATGGAGAGAAAAGGCTTTGGCAGGATAATATACCTAACCAGCGTAGCTATAAAAGAGCCAATTCCCAATATCGCTCTAAGTAATGTCGTGAGGATATCCCTCGCAGGGTTAGTAAGAACATTAGCAAAGGAGCTTGGGCCAAAAGGAATAACAGTTAACGGAATTATGCCTGGAATAATCCAAACTGATAGAGTGATTCAACTAGCAAAAGATAGAGCCCAAAGGGAAGGTAAGACTTTAGAAGAAGCGCTAGAAGAATATGCAAAGCCAATCCCATTAGGCAGGCTCGGGAAGCCAGAAGAGATAGGATATCTAGTCGCATTTCTCGCTAGTGATTTGGGCTCATACATAAATGGGGCAATGATCCCAGTTGATGGAGGAAGGCTGAATTCCGTATTCTAGACGTTAACTTAATTTACCTTTTTGTTAGAGTTTCTAGTGGAGGGGAAGGGTAAAGATGGAAGATATTGAAGAATTTAAGTACGAGCCAAAGAGCGTCAAAGAGATCTTTATTGAAATGAAGAACACTGTTGAACTCATGATAGATCTTGCATACGCATCGATTCTCTTTGGAGATAAAGAGATTGCAGAAGAAGTACTTGAGCTCGAAGAGAGAATAGACTTACTTAACTATCAGCTCATGACACACACCGTTCTAGCGGCAAGGAATGTTAAAGAAGCAGAACAAGCAACCACAATACTCCAAATGGCAAATGCAATAGAAGACATATCAAACGCCGCGGGAGATTTAGCAAAAATGGTCCTTGAAGGAGTTGAGTTGCATCCGATAATAAAAGAAACTATCCTCGAAGGAGAAGAAATAATAGGAAGGATTGTAGTCACACCAGAGTCTGTTCTAGTTGGAAGGACACTCGGAGAGCTTGAGCTAGCGACGAATACTGGAGTATGGATAATAGCAGTAAGAAGGGGAAAGAGATGGATATTTGGACCAGACAAGGACTTCAAAATAAGAGCTGGAGATATTCTGATAGGTAGAGGGACGAGAACTTCAATAGACCAACTGAAGGAAATAGCCAGGGGGATAATTAGGGTGATTGGAAATGAAAGAATTGGAAGAGATTAAAGACTGCCTTATTGAAATGAGAAACTTATCCTCTTTGATGGTCGATTTAGCGTTCTCTTCAGTAATGTATAACAGCGAAGAAATAGCGGAAGAAGTTTATCTCCTTGAAGAAAAAATAGATGAGCTTACCCTAAAGGTTAAGAAACTGGCGCTAAGGGCAGCAAAAAACCTAGACGATCCAGAAAGTATGCTGAGCGTAATAGAAATGGCCACAATTAATGAACAGATAAGCGACTCAGCATATGAAATAGCAGACATAATCCTTAGAGATGTGGAGCCTCATCCAATAATAAGGAAGATAATGCACGATGTAGAAGAGGAAATTGGAAGAGTTAGAGTCCACGAGGGGTCAATTCTGATAGGTAAGAGTCTAAAGCAGCTTAAACTTCCATCAAAAATAGGAGTAAGGCTAATTGCAATAAAGAGAGGAAATAGATACATATATAACCCCTCAAGCGACGAGGTAATAAAGCAGGATGATATCCTAATAGCCGTTGGTGCTGGAATTGACAAACTGAGAGAGCTCTCAAACGAAAGATCTGAAGAAGAGGAGCTAGATTAACTCTCTTTTAATCTTTTCAACATCAACAAGCTCCACATCGGGGAAATTGTAGGGTTCTTTACCTGGTCTCTCATTATAATAGGGTCTATTACACCAGGGACATCCCTGGGTTACAAAGGCAATGGCTGGTATGTCTACTTTCGGTAACCTTATTAGATTACCGTTCTCATCAAACTCGAAGTCTTCCAATCCAGCGACACCAGTTTTTATAAGGTAATGAGCCGCCTGTATTTTCCTGTATCTCTCTATTGGGGGAGGAGCCAAGTTTTCCAAAGCTGTTCCCTTAATTGGTGTAAAGGCAAAGAGAGAAACTAATCCCCCTTCTTCATACACCTTATGAATTGTCTCTAAGAGTTCTTTATCTGTCTCTCCCAATCCAACTATTAAATGAACGACAGCTCTTCCCCTCCCAAAGACTTTCACGACATTATGAAAAAATCTCCACATCTCCGCCCAAGAGTGCCTTGAAATTTTAATTTCCTTGTAAATTCTTTCACTAGCAACGTCAAGACCAACTCCTATATAATCTACCCCAAGCTCTTTAAACTCCTCAAGCACATCTCTAGGAACTGGAGTTATAGAGACAGAAATAGGGACATTAAAATCAGCTAACATGCCCAGGATCTCTAGTGTATCATCTATCATCCCTTGGTAATCAATAGTTTGTAGACACACCCTCCTAAAATTACCATTAGGAAAGTAAACCCTAACCCTCTCAATAGGAAATTCAGGCCAAGTAACCCTCGACAGTTTCTCACTTCCAGCCTTACTTGACCTTGCCTGAGGACAGAATTTACAATCGTTCATACACTTTCCCTGATGATAAAGCATGAGATATGCAGTTGTTGGCCTAGCCAAAAGTCTCGCCTTAATGAGCCCCATGGCTATTGCAGTTCCATAGGAAACCCTAATCATTTCAACCATTTCTATCCCTCCATAACAGAGGGACATTAACTATTATAAGGGATACTACTGGAAGGAACGCCACAACAGGAAAAACGCCTTCATAACCTTTGAGCTGAGCCACATACCCCAGAGCTACCTGACCAGAAAGCATTCCCAGGTCAAAGAACATCGTATATATACTTGATCCCATTGTTCTTATCCTTTGGGGAAGTCGCGCAAGCGCCATAAACTGTAGAGCCGGAAGGGCAAGCCCAAATCCCGCACCCGAGATGATTGCTGGTATATAGGAGTAGGGAGGAAACTTGAAAGCCAGAAGAATTAAATAACCAATAAACACCCCAAATATTCCAATTCTCGCAACTGGAATGGGACCTATCCTATCGGCACTTTTCCCTCCCACAACTCTCGTTGAGAATGAGGAAAGGCCCATTAACATCATGTAAAAACCAAAAATTCCTTGACCAAGGCCAACCACCTTATACAGGGCTGGTAAGAAGGTTACAACACCAGAATAGGCCATAGAAATGAAGTATAAGGCCAATGAAGCAGAAATAAAGTATGGCCTTAAGAGCTCCTTGTATCCAGAGTGAGTCTCATGTTTTTCAACCTTAATCTCCCCAACATCCTTCCAAACAGAGAGAACAAAAACGGCCCCTATTGCAGAAAATACAACGGTCAGAACGAACGCTGAGGAGAAGCCAAACTTATCAGAGATAAATCCACCAATTGCAGGTCCAATAATATTCCCCAAAGAGAACATCATACCCCTCCAGCCCAATGCCTCTCCAACTCTCCCCTTAGGGGCCAAGTCTACAGCAGATGATAAAGAGGATGGAAAGAATATCCCCATTGCAAACCCATGAATAGCCCTTCCAATTGCAAATATTAGTATGCTATTCAGAAAGCCGGAGAGGATATACAAGAATCCAGCGATAATTCCAAGAATATTTCCAATAAACATTGCATGGAACCTATACCCCTTATCCCCAATGTAACCCCCAAAGAGCTTAGAAAACAGGGAAATAGCACTAGCAACCCCTGCAACTAGGCCTACAATAAAGGGTTGAGCCCCGAGGGTTATGGCATAAGGTGATATTAGCGGATTTAAGAGGCTTATTCCCAAGAAGAAAAAGAATGTTGAGAAGTTGAGGAACCATAAATTCTTCAACACTAAACCCCAGCCTCCGGGTCTTTCATGCCCTCCTTCATATATGCATAACTCATGTGCTTCGTGTTCTTGGCAAAACCAACGTTGCCTGAAGAGTCTACCATAATTATTCCCATTGTATCCTTCCCAAAGTACTTCGTTGCGAGACTTATTGCAGCTTCACTCGCAGCCTGTGCATTCATTCCGAGTCTAACGAAGTCTGTGGCAGTTTTAGCTAGCGCAAGTCTTATGGCCACTTCACCCAGACCCGTACAAGATGCTCCTGCTACTTCATTAGCATACGTTCCTGCCCCAATGAGTGGCGTATCTCCAACCCTTCCGAACATCTTAAGAAATACTCCTCCAGTGGATGTTCCAGCAACTACCTCTTCTCCATCAAAGGCCACTGCACCAACCGTACTCCTTAAAACCTCTGGATACTCCTTTATTAACTCACCAAGCTTTTTCCAATGCCTAACTTCTCCCTTTAAGAGCTTCTCCTTAAGTTCTCTCCATTGTTTCTTTCTTTCTTCGGTTACTGGGTCATACTCCGGAAATCCCATGAGCCGTGCGAATTTAACTGCTCCTTCGCCAACCAATAGAACATGGTCTGTTTTCTCCATTACTTTTCTCGCAACACTTATTGGATTCTTAACCCCCCATATACTAGCAACAGCCCCCGCTTCGAGAGTTTTTCCTCTCATTATTGCTGCATCCATCTCAACTTTACCATCAATTGTAAGGACACTCCCGGTTCCAGCATTGAATAAGGGATTATCCTCAAGAACCTTGACGGCTTCCTCCACAGCATCTAAGGCAGACCCTCTCTTTAATTCTTTCCATCCGGCCAACACAGCTTCTTTAACGCCCTCAACTACTTTCGGAATTCTATCCTCCTTTCTTATTGTTCCAGCCCCACCATGAACGATAATAGCTACCATGCTCACCCCCATATTTAACAATGTCGAAAGGTTAAAAGAATTATGGAAACGACTAACTTATAGCCATGTTTATTATGGTCTCCCCAATGTTCTCAAGGTACTCAAGAATCCTCCTGTAACTGTCCATGGCAATTGATGCTCTATAGTCAGTATTTCTTATCTCTTCACTTAGTTCAAGCATAAGCTTATCCACTTTTTCTAAGTCCTTAGTCTCTATTTGAGAAAGCATCTTAGAAAACTTCTCAGCCATATATCTAACATTAACGTCACTTGGATTCTCGGCTATTCTAATTATGTGATCACCAATTCTCTCTATGTTCCTGGCTATGAGCAGAATTCCAATCAAGTCAAATGTTCTTTTTATAAGTCCACTCTCCTCTGTGACTCCTTTTTTAGAAAGTAGCCTATTGACGGCCCTTATTATTAAAAAGTAGAACCTATCAAGCTCGTTCTCTAAATCATTGATATCTCTCAGCAACTCTTTTTCCCCTGGGTTCTGGATTATGAGTTCTAAATCACCAAACATAGATTTCACAATGGACTCCATCCTACCAAGAAGTTCGGCTAAATTAATCTCATCCTCATCCAAGAGACTCTTTGCAACGATTTTCTGGGGCTCATCTAAGATTATTTCAACACCAGGGAGACTCTGAAGGGTCTTCCTAATCACTACCTTATAGAGCGGCATCTCTTCTTCAAGCTCAATCTCTATAATGTCATACCCTTGGATATATGCCGAAATAACAAGTCTTACTGCCATATCTGGAGAGAACTTCTTTGACATTCTTATTATCTTAGAAAGAGATGTCTCTTTAGGTTTTCCCGGAAAAATAGTGATGCTCCCGTCAGGATTAATTACAAGAGAAACAACGTCTCCCTGTTTTAATCCATGCTCCTTTACCCAAGATTTCGGAAGAGAAACTATATATGAACTTCTCCCAGTAAACTGAATTTTCCTAAACTCCATAGATTTCACCAACTAATATTTAGATTTCTCTATAAAATAAATAGTTCACTTCGATAATCTTATAAACGCTATGACTATCGTTACAAACATGGAAAAAGATGTCCCAGTAATAGTAGCAGCAACGGCAGTAGGACAGCTTTTCCTTCAGTTCTCATGGTTTATTATGCCCTTCTACCTCAAGGCCCTAGGATACGGAACAGACAAAATGGGGGCACTGTTTTCAGTTCAAACATTAACGGGAGGTGTATTCTTCCTTCTCGCTGGACAAATGTCATTGAAACTTGGATACAAGAAGACCCTAATAATTGCCGCAATCTTAGGTGCTCTAGGTAGGGTACTTCAAATCCTGGCCTTTAACTTTCTAACACTGGTTCTTGGGTTCTTCCTGGTCGGCATCAATATGGGGCTGAGAGATCCAAACTATTCCGCACTACTAAGTGAGAAAGTCTCAAGCGAAGAAGAGAGGCATAAATTATTCTCATACTCTTTCGGATTGGGAACCCTAGCAAACGCTCTTGGGGTTTTAGTTGCTGGACATCTGCCAGAATACCTTATTGGAATGGGATTTAAAAATGAAATAGCATACAGAATAATTCTCTCCCTCGCCTTAATCCAATTTGCAATAGTTTTACCAGCCCTAGCCATAATTAGGGATGTTCCAGTTAAGGAGCAAAGAATAAAGTGGAGAAGAGAGCTTGTTGTAAAAATCCTAAAGTTTTCACTACCAAGTGCTATAATAGGACTCGGAGCAGGAATAACTATACCCTTCATGAGCATTTACTTCAATATGAGATTCGGGAGAAGTATAAAGGAGATAAGCTGGGTCTTCTTCGGACAACAATTGGTGATGGGCCTAGGTTCATTCATCCTTCCAATTCTAGTAAGGAAACTTGGACCTGTCAAGGTGATAACATACTTCCAGTGGAGTGCAGCACTTTTATTCCTAATATTTCCCTCAATTCCAACGTTTCTACTAGCGGCATTAGTTTATGTTGTCAGATCAATTTTAATGAACATAGTCTGGCCAGTAAATGACTCCTTTATGATGGGCTTCTTCTCTACTGAAGAAAAAGCGACGGCTGCAGGAATCAGGAGAGCATTCTCAACTTTCATGAGAGCACTTGGAAATTACAGTGGAGGATTACTATTTGCAATATCCCTATCTTATCCATTCTATGCCACCGCAGTGCTCTACATTCTAGCAACGGGATTGTTTTACTCGTTCTTCATAAAGCATAATAACTGACCGCCCTGAAGGGCAAGACTTTCAAGAGAAAAAGTTAACACAAATCCCAAGAGAAAAAGATAAAGGAGACTAAGACTTGGCTAGCTCAATTCCCCTCTCAAGAGCCTTAAAATTTATATCCCATAACTTTTCTCTCAAGGTTAACTTTATCCCCTCAACTATGCTCTCCTTCTTTAAAGGTACCAATCCCTTTCCATATGCATAACCGAGCATAACAACTCCAAGGGTTCTCGGGTTTATTTTATCCGCCTCTTTCTGGAAGTTCATCATGTCAACACTACATATCTTGCCAATAGCCTCCTTAATCTCATCCAGGCTTGGATATCTTTCCTTACCAACAAGTGTAGTTGCCGTGTGAATGGGATACGCATTTATAATGGCGTAACTTTGCTTACCGAGAAATCTAGCGTTTCTCAAAGCTTCAACTGGCTCAAGAGCCAGCATCAAATTTGCCTTACCCTCCTCTATTAGAGGGGAGTAGACATTCTCTCCGAACCTCATATAACTTAAAACGCTACCATAGCGCTGGCTCATTCCGAGTGTTTCTCCTATTCTAACCCTGTACCCCTCTACCATCGCCGCATTCCCTATGATCCTAGAAAGTGTTAATCCACCCTGACCTCCAACTCCAGCTATTATTAAATTGAACTCCATCTCATCCACCGAAAATATCTAAGGGAAGGAAAATATAAAGTTAAAGCTCAAGCTTCTCAAAAATTCTCAGTTTGTCTCTCTCCTTAAGATAAACCCAGTCAAATATTCCTCCCGAACTTTCTCTAAGTCTCAGAACCTCAATAAGTTCCTCATACATCCCACCCGCAATTCCATTTGCAATAATTGCACTTCCCTCAGCAGCTTCCTTGGCCTTTGCTCTGCTCTCGAGTTTTTTAACCTCTATGGAGAACCCATAAGAAGAGAACGCCTCCTCCAACGCAACTTTAACATCCTTAAAGAACTCAGGAATTCTCGAAAACCTACCGCTCAGATAAATTGCATCAGGTTTTGTTGACGGTAAAATAGCAAAGACATCCTTAACTATAGCCTCAATCATCGCCCTGTATCCTTTAGCAATGTTCTCATCTTCTTTTGCCAGCCTAACAAACTCCTCCGGAGATATACTAAATGGGTCGATGCCAGCTATGTAAGCGGCTCCTCCCTCAAACAGGACTAACTTGCCAAAGTCATCAAGAGCATTTGCAAGAGCATAGGCAAGTTCAGAATCCATAAAGCCCATTCCAAGATATCCAGGAAATCCAGCGGTTCCTGCCATGGCATCAACTATTTGTCCATTTTTAACTGCCATTGCTGAAGTATAGGCAAATCCTATCTCAACTGCTATCAGATTTACCTTATTGTAAGGAATCCCTTCCTTTTCGGAGTGCCTAACAATAGAGAGGGCAACTGTAAACACTTTGTCTGCAGTCCCCAAATCAATTCTATTTGCTTTTCTCCACTCCGGGACGGTTGGTAAGTGAATAACTCCTGGGGTGAAGTATATGTTTAAGTCCTTTGCTTCTCTCATTAGAACCATTAATTCTCTTAATCCTACAATCTTAAGCCTCCTTTCCACATCAGCCCTAGTTATAAAAGTAGCCAGCGCTATTTCCTCGTCGGTAACTTCCCTTGCAGGTTTTAGGGGGATACCATATCCACAAGGCCCAACTATAGCATCTATTTTTCCGTACTCCTCCTGAACGCTTCTAAGAATGTCAATTATTATTCTTGGATTCTTCGTTACCTCATTTCTGTCAACGGCAGTGTCCACTATCACTTCGCCTGTTTCATCATCAAATCCAAATATGTCCATGCTCTTTGTTCCAGAGTCAATACCAATCGCCTTAACCATCCAGCACCACCATCCCCATATTGTCGGCTTTAGTTACGAAAACTTCCCCCCCATCCCCATTTTCCCGTAGGAAGTTTTCAATTATGCTTTTAACCTCTTGAGCCTTGGAAAAGCTGTCCACAAGCCCATAAAATGTTGGACCCCAGCTAGTTTGACATGCAGTATAAGTGTGGTTAAGCATTAGTTTAATTCCCTCATTCACGATATCACAGCAATAAACGTTATCTTGATAGTCACTCCAAAACTGTCCGAGCAAATTATTAAACTGATATAAACCCTCTCCAAATGCCTTAATGTTCTTCTCCACAAAAGCGGGAATTATCTTCATAAGCACTATCCTCGAAAGCCTGTCAGCAAGTTCCGGAGGCATTTTCTTTAAGTTCTCTAAAATTTCATCTTCCCTTTTTCTTACCTCTTCAAGAGTCCTTCTAGGGGTTTCTGGAATTGCAACAACAAAGTACCAATCTTCCGGAACATCTCCTCTGAATATCAGAGGGGGAACAACTTTTTCCCTTCTATCAATTGGGAAGCCACCCTCAACTATAAACCCACCCACCTTCACAGCATAAAAGCCCAGAGCAGTTATAAGACCCCTTCTAACAGTTAGGGCTATCTCTTCTAAACTAAGACCTAAGTTAAACATCCTGTTAACGGCCTCTCCCAGAGTTAGGGCAAGGGTTGTGTGGAATCCTACTCCTACCCACTTTGGAATGTACCTCCTAATTTCAACTTCAACGGGCGGGAAATCAAACCTCTCTCTAAGCCTTTTTAGAAACTTTAGGGCATCCTCATCGTTTGATTTATCTCTATCTCCTATCCTTACTTCAATTTCAAGGTAGGGTTCGGCTATTGCAAAACCAACGGTGCCAAACAACCTTCCCATGTCCCCGCTGAGATCCGGATTACCAGCATGAAGATGGGCAGGTGCTTTTATCCTCATGAAACATCCCCACCTAAGATGGCAATTTGCCTTAAAAGTTATATCGAGAAAAGTATGAAGATACTAACATGGGATTTAAAGAGTACTACAAAGCATTCCCCACATATACTGATATACACTCAGAAGAATACAAGAAAAGATTGGATGACCTTGAACCACTTCTCATTAAGCATATGAAAAGAAAGGGAAAAGTTCTGGACTTAGCTTGTGGAGTTGGGGGATTTTCCTTCCTCCTCGAAGACCATGGATTTGAGGTAATAGGGTTAGATGTCAGTGAAGAAATGATAGAAAAGGCAAGAGAGTATGCCAAATCCAGGGAATCTAGAGTAAAATTCATAGTAGGAGATGCCACCAACTTACCGTTCGAAGACAAGAGTTTTGACTACGTTATCTTCATCGACAGCCTTGTCCACTTCGAACCCATAGAGCTCAACAGGGTTTTCAAAGAAGTTAGAAGAATCCTCAAGCCGGAAGGTAAATTCCTAATCCAGTTCACAGACCTTAGAGAGCTCCTACCTAGATTAAAAGATGGACTGGTCATAGGTCAGGAATACTGGATAAGTAAAATACTCCCAGATAGCGACGAAAAAACTGTGATGATAGAATTTATGAGCGAGAGGGATAGCTTTAGGGTTAGGTTCAATGTCTGGGGAAAAGTTGCTGTGGAGCTATTGGCAAAGCTATACTTTGAAAAGATAGGGGAAGAGAAAATAAACGATTACTCATACCTTCTCGTTTACAGGCCCAAATAATGCCTCAAATATTGACTTATGGTTGCCAAAAGCCTCAATCATGTCAAGCGAAGAGGCTACATCAAGAAACTTTGCCAGAGTCTCCTTTATCTTATCATTCAGTGGAACATGCAATGGCATAGGTTCATAGTAATCGAGACCCTTTAATAGGGCAGTTGAGAAGTACCAAAGGGTCTTCTTGATCTTCCTTCCCCTCATTTGCGAAAATGAATAACCAGAACAATTAAAAGCAGCATGCAAAAGAACGATTTTAGACACTTTAGGTTTCTTCTTAAGGATATTCTCCCTCATCTCTCCCTTTAGATCCTTTATGAGATAGCCACTCTTCGTCGAGGAGTCATGGGGAACATTAACCCCATAAATATGTTTAACAGAGGGATCATAAACTAATACCTCGGTTCCACCAACTACCCTCAAACTGTCTTTTACTTCAACCACAGTATTCTCCGTGCTGAGAACATTAAGCCCTTTAGCTAATGCTAGGACAGAAATTGTACTCTTCCCCGTGTGGGGATAGCCAACAAAAAGTACAACCTCTCCATCTTCATAAACGGCTACTGAGTCTGTAACTACTACTCGCCCAACCTTGGCACTGGCCCTCGCAACAGCTTGAAGAAGAAAGAATATTGGTGCTTCATTCCCATAAGCGGAAGGTTTGGGAGATTCTATCTTATATTCATCAACACCCATATGATCGTATGTTGCACTGAAAATCCTAAATTCTTCTCCTCTGAACCTCTCTATAACTATACTTGGTTTTTCAACACTCTCTCGAACGTCAGGTAGATATCTTCTAGCAAATAAAGTTTTAAAGCCTTCTTTGAACTCTTCAACATTTTCTCCTAGGAACTTGATCCCAATTTCTGAAACATTAAGCATGGTTAAAATTAGGAAAAGGAGTTTAAAAAGTTAGGATTCAAGTCTAAGTCTTCTAATGACAAATTCCTTATCCAAGGAAGCCAAGAAATTTGCAAGTCTTGGACCCCTCTCCCTGCCAATGAAGATCTTATAAAGCACCTTAAACCACTCCCTGCTAGGTATATTTCTCTTCTTGGCGGCATTGTATAGGACGTTATTTAGCTCATCAACCGTAAACTTTTCATGATCCTTAAGCCACTCCGCAACCTCTAACATTGCTTCCCTAATTTCATTGGGAACTTCTATTTTTGGCGGCTCCTCCAAAATAGTAAATTTCACTTCATCTGGAGCATACTTCTCGACCCAGTTTTTGGCGAGTTTAATCCTGAGTTTGATCCTCTCAACATCTTCGTAATCGAGAGCTTTAGGAACGTGACCCTGGGATATTAGGGTAGATATTATCCTGTCTTCATCCATATGAGGAAGCTGAACAAGAACAACAAGAAATCTAAAAGGAGCTTGTGCTACCAATCTCTCAGGCCTCTTCGGAACAGAGAGTTCATAAGTTCTTTTTAGTTCTTCCTCGTCTCCCTTCGCCTCCTCAACTCCAAAATATATTCTCTCGACTCTATCAAACTCATCATACAAGTTAAGCAGGCCGAGACCCACATCTATCTTTATCTCCTTGTTTGGTCTATGTCTGGCAAATATGAACCTCACTAGACCAGGTTCAAGAACCTCGTATAAGTCGGATAGCAGTATTACATTCCCCTTACTCCCACTCATCTTGCCTCTTTGTCCTTTGATACCAACGAACTCGTACATTAAGGGAACAGGAGGTTCTTTTCCATATACAGCCCTTATTATTTCCTTCCCAGTATCGTAGCTTGAACCCGCAGCCAGATGATCCTTCCCAGCAGGTTCAAAGTCGACGTTAAAGTGTGCCCAGCGCATTGGCCAGTCGACCCTCCATCTGAGCTTAACATTCCCCTCCCTAATGTCCGTCCATCCTTCATGACCTTCTGGACACCTGTACTTGACCTTCCACTTTCCGTCCCAGTCTATGATTTCACTCTCCCTCCTGTGCTCTGGACAGTATACCATCGCAGGCCACCAACTATCTGGAAGTAGGGGCTGTTTGGCGATTTCTCTAAACCTATTTAGAATAGCGATGATCTTATCCCTGTTCTCGAAGGCTCTTCTTATTTCCTCACTATACTCTCCTTTTTTGTATAGCTCGCTTGCTCTAAGGAAATCCACCTCTATTCCAAGCCTTCCAACCTCTTCCTCAAACTTCTCCATAAAGTGCTCTGCATAGCTGTCGTGGCAGCCCCAAGGGTCAGGAACTTCGCTAACAGGCATTCCCAAGTATTCCCTCCACTCCTGAGGGACGTTTTTAGGAACCTTCCTGAAACGATCATAATCATCCCACATATGAATATGCCTGACCTCATAACCCCTATCCCTAAGAGCATGGCCGACTATGTAGGTTGTAAAGAGCTCCCTGAAGTTCCCTATGTGAACATAACCGCTTGGTGTTATCCCGCTTTCAACTACGTATATCTCCTTCTCTCCTCTCTCCTTGATGATTTTATCAGCAACATAATCTGCCCAGTGAACCATATCACCACCTCCCAACCATCTTGGACAACTAAAATAATAATTTATCGCTACCGTTAAATTTCAGGATGATTATATACTCAACTATGCCCTGGATCCATGTCGCAATAGCACTGGCATCAATAATCGTAGCGATGTGGATAACGAAAGATCTTGGAGAAGAGTATGCCTGGGTTAACAGGAAGATAATCCATTTTTCTATAACACCAGCAATAATAATGCTATACCTGGGATTTATACCGAAGTCTATATTCTCAGGATTTGCAATGGCCTTTGCACTTGGCCAATTACTATTCCATGCATTCAAAAAAGAATTCAAGTGGTTTCAAATAAAAGGGAATTATGGGGAAGTTTACTTTGCAATATCTGCGAGTATAATTTCTCTAGCTCTACCTGTTGAAAAAGCAACCCCAATACTCTTAGTTATGGCCATAAGTGACGGCCTAACTGGAATAGTCAGGTTTTATTACTTTAAAAGAATAGGATTCAATGTAAAATTAAAGAAGCATTGGAGTGGAAGCTTGGCTTTCTTTAGTAGTGCAATCATAATAGGAGGACCATTTTTTGGACTTAAAGCGATTCCGTGGGCACTTTTACTAACACTTGCGGAATATCAGAAATTCATTGACGACAATATAATGGTTCCACTAGTGGGAGCAATAATTCTCCTTAAGACACCCATCTAACTTTCATGGCATCTTTCTTCACTTTCAGTACTTCTTCCACTAAAGCTTTTCCACTCTCTTCCATAAACTCGTCAACATTAATTCCAATTTCTTCAAGCCCTATAGCACTAACATCCCTGGGAACTCCCTTACTAGTAACGTTCAGGCCGATGTGAATCTTTATACTAACGGGAGATATTGTGGCAATGGATATGCTGAGCTTTTTACCTTCAACGAACAGATCATCACCTTTCCTAACAACTGCCACTCCTTTTGCCCTCAACAGCTCTCCTAACCTAGCAATGAGCAATTTTTGAAGGGAGGATGCCAGGAAAATATCAGTACCCCAGAATAGCTCCACTATATAATGAACCATGTCGTCAGACTTTATTTCCTTCCGCATCCTAAGATCCTCTATATCAACCATTTCCTCAACCTTAACATTGCATTTTCCTCTAAAAACAACTAAGGAATCGCCAAGAATACCAAAATTCCTGTACGCCCAGTGGCTTTTAATTGCTGAGCCATCATAGTTAATCTTTCTATCCCTGACTATTAACAATTCCATCTTAATCACCACATCTCTATTATAGCGAACCCTTTTGGATCGCTTTTCTCAAGCTCAAAAGAAACTATCCCAGAAAATGCCCTCAGATCAATGACGTTTCTTCCAACTTTCAGATCATACTTCTCCTCTTCAGCCTCCCTCAAGGGAAGCGTTAGGTCATACTCATAAATCCTTAAGGTGTTATCTCCAGATACCCTCAGTATGAGCCTAGCGTTTGAATACCCATCCAGTGGAATTCCTCCAAAGACACCAGCACCAAGCTCTTTGGCCTTTGCGATGAAGCTTAAGGGAACAGAGAACCTAACTGATGGAGGTTTCTTATTTAAATCCCTCTCCTCAAGAATAACGATATCCCTCCACCCAGTATCAAAGGGCGTAGCATCCAATGCGCCAACGTTTGGAGTGTTGCTTGTTGCGACTAGAATCTTCCCTCCAACCTTTTCTAGAGATGTTATCCTCGCCCCAAAAACTCCAACTATCTTAACTATCGGTGGGGCGAAGTATACCAAGACACTCGGCCCAATTATGGTGTTCGTGAACTCATAATATTCCTTCTCCCCCTCAGTTCTTGGCCTGTAATATGTATCATGGTGGGAGTTGAAGGCTATAAGCACACCTCCTCCTATAGGAAGAGCATTTATCCTGAATGGGGCGTAGAATGTATAGAAGTCAAACAATCTAACGAAGGTAAAGTGCTCATCATTGTATGGATTTCCAACGAATAAACCACCTCGCACAAAAGCAAAAGCCCTGTTATAAATGGAAGCCATCGCTCCAAGGTGTGGATGGAGATATGCTCCGCCATCAACACTACCTCCTAAAGAAAACCTCTCCCACTTGCCCGAGACCATGTCATACGCATGAATTTCCTCAAGTCCCTTTGTGTAGTTCTTTCCAATTCCAAAGTATGCAATATCGTGAACCTGACAACCTTTAGCACTTGGTTTATCGTTGAGTCTCTCCACCTTTCCACTTCTTCTATCGAGAGAGTAAACACCAAGATTTACATGCCCATCTTCTCTCGCTAGGAGAAGCTCATCCTTGTAGGGATTATACAGTATGTCACTTACTTCCCCAACCCACTGCTCTGGATGTTTATATGATTCCTTCCATACTAGTCTTATCCTTCCATTCTCGGTGTCATACTCATGAACATGTGAATGCTTATGAGAGAAGTCTATGGTGGCATTTCCATGCTCTTTTCCTCGGAATTTCGCAGGTGCATGCACCCATCCACCGAAATATATAAACTCATCGACAACTTCCACGGCGTTGTATGTGTCTCCTCCAGAAGTAGGTCTTGGACCTACTAGTTCAAACTCATATTTCTTGTGAGAATCCTCAGTAATAAAGTGGGCTTCTCCTTCAAATGCCAAAGTGAAGTACAAGGTTCCATTGTGATACCTTAGACCATATATTCCGCCACTTCCCCATTCTGGACCATAGCGAGGTGGATACCTATATTCAAGATTTTCGAGAATCTTCATTATACCACCTAAAGTGTATATTAAATGCTAGGATTTTAAGATTTTTCAGAAGAGAGAACCATGATTAAGGGCCGTGCATAGGCGGGTGGCCTATCAAGTGCCTGGCCCCTCCTTCGGGGGGTAGGACCTCGGGCGATTGGGGGCGGCAGACTAAGCGGGTCGGTTGACCCTTCCCGCTTACATCCCCGCCCCATCAACCGGGTCTTCTGCCCGAGCCCTCGTCCCTGGCAACGGGCCGGTCGCCCAGGCCCAAACGCCAGGGAACGGCCGCCTATTTTCGGGGGCCGCTTCGGCCTTAGATGCTTTCAGGCCTTATCGGCTGCGGCGTAGCTGCCCGGCGATGCCCGGGAGGACAACCGGTAGACCAGAGGCCGCGGCACCCTGTTCCTCTCGTACTAGGGGCACCTTCCCCTCAGGCGGCCAACACCCCCGGTAGATAGCATCCGACCTGTCTCACGACGGTCTAAACCCAGCTCACGTTCCCCTTTAATGGGTGAACACCCCCACCCTTGGCCCCTGCTGCAGGGCCAGGATGGGAAGAGCCGACAGCGAGGTAGCAAGCCTCGGGGTCGATATGGGCTCTCGCCCGAGACGACTCTGTTATCCCCAGGGTAGCTTTTCTGTCATCCCTGGCCCCCACCGGGGAGGCACAGGGGTTCGCTAGGCCACCCTTTCGGGGCTGGACCCGCCTCTGTTACGGGTCCAGTCAGGCCGGCTTTTGCCCTTGCACTCTACGGCGGATTCCTGACCCGCCTGAGCCGACCTTAGGGCGCCTCCGATACCTTTTCGGAGGCGTGCCGCCCCAGCCAAACTGCCCACCTACCGCTGTCCCCCCATACGGGGGTTAGCCACACGGCGGGAGGTGGGCGGTGTCTCATGGACGGCTCCACCCGGCCCGGAGACCGGGCTTCGACGCCTCCCGCCTACGCTGCGCACCCCCCGCCGTGTGGCAACGGCAGGCTGCAGTAAAGCTCCATGGGGTCTTCGCTTCCCACCGGGGGTCCCTGGCATGCGCGCCAGGCAGAGGTTTCGCCGGGCCCCGGCCGGGGACAGCGGGGACCTCGTTACGCCATTCATGCAGGTCGGCATTTAACCGACAAGGAATTTCGCTACCTTAAGAGGGTTATAGTTACCCCCGCCGTTTACCGGTGCTTCACCCGGTTGTACCCGGGCTTCACATACCGGCACTGGGCAGGCGTCGGCCCCAGTACAAACCCTTTCGGGCTAGCTGGGACCTGTGTTTTTATTAAACAGTCGGGCCCCCCTAGTCACTGCGACCTGCGGGTTACGCACCCGCAGGCACCCCTTCTCCCGAAGTTACGGGGCCAGTTTGCCGAGTTCCCTCGGCCGGGTTTCCCCCGACACGCCTTAGGCTTCTCACCCAGGGGCACCTGTGTCGGTTCTCGGTACGGTCGCGGGGGATCGGAATTCCCGGAGGGCTTTTCACGGGCCCCAGGGATCGGCGGAACCCCCCTAACGGGGGGCCATTCGCGCTTTCACCCGGTTCTCGCCATTACGGCACTCCCCGGGCTTATACGCTTAGCCGGCCTCATCGGCCGGTCCGCCTACCCCGAGGCGTCACCCTCCGGGCTTGCGTTGCCGCACCTACCCCCGCGGTACGGGAATATAAACCCGTTTCCCTTTCCCCCGCGCCGAGTTACGGGCGGGGTTAGGACCGACTAACCCACGGCTGACGACCATTGCCGTGGAACCCTGGCCCCTCCGGCGGTCGGGATTCTCACCCGACTACGCTGCTACTCCCGGCAGGATCCGCGATACCGGCGGCTCCACCGGACCTTACGGCCCGGCTTCTACGCCACCGGCACGCCCGCCTACCCGATCACGGACCAATCGGTCCGTGCGCCGGGGTCTCGGCGGCCGGCTTGAGCCCCGTCCATTTTCGGGGCCCCGGACCTCGACGGGTGAGCTGTTACGCACTCTTTAAAGGATGGCTGCTTCTAAGCCTACCTCCCCGCTGTCTAAGGCCCGGGACACCCTTTGGAGTAACACTTAGCCGGCACTTTGGGGCCTTAACCCCGGTCTGGGTTGTTCCCCTCTCGGTGGACGGCTTACACCGCCACCCTACTCCCCCCATCTACGGCGGCGGTGGGTTCGGAGTTTGACAGGAGGCCGGGGGCTTTCGCCCCCTGCACCTCCAATCAGTGCTCTACCCCACCGCCTACCTCCGGGGAGGCCATCCTGCGGGATGATTCGGCGGGAACCAGCTATCTCCGGCCTCGATTGGCCTTTCACCCCTAGCCCGGGGTCACGGGAGCGAACTGCACATCAGCACCCCTAGCGGGCCTCCATCCCTCGGTTGAGGGACTTCACCCTGCCCCGGGCTAGATCGACCGGTTTCGGGTCTCGCGGCCGTGACTCCGGGCGCTTTCGCACCCCGCCCCTCGCCCCCAGAGGGGGCTGCGGGCATGTCGGTTTCCCTGCGGCTACGGGGTTTAACCCCCTTAACCTCGCCACGGCCGCGAACTCCCTGCCCCGTGTTTCAAGACGGACGGTGCAACCCCGGTCCCCTCCCCTCGTACTCCCGCGTCGCCGCGGTTTCCTTCGGGGAGGCTCATTCCTTTCGGGCCGCACCCTCCTATCGCCGCCCGGTTTCAGGCTCTTTTCACCCCCCTCCCGGGGTGCTTTTCAGCTTTCCCTCACGGTACTAGTTCGCTATCGGTCTCGGGACGTATTTAGGGTTGGGAGCCGATGCCTCCCAGCTTCCCGCCGGATATCCAACCGACGGTACTCAGGGTCCCCCGAGACCCTGCGGGCTTACGCCTACGGGGCTATCACCCTCTCCGGCGCCGCGTTCCAGCGGACTTCGGCTTCACCCGCGAGGGTCTCATACGGGGGCCCTACAACCCCACATCCCCCGAACCTCGTCGGCTCGGGGTTCAGTTTGCCCTCTGCCGTTTTCGGTCGCCCCTACTCACGGCATCGCTTTTGCTTTCTTTTCCTGCGGGTACTAAGATGTTTCAATTCCCCGCGTTCCCCCTCCGGGGTATAAACCCCGGAGTGCGGCATAAGCCGCGGGAGGTCCCATTCGGGAATCCCCGGTTCGACGGCTGCCTGCGCCTCGCCGGGGCTTATCGCAGCTTGCCACGCCCTTCGTCGGCGCCCCGAGCCGAGCCATCCACCGGGCGGCTTAGCGTCCTAGCCCCCCTACCGGAGGGGCCAGGCACTTCTTGGGCCACCCGCCTATGCACGGCCCTCATCGTCGCCCCCTGTTAGGGGGCCTAGGGCCCTTCCGCCCCGAGCATTAGCTCGGGACGTGCATCTCTTCGTGGTGGACCGGCCGGGATTTGAACCCGGGGCCTCCGCCTTGCAAGGGCGGCGCTCATACCAGGCTGAGCTACCGGCCCACCAATTAGAAGAGGCAGGCCCGGCACCCCTTTAGTTCCCCCGGACGGGGTTTCCGGCGATAGGAGGTGATCGAGCCGTAGGTTCCCCTACGGCTACCTTGTTACGACTTCTCCCCCCTCACGGAGCCCGGGCTCGACCCGACCTCCCGAAGGAGATCGGGCCTCACCCGGGCCCCGCTCGGGTGGAGTGACGGGCGGTGTGTGCAAGGAGCAGGGACGTATTCGCCGCGCGATGATGACGCGCGGGTACTAGGGATTCCAGCTTCACGCGGGCGAGTTGCAGCCCGCGATCCGAACTGAGGGCGGGTTTAGGGGATTCCCTTCCCCTTTCGGGGTCGGGTCCCATTGTCCCGCCCATTGTAGCGCGCGTGTAGCCCGGGGGTTTCGGGGCATACTGACCTACCGTCGCCCGCCCCTTCCTCCGGCTTATCGCCGGCAGTCCCCCCAGAGTGCCTCCCTCCCAAGCGGGAGGGACTGGCAACTGGGGGCGCGGGTCTCGCTCGTTACCACACTTAAGTGGACGCCTCACGGTACGAGCTGACGGCGGCCATGCACCTCCTCTCGGCGCGTCCGGCAAGACCTTCAGCCTGGCCTTCATCCTGCCGTCGCCCCCGGTAAGGTTCCCGGCGTTGAATCCAATTGAACCGCACGCTCCACCCCTTGTAGTGCTCCCCCGCCAATTCCTTTAAGTTTCAGCCTTGCGGCCGTACTCCCCAGGCGGCGGGCTTAACGGCTTCCCTACGGCACCGGGCGAGCTCGAAGCTCGCCCGACACCTAGCCCGCATCCTTTACAGCCAGGACTACCCGGGTATCTAATCCGGTTCGCTCCCCTGGCCTTCGGCCCTCACCGTCGGACCCGTTCCAGCCGGGCGCCTTCGCCACTGGCGGTCCCCCCGGGATTATAGGATTTCACCCCTACCCCGGGGGTACCCCCGGCCTCTCCCGGTCCCAAGGCCCGCAGTATCCCCAGCGAGCCCCACGGTTGAGCCGTGGGATTTCGCCAGGGACTTACGGGCCCGGCTACGGCCGCTTTAGGCCCAATAATAGTGGCCACCACTCGGGCCGCCGGTATTACCGCGGCGGCTGCCACCGGCCTTGCCCAGCCCTTATTCCCGGAGCTTTTTACACTCCGGAAAAGCCGTGCCAGAGGCACGGCACTGGGGGTCCCCCCGTCGCGGTTTCCCGCATTGCGGAGGTTTCGCGCCTGCTGCGCCCCGTAGGGCCTGGACCCGTGTCTCAGTGTCCATCTCCGGGCTCCCGCTCTCACGGCCCGTACCGATCTTCGGCTTGGTGGGCCGTTACCCCACCAACTACCTAATCGGCCGCCGGCCCATCCTCGGGCGGGACCTAACGGTCCCCTTTCGGCCTGGGGACCTTCCAGTACCCCAGGCCTATGGGGGATTAGCCCCAGTTTCCCGGGGTTATCCCCCTCCCGAGGGTAGGTTACCGACGTGTTACTGAGCCGTCCGCCGGTGGCGTCCCAGAAGGGACGCCCCCTCGACTCGCATGGCTTAGTCGGACCCCCATAGCAGTGGCCTCCGGCAGGATCAACCGGAATTAAGGGAGTACGGCCGGTGGAACTCCCCACGCGGGGGAGTACCAATTCCCCGTCCGGGGGTTTAACCGGGGTGCCGGGCCTGCCTTGCCCCCGAGGGGTCCCCCCGTTTCGGGGGTTTTCCTCGGGAGCGCATCTTTCTATACCCAGGGGAGGAGGGCGGGGTTCATGCCGGGGGCTTTGCCCCCAATCCCCCCGACGCCGCCGTCATGACCCCTGGGTTTTCGCCCCCTTATTCGGGGGCTCCACCCAATAGTCCCGAACCCCTATAATGAAAAATTTTTGCACAAGGGTAAACATTTGCCAAAAATGTGGCAATAATTAGAAAGAAATGCACAATAAAATAAACTAATACATGTGAAGCAATCAAACCTTAATGTTCTCCAAGATGTGCGTCTCAATTGTAGTCTCGATATCCCCAACTTTAACCTCAACCACCTCACCACTGACCTTCAACATGAAAGTTAGATCTAGCCTTAGGACACTTCTCTCTCCATTGAGTATATGTGATTTTAGAGCCTCCTTTAACTCCTTCGGATACAACTGTAATCTTATAGGAACTTCTCCTCTTCCTTTAGCTGGCAAAGTTACTGTCTTCATTACAGATCCTCTACCAACATGTATGCCGTTTAAATAAATCTCTCCTCCAATGTTAACAATTGGTAAGGGGAAGTTATTTGGATTGTACAACTTTACAACACCAACGACTTCCAGGGAATCCTCAGAAACCTTCCCCCATCTAGCATATATTCCCTCCACTCCCGGGGTCTTTAATGGAAGGATACCAGCAACCGTATATGTCCTTGGCTCAGCCCTGATATTTTTGAGATACTCAAGGATATTTGTCCTAAATTCAAAATCTTTGGAGAAGTTGTATGGGATAATGTTTAATATTTTGACTGACCCTACTACCTCAATCTTACTGTTTTCCTTGTTTTTTATATGAACTATAAGGGCATCTATAAGGTTGTTGAGATTGACTTCGGATGATCCAGAAACATCTCTCTTTAGGAATCCTAGGTTCACATTCTCAACTTTCGCTATAGGAATACCACTCAATTTAAGAACCAAGTTCTCCAACTTTATTGGGACTGGAGAGGGATTTCCAAGGTCTATTTTGAAGTATATGCTAACGTTGTCTCCTTCAACAGGACCCCAGTACGCCGAGACGCTCGGATTTAGTGTCATCAAAAAATAACCAGTATATATTAGCCATAACAAGAACAATACACCAACTATTCCAGCAACTTTTCCCATTATCTCACCCCCCAGGAGTTCAACACTAAGGTATTTATAGGTTAAGGAGCAGGAAGGATCATGCTCGAGGAAATATTAAGCTCAGCCTTGCTAATGCTGATAATGATAGATCCAAGTGATAAGATCTTACTAGTTAGTTTGCTAAGGGAAGATTTTCATATAGAAGATGTTAAAAGCCTGATTGTTAGGGCAAATTTCATAGGATGGCTTCTTCTCCTAATTTTCGCTGTTGCTGGAAAAATTATCCTTCAGGATATATTTCACATTGAGCTTGACGCATTAAGAGTTGCGGGAGGATTTGTATTATTTAAGATCGGGCTGGAAGCCTTGGAAAGCGGTGGAATGGTTACAATAAAGAAAGAGAAAAATATTTTAGCCCTCGCAGCAGTTCCCGTAGCAACTCCTTTAATAGCTGGGCCTGCAGCGATTACTGCAGCAATAACACTAACAGCTGAGTACGGGATACATGTTTCCGTAATGGCCACTACAATAGCTATAGCAATTACTGCAATCTTGATGATGATAGCACTATATGCAATGAAAAGGGTGAATAAAACTGTTCTGAGTGTTACGATAAGAATAATTGGACTTTTCATAATGGCAATTGGAGCTCAAATGATGATTGCAGGCGCTGGTGGAATTATTGTGAACATACTCAGAGGAGCTTAACGCTCCTGTCAAGTATCAAGTGTAACATATATCCACTGAATGATGCAAGACCTATTAAGTAGCTTTCACCTGAAGAGAAAGCCAAACCATACCTAACTCCCAGAAAGCTTACCACACCATAGATTACTGCAAAGAGAATTGAATGAACTATTCCTCTATGCCTTGGCATTATAGCCGAGAATAGGAACCAACCAACTACCGCAGCAACTCCTCCAACACCCCAAGCATACGTCATTGGAAGGTATTGAAGAACTCTATAAGCAACCATACTCCCCAATATCACAGAGAATATCGGCTTTATTCCTCTGTGAATTAAAGAATCTGGATGGTCTATGTCAGGAAGATCGCTACCCAAGACGTAGAAAGCGTAACCAATAGCCAATGCCATGAAAGTAATTTTTAATGGCAAATATTTGGACAAAAACTCTGCAAAAACAACAAAAAGGGGATATGTAATTAGACCGGCTAAAACGTGTTCTTCGTAGTTCATTCCTTTTTCTCCTCCTTTTCTATAAACTTCCTTACATAATCTGGAACCTTGTAGTTCCCTCTTGGGTCTCCAACTAGAAAGTTCAAACTCACTAAGTATTCTAGCTTCTCATAGGCTTCAGACCCTGGTATCTTCAGTTCTTTTGCTATCTCTATGTAGCTCACTGGACCGCCCTTAAACTTCTCTACTATGATCTTAACAAGGGGCTTGTATTCGCTTGGAATTCTTGCCAGATACTCCTCGAGGGTCTTTGGTTCCTCAAGAATTGTAGTTACAACGTATTCATTTATGGGATCAAACTTATGCTTGACAGCCTCACTGAGAACGTAATTTAAAAGCCTAAGAATTTGCCTCGGATTTCCCTTTCCAAGTTCGTGGATTAATTTTATTGCATCCTCAGTAAACGGATAGATAGGATCTGCAGTATCCCTCACCCTAACTTTGGCCAATCTTTTCTTCACGAGTTCGAGGGTTTCTTCATAACTCATCGGTCTTAGTTTGAACTCATAGTGTAATCTCATGAAAAACGCGGGGAATAATTTGGAATACCCCTCATAAGCCTCGGGCACACAAGCAAAGGCAAAAACACTCCCAGGAGGCATGTTGCTTATATAATGTCTGAGCATCTCAAAGAACAGTATCTTCTCTTTTTCATTAGCGCCTTGCATATTTTCCATCTCGTCTAATAGAAGAGCCGAGTAAGGATACTTTGAGAGCTCCTGGGTAAGCATTTCAGCTATGTCCCTGCTCTTATATTCATCAACCGAGGATAACATTTTTTCTAGTCTGTTTATAAAGCCAAGTTTTCTTGAGAGATTTTCAAGGAATATGTTGGTTCTATTCTTGGGGGGCTTTAATGTGCTGAATATATCCCTTGTTATTTTTAGTATATCCGTCGTGTCAACTTTAATGTAAATTGCTTTTCCCCCTTTCTCCTCTATAGCCTTTGCAATGCTCTTTAACCTCTGTGTTTTACCCATTCCTAGTGGTCCAACAATTGAAAATGTTATTGAGCTTTTATTACTAATAACATCTGAGAGAAGGGAAGAAATTTTCATATCAACTTCCTGATAAACGTGAATAGACTCTATATCTTTAATTCCCTCACTTGCTAATTCCATAAATGGGTTCTTTGAGAGGCCATAAACCTCGTATGATGGGGAAGCATAGATGCGCAAAGTGCCTTCCATTGGTGTCCCTCCAAACTCATATTGCACCATTCTTATAAAACTTTTATATAACACCAGTTGCTGGTGAGATGTATGGAGTTCATTGAATGGTATCCAAAAGGATATGGTGTTGCATTTAAAGTCAAGAAAAAAGTCCTCGAAAAGAAATCTAAGTATCAGAAGATAGAAGTATATGAAACGGAAGGATTTGGAAAGCTTTTAGCAATAGATGGAACAGTACAGCTTGTTAGTGAGGGTGAAAAAAGCTACCACGAGCCACTAGTCCATCCAGTTATGCTTGCCCATCCTAATCCAAAGAGGGTACTCATTATTGGTGGAGGAGACGGAGGAACAATAAGAGAAGTCCTAAAACATGAGGAAGTCGAAGAAGCAGTGATGGTGGAGATAGATAAGGAGGTTGTTGAGATATCAGCCAAGCACGTTCAGATCGATGGTGGGATATTGACAAGAATGCTAAACAATGAATGTAAAAGGGCTAAGCTAATTATAGGGGATGGAGTGAAGTTCATAAGAGAGAACTCTGGGTTTGATGTCATTATAGTGGATTCAACGGATCCCGTGGGTCCTGCTGAGATGTTATTCAGCGAAGAGTTTTACAAAACTGCTTACAGAGCCCTAAACGATCCCGGAATTTACGTGACACAAGCCGGTAGTGTTTACCTGTTTACAGAAGAGCTGACTTCAGCATACTCAAAGATGAAGAAGGTGTTTGATGGAGTTTATTATTATAGCTTTCCTGTAATAGGTTATGCTTCTCCTTGGGCCTTCCTGGTGGGGATAAAAGGAGAGATAGACTTCAGAAAAGTCAACACAGAAAAGGCTAAGAAACTTAATCTTGAATACTACGATCCGGAAAGACATGAGGCACTCTTTCAGATGCCTAAGTACATAAGAGAAATTCTTCAAAGGTTATAATATTTGCCATAATATTGTTTTAACGCTTTTTGTCTTTCTATAAAGTGAGTGAAAAGTAAGGGATCTGTATCTTTGACATCTACTATAACAGCCTCACCACCAGCCTTCGGCCTTAACGCCCTACCTATAGTTTGGATTGTCATTACATCGCTCTTTCCTCCCCCGGCTAGAATTATCGCAGAAATTTCCGGAATATCTACTCCCTCCTTTAGAAGCGTTGATACCAAAACGGGGATTTCACCATTCTTAAACTTCTCCAAGATTTCCCATCTGTTAGGACTCTGAGAGCTTAAAAACTCTGCATTTATCCCCCTCTCTCTCAGCATTTTCACAAGAATTTCACCATGATCTATCCTCTTAACGTCTATAAGCACTCTATGTCCATGTTTTGCTAACTCAACTGCCTTTTCAACAATTGCTTTATTTCTCTCCTCATTCTCCATTATGGCTTCTTCATAAAGTTCTTTATATCTATCAGCCAAAGCAGGCATTTTAGATGTATATTCTATGACTTCGAATTTTGGTTTTGCCAGAAAGCCTTCTTTTATCAAATCTTCAGCCTTAACTTCGTAAATTATAGGCCCAACTACTCCTTCAATTTTCATTTCTTCTCCTCTCAATCTCCTCCAAGGAGTTGCGGATAAACCAAACCTATAAACCTGAGGAAGACTCATTCCAACTTGATAAAACTTCTCAGCAGCAGAAGTTCTGTGACATTCATCAAACATAACCACCGCATATTTATTCTGTAGCTTGTCCACCCCTCTTGAGAGAAGAGTTTGTATCATGGCCACAGTTATTGGACCTTCATGCCACTTATTATCTCCAACTATTCCCGCATTCACACCCAAAACGTCCTCTACTCTCTCAGCCCACTGGTATAGGAGTTCTTTAGTATGTACTATTATTAAGGCAGATTTGCCAATTTCATGGATTATCCTCAATCCAACTATAGTTTTCCCACTTCCTACAGGCAAAGCTAAAACGCCCATTTTTTCTTTTATCGCCAGCTTTACTGCTTTCTTTTGGTATCCCCTTAAGACGTATTTTTCATTCCAGTTTGAATTTAATGGCTCACCTTCAACAACTCTCTCATCCTTTATCCTAACTCGATATCCCTTAGAATTCAGGAATCTCTTTACCCTAGGTAACAAACCGATGGGAAAAGTATTCGTATAAGGATCATATAGACTTTCAGCCTTGTCCCATTTTCCAAAGTCTCGCCTAAATGTTAGTAAGTTGTAGATCTGGAAGTACACTTTTGGATCTGCTCTCTCTACTTTAACTTTCGCACTCCCCCTTGGAATCCTAAACACCACCATTTACATCACTACGAAGGGGATGTTTAAGGGTGGGATTTTATAAAAATTTGCATCATACATTACCAACATTTTTAAAGCTCAATGCCCAAGTTCCCTCAAGAGGTGACTAAAATGGTCATGAGACTATCCAAGATCTACAAGAAGAAGATATACAACACGAGGGGAAAATACGTTGGGGAAGTCGATGAAGTTATAATTGACATTGGGGAGAAATATGGGAAGGTATTAATATTGGCCCTACCTGGGGAGAGAAAGGTAGGAATCCCTTATGATAGAGTTACGGCAGTAGGAGACATTATTTTAGTTGAAGCGACTAGTAGTAAGAAAAAATAAGGGAAAGCATTTACTCAAATATTATGAATGAGTCTCCTTCTATATCTTCCAAATAACTTCCCAAGCCACCAACCTTGAACTTTTTGCCATCTTCGGTCTCTACTGTTATATTTGCTGTCAGAGGGGTGTATTCAAACTCGACTATTTTGCCCTGTATTGTCACTTGTTTCTTATCCTTCACAGTTCTTCCAACAACTTCAACTTTTCTGTTAACTCCAATCTGTTTTAGAACTGTAATTAAGGTTCTTATATGGGCAAAAACTATTGGCTTTTCTAATTTTTCATACTCTAGAGGTTTTATTAAGGTGCTATTGTCAAAGTACATTGTGTAGAACCAATGAACATAATTCTGAATTAGCTTTGCAGACTTAGCCCAAAATGAGTAAAATCTTTCTTTTCCTTTGTTTTCTGGAAGCGTTCCAAAGAATAAAGCATAGCTAACGTCACCTATCACCCAAGTACCCATAAGCCATGGGGCCTCACCACTTCTAGCAAGAATAACGTTTTCCTTACCTTCGAGCCATTTTGGAACTTCATCAAAGTTACTTATGATCACCATGATTCCACTAGTTCTTTTTTCTATTGCATCCCTTAGCTGCCTAAGGAACTCATATGGAGTGTTAATGAGGATCTCATGTTTTGCACTCTTTATTATATACTCAGCTCTTTCCACTGTATTTTCAAACCCATGAATCGTCCAAATCTCAGGTAACTCTTCCCCGTGGGTTTCCTTATATAACTCCTCAAAAGCATTTTTGAGGCTCTCAATATCATTCATAAGCTCTTTTTTCAGTCTTTCTAAAACAAGTTCTGGGTTAACAGGAGCGTAGAGTCTTGGAGTTCCATGCATTATATCCACAAACCCTTTCTTTGAAAGGGAACTTAAAACGTCGTATATCCTTGTATGAGGAATTCCACTTTCCTTTGTAACGTCAGTAGCCTTACTCGGACCTAGTTTTAGCAAGGTAATGTAAGCTAAGCTTTCATACTTTGTTAACCCAAACCTCTGTAACTTTTGAATTATTTCTTCCTCAATCATGACAAAACCCCCAACAATGTCTCATCCTTAGTGGTATATGGAATTATATAGATATAAAAGGTTTTAGCTCCGTGAAGTAACAAAATAAAGACTAAATTCATCCTAACTAGAGTAAGAGTGAAGGAAAATGAAAGAGATTGCAAGGTTCATTGCAGACGAAATAAAGACTGGAAAAATTGCAGAGATTGGGATTGGACATTATTTTGAAGTAGCAAACACGCTAAAAGAGTTGGGGTTAGAAGTAATTGTTATTGATATAAGACCCGATGTCATAGAGAAAGCAAGGAAATTAGGACTCGAAGGCTTTATTGACGATATATTTAGACCAAATTTCAAGATATACACCGAAATTAGGGCAGTATACTCAATAAGACCAACTCCAGAGATGATGCCGGCCCTTCTCAATCTTGCCAAGAAGCTTAGGATTCCCCTTTATATTGTTCCGCTTACCGGAGACATCCCGCCTAGGGAGATGAAGTTAATTAACTATAAGGGAATACCAATATACAAGTGGGAGCCATGATAGTTAAGGAAGTTTTGGAGATAGCAGAAAAGATAAAGAGTATGGAAATCAGGGGAGCAGGAAGGATAGCCAGAGCTGCCGCACAAGCTTTAATGATACAGGCGGAGAAGAGTAAAGCGAAAGATGAAAAAGAGTTATGGGAAGAACTTAAAGAGGCTGCAAAAATTCTGTACAATACAAGACCAACGGCTGTTTCCCTCCCAAACGCCTTAAGGTATGTAATGCATAGGGCAAAATTAGCGTACTCTTCTGGAGCAGATTTGGAAACACTCAAATTTACCGTCGTAAATTCAGCGAAGGAGTTTATACACAACTCCGAGAAGGCTATTGAGAGAATAGGAGAAATAGGAGCAAAGAGGATAGAGGATGGAGATATTATAATGACCCATTGCCACAGCAAAGCTGCAATAAGCGTAATGAAAACGGCTTTTGATCAGGGAAAGGACATCAAGGTCATAGTAACTGAGACAAGGCCAAGATGGCAGGGGAAGATTACAGCAAAAGAACTCGCAAGTTATGGGATTCCAGTTATATACGTCGTTGACGCAGCAGCCAGACACTATATGAAAATGACGGATAAAGTTGTTATGGGGGCAGACTCAATAACTGCAAATGGAGCAGTTATAAACAAAATCGGAACAGCATTAATAGCACTTACGGCAAAAGAGCACCGAGTTTGGGTCATGATAGCTGCGGAAACCTATAAATTCCATCCAGAGACAATGCTTGGACAGCTTGTTGAGATAGAAATGAGAGATCCAACAGAGGTTATTCCTGAGGAGGAACTCAAAACATGGCCAAAGAACATTGAGGTATGGAACCCTGCATTTGACGTCACCCCTCCAGAGTATATTGACGTTATAATAACCGAAAGGGGAGTAATACCACCTTATGCGGCTATAGATATATTGAGAGAAGAGTTTGGATGGGCTTTCAAGTATAGGGAACCTTGGGAGGAATAGCGAAGACATTTTAAGGAGTTAATACTATTTATTTCTAGCCCGGGGAGCACCGCCGAGGGCGGGGTCGATGAACTTGGGCGGGTTAATACCCCCGCTTTTCTCGAACATTTGCCATCATTAAAGATGTCCGAAAGACATTTAAGTTCATTGATACTTAACTTGATAGCTTGAGGAAATATTGTGTACATTTACTTTACAAACGTAAAGAAGAACACCAACGAATGCCGAAAGCTTTATATTTAATCAACTAAAAATACCTAATGCATAAAAATGTTCAGACGGACATATATGTCCACTGTGAGGGGTGAATGATTATGGAAGAAGTCCTTAAGAGAAAACTCGAGAAAGGTCCTCTTAATTTTGAAGCTTATTTTTCTGAGAAAGCGTTAAAGATGAAGGCTTCCGAGATTAGAGAGCTTCTCAAGCTCGTTGAAACAAGTGACGTCATAAGCCTTGCGGGAGGTCTTCCTAATCCAAAGACATTCCCCGTCGATATCATTGATGAAATACTCGATGAAGTGATGAGAGAACATGCCGATAAAGCCCTCCAATATGGAACTACCAAGGGATTCACTCCACTGAGACTTGCGATAGCGGAATGGCTAAGGAAAAGATACAACATACCAACATCGAAAGTTGACATACTTGTGACTAGTGGCTCTCAGCAAGCCCTTGATTTAATAGGTAGGGTGTTTCTCAACCCTGGAGACATAGTTGTTGTCGAGGCACCAACATACCTTGCAGCACTTCAAGCCTTTGGCTTTTACGAACCAACATACATTCAAATTCCTCTAGATGAGGAGGGTATGAAAACCGAAGTTTTGGAGGAGAAACTGAGGAAGCTAAAATCCGAAGGAAAGAAAGTTAAACTCGTCTATACGGTTCCAACTTTCCAGAACCCGGCTGGGGTAACAATGAGTGAGGAAAGGAGAAAACATCTCCTAGAACTTGCCAGTGAATATGACTTTATAATAGTAGAAGACGATCCCTATGGAGAGCTTAGATACTCAGGAAAGCCAGTTACAAAAATAAAAGCCCTGGATACTGAAGGAAGAGTACTTTATCTAGGAACATTCTCAAAGATATTAGCTCCAGGATTTAGGTTGGGATGGATAGCTGGGGAACCCCACTTTATCAGGAAATTAGAGATAGCAAAGCAGAGCGTTGATCTCTGTACCAATGCTTTCGGCCAGGTTGTTGCATGGAGATACTTGGAAGGAGGCTACTTAGAGAAGCATATCCCCAAGATAATAGAGTTCTACAGGCCAAGGAGAGATGCCATGCTTGAAGCCTTAGAAGAGTACATGCCCGATGGGATAACGTGGACGAAGCCAGATGGAGGAATGTTCGTCTGGGTTACACTTCCGGAGAAAATAGACACGAAAGTAATGCTTGAAAAAGCCATTAGCAAGGGAGTCGCATACGTTCCCGGAGAGGCGTTCTATGCTCATAGAGATGTAAAGAACACAATGAGGCTCAATTTCACATATGTGGACGAGGAGCAGATTAGAGAAGGTGTAAAGAGACTTGCAGAGACAATTAAAGAGGAGTTATAACAAAGATACCTTGCTAAATTTTTTATAATATTTCATCAAACCGAAATTCTTTTTAGACCTTTTAGGTAATTTAGCCTTAGATTATATTGTCGTTTTTTGCCCAACATATTGGCAAAAATATCGATTGGAGGTGACACATCGTGAAGTGGAAGGGTATACTATTGATCGCTGTTTTTCTGTTTGGAGTCTTCGCTAGTGGCTGTATTGGAGGAGGAGAAACAGCAACTGAAACTGCAACAAAAGTAACCTTAACAGGGGACTTCACTAAAGACGTTGTTGAGATAGGAAAGATTCTTGAGAAGAACGGAATTAATGAGGTGAAGTTTGCAGCTTGGGGCTCAGGAGATCCAAACAGCGTAATGAGAGTCTATGGAATAGTGGACGCAGCCTACAAGATAAACAGAATTTGGGAACAAAACGGAATTAAGGTAAAGATAACAGTCACAACGAAGTACGACCAGAGTTTCAAAGATCAATTTAATGAGTTCCTAAGCAAGCAACCTCTTGGCCAAGCCGGTGACTTTTTCGTTAACAGCTATGCATTCCTGCCAACCTTGGCAGAAGAGGGATACATACTCGACATAACCGACTACGCCAATGCATATCAGAACGTGATAAACGACTTCTATCCATCACTCCTCGAGGCTGCAAAATACAAGGGGAAGTTATATGGCCTCCCCCAAGACACTGAAGCTAGACCCCTTTACATAAGAAAGGATGTAGCAAAGTGTGCGGGTCTCGACGTTACAACGTTGCCGGAAAAAGTCAAGAATGGAGAATTCACATGGAGCGATGTCTACCATTGGGCTAAGATTGCAAAGGAAAAGGGATGTGCAGAGTGGGGATTAATACACAGGAAAGGCTCCGCACATCCAGACCTCATTCAGTTCATATTCGCATTCAATGGCAAACTCTATGATGAGAAGACAGGAAAGCTAGTTCTTGATGTTCCCGCGGTGTACAAGTGGCTTTACGTTGAGTGGAAATTCGCTCAGGATGGACTGTTGCCAAAAGACATTATGAGCTGGGACTGGGCAAAGCAGATACACCCAACGATCGTTGAAGGAAAAACGCTCTTTGATATTGGTGGAACATGGTACTGGACCGAGTGGCAGACCAAACAGTACTACCATGGAAGGGGACTCAAGCCAGAAGAAGTTAAAGAGTGGTTTGCCTACACCCTTTTCCCAGCTGGAGAGAAGGGAGACAAGCCAGTAACTTTAAGCCAGCCCTTCATCTGGATGATAAATTCAAAAGCAGGCCAACTAAACCCCAAGTATGAGGAACTCAAGGATGTCTACCATGCATTAGCATTCTTGATGGTAATCAAGGCAAGCGATCCAGAGATAAATGCAATCCACAGCGTCATCTCTGCCCACTTACCAGTGAGAAAAGAAGCTGCTAAGTTAATAAAAGACGAAGCATGGCTCAACAAACTAAAGAACTTAGATCTAGATCTTGCTCCAGAAGTCAAGGATAACATAAAAGAAATCGTTGAAAAGACAGTTAACCCAATAAACGCTCAATTCTTGGCAGATGTAAGCTACATGCTAGAGTACACCCATTTAGCTCCAGCTCATCCAAAGTATCCAGCCCTCGCAGACATCTTTAAGGAGGCTGTAGACAAAGTTTTGAGAGGGGAGATGACACCCGAGGAAGCAATTAAGTTCATAAAAGACAAGATCTCAGCAGACAAAGAGCTCGCAGAGAACGTAGAGATAATTGGAGAAATACCAACTGACTGGAAGTTTCCCCAGGGGTGATTAAATGAAAAATGAAAAGCTAAGAGATCTTTCTTTCTTCCTTTTTCCCATGATTTTCATGGTCGTTCTCTTTTATGTAATACCCCTAGTTCTGACCGTCTACATAAGCTTTACCGGCATGAGGAATTGGAACGTAGATAAGTACCTTTCTCAAACAGTTGGGCTATATAATTATGAGAGACTGTTTCATATGTTCAAATATGACCCTACTTTTAAGGCCGTTATTCTTACCACCATTGTGTTCGTCCTTATAACACTCATGATAAACGTTCTCGGTGGTCTTGGCCTGGCCTTAGCGACGTTTTTTATGGAAGATAAACCCGCATCAACTTTCAGGCTATTATGGTTATTACCTAGAATGTCCCCAATTGCTGTTTATAGTTTGGTTTGGTACTACTTCTTCCATGGTAGCTCAATTGGAACCCTAAATTCAATACTCATAAAGCTTGGATTAATTCACGAACCAATAGCTTGGGGTCAAATAGTACCTTGGGGAGCTTGGAGTGTGATAATATTTGTTAATGGGCTTGTAGGAGTTAGCTTTGGGATGATAGTGTTTACCTCAGCCCTAAATCAGATACCAAAAGAGCTAGTTATAGCCGCGAGAGTTGATGGTGCATCAGCATGGGAGATATCCAGAAAAATTTTGCTCCCACTAATGAAGTGGCACTTCCTTTACGTTTTGACCTGGCAGTTCCTAAGCCTACTAACGACGTATCCTCACCTCTTCCTACTAGTTGAATGGGACCTAGTGGATAGGGATTACGGAACAACGTTAGCCCTGTATGTATTCAATACAGCATTCGGTAGAGGAGAACAAGATCAAGGGTTAGCGGCTGCGGCTGCAGTAATACTCTCGATAATTGGGATTATTGGAGGTACAATAACCCTGAAGGTTCTTCAGTTTGAGAAAATGATCAAGAAACCAAGGGGTGACTTCTGATGAAAGACGTTGAGACAAGACCTAAGAAATATGAATGGGTTCTAATATTAGCAATATTCCTCGCTACACTTCCTCTGATTATTGGATTTGGTCTCCTAATGCTTTCAAGCTTTAGCAAGGATATGGTTACAAACTTTGACTTGAAGAGCTTTCAACCAACAATAGAGAATTGGATAAATGTGTTTAGAGGGAAACTTGCCATTACAGGTGGCGTTAGAGTTAATATGGTTAGGATAATTATCAACACACTAATAGTAGCATTGGGGGTCTCAGGACTTGTAACGCTGATAAGCGTGATGTCAGGATATGCACTCTCAAGAATGGACTTTAAAGGGAGAAAATGGATGATAGTTTCATTAATGCTTCTTCATGCATTTCCCGGAGTTGCGTTAATAGTTGGAGTTTACTTGTTATACAGAATTTCATTTCCAGAACAACAGAACCTCGTTAGACTTTACTCTTTTATATACGTTATCTTCGCGAGGGCAGCCCTAGAAGTTCCAATGTCCGTTTGGCTGATGAAAGGATTCTTTGATACAATACCTTGGGAGTTTGAGTGGAGTGGAATTATAGACGGTGCATCCAGGATAACCGTCTGGAGAAAAATAATGCTACCCTTAGTTAAACCAGGAATACTTGCAGTTGCACTCTTTGCATTCTTGGCAGGGTGGCAGGACATAATCTACGTGAGAACGTTCCTCATTGATCAGACATTAGCAACGTTTATCGAGGCCAACATAGAGGCAGAATATACTCACATGCCACTAATTGCAGCTGCAGGGACATTATATCTACTTCCAACGATAATATTCTTCCTTACAGCCCAACAGATACTCCTTAGAGGGTATTCTGGAGGAATTAAGGGGTGAGGAGAATGGTGAGTGTAAGGCTCGAAAATATAGTGAAGAAGTTTGGGAACTTTACGGCACTCGATAATGTTAACCTTGAGATCAAAGATGGGGAATTTATGGCTCTCTTAGGTCCTTCAGGGAGTGGAAAATCGACCCTCCTTTATACAATAGCAGGAATATATAAGCCAACTTCAGGAAGGGTTTATTTTGATGAAAAAGACGTGACAGAGCTACCCCCAAAAGAGAGAAATGTAGGATTAGTATTTCAGAATTGGGCACTTTATCCCCACATGACTGTTTATAAAAATATAGCATTTCCACTAGAGCTCAGAAAGGTTCCAAGAGAGGAGATAGAGAGGAAGGTGAGGGATGTAGCAAAAATGCTACACATAGAGAAGTTACTCGACAGATACCCATGGCAACTAAGCGGTGGGCAGCAACAGAGAGTTGCAATAGCTAGGGCCCTTGTAAAGGAGCCAGATGTTCTATTACTCGACGAACCATTAAGCAACTTAGATGCACTTCTAAGGTTAGAGGTCAGAGCAGAGTTAAAGAGACTCCAGAAAGACCTTGGAATAACGGCAGTCTACGTAACTCACGACCAAGCAGAAGCACTGGCCATGGCCGATAGAATTGCTGTTATAAGAGAAGGAAAAATACTACAGGTCGGCACACCCGATGAGGTTTATTACAAGCCAAAATATAAATTCGTTGGAGGATTCTTAGGGAATCCACCAATGAACTTTCTAGAAGCTAGAATCGAAGATGGAAAACTTGTAATTACAGAGGAGAGCTCAATTCCAATTCCCAGCCAGTATAAAGATATTATCAGCAAAGTCAACGTGAAAGAAGTTCTAATAGGATTCAGACCCCATGATGCCAGAGTCATTAAGGGGATTGGCGAAGGGATAGTTGGAGAAGTTTACTCTTTTGAACCTTTGGGAAGAGAGCAAATTGTTACGGTATCAGTTAACGAAGAGATTGTGAAGGTATTCGCTCCAGAAGGAGAAACGTTTACCTTCGGTGAAAAAGTAACGATAGAGATTAATGAAGACTCCATAGTACTTTTTGACAAAAAGAGTGAAAAAGCCCTTGAACTACTCAGCTAAGCTCTCTTATTTTTCAAAAATTCACTATCAAAAACAACCATGAATCCCTCTTAGTAGCTAAATCGAAAATATTTGAGCTTTTTTGACCAAAGAAGGCTAAAATTGGTTTCATTTTTGGACAAACCTTTATAAAGGAGTAAAGAGTAGCTTCATTTAGTAGTGGTAAGGAGCGAGAGGTGATATTATGAGCGGAGATGAAGTTCAATTCCAAGGTAATTACGATGATTACATAACTTACCTAAAACGAAGAATCAGAAACCTTGAACTTCAAGTGAGAATGCTTGAAGCTGATAAGGAAAGGCTCGAGAGAGAACTCTCAAGATTAAGAAGCGAGATGTCAAGACTGAGGCAACCCCCTGCCTTCGCCGGTACTGTGATAGAGGTTCTTGACGATGACAGGGCAATAGTCCAAAACTACAATGGACCGAGGTTTGTAGTAAGGATAGCCCCCTGGATAGACAAGAGTAAACTTAGACCAGGAACGAGAGTTGCCCTAGACCAAAGAACAATGGCAGTTGTCGAAATTCTACCAACTTCCAAGGATCCAACAGTTTTAGGGTTTGAGGTTATAGAAAGGCCAAATGTAACATACAATGACATAGGCGGTTTGAAAAAGCAACTACAGGAACTAAGGGAAGCAATAGAACTACCACTTAAACATCCGGAGCTATTTGAAGAAGTTGGAATAGATCCTCCAAAGGGAGTCCTCCTATATGGACCTCCAGGATGTGGAAAGACTTTAATGGCGAAGGCATTGGCCCATGAAGTTAATGCCACGTTCATTAGAGTCGTTGGAAGTGAGTTGGTAAGGAAGTACATTGGAGAAGGTGCAAGGCTAGTACATGAGTTATTCGAACTCGCAAAAGAGAAGGCCCCCACAATAATATTCATTGATGAAATTGATGCAATTGGTGCAAAAAGGATGGACGAAACGACAGGCGGTGAAAGAGAAGTCAATAGAACACTAATGCAACTATTAGCCGAGATGGATGGATTTGACCCAAGAGGAAATGTAAAGGTAATAGCAGCAACAAACAGGCCAGACATACTAGATCCAGCTCTATTAAGACCTGGAAGATTTGATAGACTCATTGAAGTTCCACTTCCAGACTTTGAAGGCAGGTTGGAAATACTAAAGGTTCACACGAGGAGAATGAAGCTAAGAGGGGTAGATCTTAGGGTAATAGCTGAAATGACAGAGGGGGCAAGTGGTGCCGATCTTAAGGCAATAGCAACGGAAGCAGGAATGTTCGCAATAAGAGAGAGGAGAACCTATGTAACTCAAGAAGACTTCCTTAAGGCAATTGATAAAGTGCTCGGCAACGAAAGAAAACTAATGCAACAAATACTGTCTCATGAGATAATTTATGGCTGATTTCTACTTTTTTTCTCTCTAGAATAAGCTATGCAAAACGTAAACGCTGAAAGTAGATATACAATCCCGCTTATATAAAATGGCCACATTAATGAAAAGTTAAACATCCACCCTCCAATATATTGTCCCACTCCATAAGAAACAGTCCATGCAAAGCTTTTTAGAGCGAGAGCCGTGGACTTCTCATTCTCTCCGAAAAACTTCAAAAATAGTGAATCCCACAGAGGAGTCTCCATGTTTACTAAAAGCATTCTCAGGGAATGAAAGGCCACGGCAAGGGGTAATGACCCCAAGGGAATTAGCGAAGTCAACACAGCCGTTGCAGACGTGAAGATAACTATTATTGAAAAACTTGAAAATTTTTCGGCCAGATAAGGGGAAATAAGGGTTCCAAAACCAGTAAATATCATGAAAAATGTGAATATTTTTCCTATATCTTCCACACTAACTCCATAAAAGTCCCTAAACCACGGGCCCATGTAGTTCATTGTTATTCCTCCCGCAATCCCTATTATAGCAATGGGTATAGAGAGAATTGCTATCCTGAGTATCAGTCTGCGTGTAAGATTTATCTCATCGACGACTCTTTCCTCAACCGATGAGGCTAGGTATATTATTGCCCCTTGAAGAGGAACGAAGAAAGATGCTATTATTAGAGTAGTTCTATAACCGAGTATTGATGCAAGATATCCACCAAGAAGCGTTCCGAGGCCACCTCCTACTGTTGCAAGTCCCCAATTTAATGAGAAGGCATAATTTCTTTTTTCTTCTTCAACTGCCTCGGAGAGTAAGCTGATAAGGGAGGGATATTCAAGTGCCATGCCTACACCGAAGGTTATGGAGGCAAGTATCAAAAGAGGATAAACCGGGGCAACAACATGAATTATCCTTGTTGTCATGAAAAATCCAACTGCAAGGAGTATGCTTCGCTTGTACCCAAACTTTGCAGTAAATGGGCCAGTAAGGAGGAGAGCAAATGCCTGGGTAAGAAATATGACTGAAAAAATGACTCCAAGGGCTTCGTAATCATAACCAAGTGACTGAAAGTAGAAAGGCTGAACGAACCATGCCATAGTCCCTCCTAGCCAAGCAACGAAATAGTAAAGGACAAGGAGATAGGCATTCTTTGTGAGCTTGTACGACATCATGCCTTCTCCCTATAGTTGGATTTATAAGAATACCTCCAATTCAGTTGTGATGGCGACGATAATATTTGTAGGGAGATCAAATGTAGGCAAAAGCACACTAATATACAGGCTTACAGGAAAGAAAGTGAGGAGGGGCAAAAGACCAGGGGTTACAAGAAAGATCATAGAGATAGAATGGCGAAATCACAAAATCATTGACATGCCAGGATTTGGTTTTATGGCAGGCTTGCCTAAAGAAGTTCAGGAAAGAATAAAGGACGAGATAGTTCATTTCATAGAGGAGAACGCTGATAAAATAGATGTAGCCGTCCTTGTCGTCGATGGTAAAGCGGCACCTGAGATCATCGAAAGATGGGAAAAGAGGGGAGAGATACCAATAGATGTCGAATTTTACCAATTTCTTTCTGAGCTAAAAATACCAACTATTGTTGCGGTGAATAAGCTCGATAAAATAAAGAACGTCCAGAAAGTTATACACTTCCTTGCAGAGAAGTTCGGCGTCCCTTGGACTGATATTGAGAAGGTATTCATACCAATATCTGCCAAATTTGGCGACAATATAGATTTACTCAAGAAAAGGATTGACGAGCTGACAACTAAAAACCTCACAAAAAAGTAGCCAAAAAGATGTTCAAAAAATTCTGTGTACAAAAATACAATAAGTGGGATTACAATGTCCAAATCACCAATAAATATTATGATCAAAGAACGCCTAGAACAACATGCGTAATTGTTTCCTTAACACCATCCAATGAAGCTATCTCCTCAAGTATTTCATCAAGTCTGCTCTTATCAGCCTCAATTATTAGATCTATATCTCCAGTTACACGGTAAACTTTCTTGACTCTTAACTTCTTTATTGCATCATATACCTCCTTTCTCTTTGTTGGTTCTATCTTAACAAAAATGAACACATCCCCTTTCTTTTCGCCAAGCAACTCAAGGGCCTTCTCGGTCAAATCTATAAAACCCCTACCTGTCCTAATATACCCTAGCTCTTTCAGAACCTTTAAATGGTTGCTCAGAGCCTGCCTTGTTATCCCCAACTCTTCTGCAAGCTCGTCCTGAGTCTTTTCTACTGTGTGAACTTCAATTGTTTTGCCTTCTCTATACAATTTCCTTAAAAGTTCAACCTGTCTATTGGTGAGCTCAACCCTATCCCTTGTCATAGAGCTACACCATCCTTGAACTTTACAAACATAACTCCTTTACTGGTTTCATAAATCTTTTGGCTAAAGAGCATCTCTGTCAAGTAGTCCAAGCTCTTCTCCATCCTCCCTAACCCTAATTCTACCAAACCTAATCTCATGCACATTCTCATCCTTAACTGGAGTTAAGATATCAACTCTTCCCTCACTGAAATTTATCCCTTTAAGTATTCCAATTCCCAGACACAAACCTTCCCTATCCAGAAGACCAACGAGAAGGTTCCCAAGCTTTGAAAAATCAAAGTACCTAACAACATTCTTATCTACCACCCTTGGGCCTTCAGTGACATCAGCCTTAACTACAAAGTACTTATCTCCAATCTTTCTCCCATGTAGTATAACCCACTTAAACAACCTTTCTAAAAGCGATTTTTCGGTATTCCCAATTGGCTTACCTTGGAATATCGACGTTCCGGTTATGTTAACTTCTGAAAGGCTAAAACTTCTTAGCTGGGAATTTTCAAAGTATCTTCTCCATTTTTCCTTTCTTATAGCTCTCCTTTCATTTCTGGAAAATAGTCTTGCTTTCTCACTTACCTCGAGCTTTACGGTTATATCCTCATATCCCCTTATTATCGGCCCAAGCTCTCCTTCCTTCTCAAGAGCAAGTATTAAGTCGGGCTTGACATTCTCTATTTTAAGCCGCTTTAACTCCACACCAGACCCATATATCATTCCCGTGGTATCAATAAGGACTACATCCGCAAGTTTCCTTCCGATTTCAGTTAACCTTGAAGTTCCAACAACCATTTCACCAAAGAACTGATTTGGAGTTATACTTCCAACGAAGTAGTGGACATAAGGAGTGAGCTCATCCAAGGAAGAAAATTTAGAATCAACAAAGGCCAAGCTAATAGTTGCCGGAGGTAAAATCCCCTTCTGACCAATGTCCGCATCAACTATGGCAACTCTTAAGCCATTAGATATAAGTTCATTCGCCAGATAGACCGTGAGTGTAGTTTTTCCCGTATCAATATCACCTATTATCATTATTTTTGCAGGTTTCTTTAAGTCTAATATCTTTCTAATGGCATCAATCCTATCCTGGGGCACATCTTGTGTGAAAACAGCCTTATTAACTTCCATGATTCTCACCTTTAACCTTTATATGAGCGGGAGGATATTAACTACCATGCTTGATCCATTTAGTGAAACCGCTAAATACCTACTAAAAGAATTCGGCTCAATTAATGAGTTCATGAGCACAATACCAAAGATAATTGAGATTGACGAGGCTATTGAAAGGCTTAAGATTGTAAAAAATGATAGCCTCATAGAGAAATTCTTGGATATCCAGGATATAAGAGATTTAGCCCAGTTCTACGCTCTTCTAGGAGCCCTAGCTTACTCTCCCTATGGATTTGAACTCGAATTAGTGAAAAAAGCTAACTTAAAGATTTATGAAGAGAGAATAAAGAGAGTGGGCAAGGTAAAACCAGAAGAGATAAGCGTGAACGTTAACATAGCTACGGAATTTCCAACAGATGACATGAAAGTTCTTGAGAGGGTATATGGCAAACTCCCCGAGTATGTTATCAAACTTTCAGACTTTTTAGATCTACTTCCGGCAGAACAACTCTCAAAATACTACATAACGCACGGACTTGTATATTTAAGGAAGGAAGACTTATTGAATGTTTGGAGACTGGCCTTTGAGAGAAACATTGAAAGGGCAATAAGCATGCTCTATGAAGTTAGAGATGAGTTGCCAGAATTCTATAGAGAACTACTGGGAGAGATAAGGAGATTTGCCGAAGAAGAATTCCACAGTAAAATTTCAGAAGTTAAAGGAGGAGTTCTAAAGCCAGAGCTATTCCCACCTTGTATAAAAAACGCCTTAAGAGGTGTTCCTCAAGGCTTGAGAAACTATGCAATAACTGTGTTACTCACAAGTTTTTTAAGCTATGCCAGGATATGCCCTAACCCCCCACGGAGAAATGTCAGGGTCAAAGACTGCATAAACGACCTTAAAGTAATTACCGATGAAATTCTTCCAATGATTATCGAAGCGGCGAATAGATGTTCTCCCCCTCTCTTCGAAGATCAACCTAACGAGATTAAGAATATCTGGTATCATTTGGGATTCGGTTACACTGCTAATCCATCGTTGGAGGACAGCGGGAATTCAATATGGTACTTCCCACCGAACTGTGAAAAAATAAAGGCCAATGCTCCCCAGCTCTGTACCCCAGATAAGCACTGCAAATACATTAGAAACCCATTAACGTATTATCTCAGGAGATTATACTTGGAGGGGAAGAAGAATGCTTCTGAGAGAAGTAACACCAGAGGAAAGAAGTGAATTCTATAAAAAAGAATGGAGCTCAAGAGACATACCAAGATTCATAGTGGACACTCTCGAAATGAGAGAATTCGGATTCGATCATACTGGAGAGGGACCAAGCGACAGGAAAAACCAGTACCATGACATAAGGGATCTAGAAGATTACATCAGGGCAACAAGCCCATATGCAGTATATTCAAGCGTTGCCCTCTATGAAAGACCCGCAGAAATGGAGGGATGGATTGGAGCAGAGGTTGTGTTTGACATAGATGCAAAGGACTTGCCCCTAAAAAGATGCGACCATGAACCCGGAACAGTCTGTCCAATATGTCTCAACGACGCGAAGGAGTTAGCAAAGGACACCCTCATAATTTTAAAAGAAGAACTTGGATTCAATGACGTTCACGTTATTTATTCGGGCAGAGGATTTCACATAAGAGTATTAGACGAATGGGCATTAAAGCTTGACTCTAAGGCTAGGGAGAGAATACTCGCCTTTGTTTCAGCCAGCGAAATTGAAGACATTAAAGAGTTCAGAAAACTGCTATTGGAGAAGAGAGGATGGTTTGTTTTACATCATTCATACCCCAGGGTTTTTAGAATGAGGTTTGGATACTTCATTCTGAGAGTGAAGTTCTTCCATCTCCGAAATATGGGGATAAGGAAGAATATTGCAGAGAAAATAATTAGCTCCAAAGAGGAGATATATGAAGGATTCGTCAGAAAGGCAATCTTAGCATCTTTTCCTGAGGGGGTAGGGGTTGAAACACTTGCAAAACTCTTTGCACTCTCTACAAGGTTTTCAAAGTCGTATTTCGACGGAAGAGTTACGGTTGATATAAAGAGGATCCTAAGGCTACCCTCCACACTTCACTCAAAAGTAGGGCTTATAGCAAAATACATAGGAACAACTGAGAGAGACGTTATAAAATTTAATCCATTTAGACATGCAGTTCCAGAGTTCAGGCGAAAAGAAGTTAAAGAGGCATATAAAAGATGGTGGGAAGAGTTTGAGGCGAGGGGGCTATAGCCCGCCTTCTGTACCTGCGGGGGCATTCGACTAAGCGGCCTACCACGGGCCTCACACCGGGAACTCATTGGCCCTAACTCGGCCTTGCACCCCGCGGGACGGCCGTTTCACCGCTCCCCTCGGGATTGTCTGCGGGTTAGCTCGGCTCCTGTCGCCAGGAGCCTTCTCCGCTTTCATCCACATCCCCCGAGGGACGTGTCGTTTCTGTGCCGTTGCCCTCCCTCTCGGGAGGTGCCTTGCGGCACCGCGGCCCCGGTGCGGTGGGCGGAACTTCCTCGGGTACGAGCCCGACAGCCCCCAGCCCCCTCGCCTAAATTATTAACCTTCCCTCTCTACTATAAATCTTTGGTACCATAGTCTTGAAATCTCCTCAACTAACTCCGCTTTGTAAAAGGCTTCCCTAAGGCTCCTTCCAACCGTCACAATTCCATGCCTCTCCAGTATGACTGCATCATAATTTTTTATGGCCTCAGAAACCTGTTCAGCAAGTTCAACACTCCCAGCAGGTCTAAAAGGGAGAACAGGAACTTTCCTGAGATAGAGCTCAGCTTCTGGAGTTAACATAGGGGCCTCCTTTTCAAACATTGAGAGAGTAATAGCATATGGAGGGTGAAGGTGGACAACGGCATTTACGTCATGCCTATTCCTGTAAACCCCAATGTGCAATCTATACTCTGATGATGGCCTTATTGGAGAGATAACGTCTCCATTAATTGTGATAGTTGCAATTTGCTCGGGAGTGAGTTCCTCCATAATCCCGCCGGTCGCCTTTATGAACACGTACTTTCCCATCCTAACGCTTATGTTTCCTCCAAATGATCCAGTAAGCCCCTTCTTATGGGCAAGTTTCGAGTAATAAACGAGCTTAAGCTTGATGTTCCTCATGTACTATCACCTCAATTCCGCACTCAACACAAACCGCCTTCTTTCCTCTCCACCTCAATTCTCCACCGCAGACTGGACATACGTTGAGTTTACCACTCTCTTTCCACAGCTTATATGTTTCTTCATCGATATGGAGGTATATAGTCTTCTTTCCTTGGGTAAATTCACCAAGAACGGGATAACTCTTCAACTCAAATGTTTTTGCATCTATTATAACCGGTTCAATGCCCAGATTTTCTTCATATTCAAGTTCATTTGCCGGTAAAATTTCAACAACGTAACACTCAATTTCTTTGTCGTAGTAAGCTATTAGCTCCAGTGCATCGCTTAAATCGCCACTAGCAGAAATAAAGTCAATGACAATCATGTTCTTCTGGGGTATTAGGAGGGCTATAACGAACTTGTTTCTGAATATTGCCAACCCTTCTCCAGCATAAAGCTTCTTAAGCCCAATATCTTCAAGGAGACTTGAAACTTCTTCAGGATCCGGAATTCCCTTAACATCCACTATTTTCTTCCACAATCTTTTTGCAACTGGAAACGCACCCATAATTGGCTCATACACATCCATACCCATCCCCTATTTGATTACGGCATAGGCTTAAATAATGCTCTCTACGAGGACTGGCAACATTAAGACTCCCATATAAGTTACCCTGAAGACATTCCATCGTGGGGCGAGAAATCCAAGAAATGTTGCTGATAGCATTAGGAATATCCCAGGAAGACCATTGTAAACGAAGCCCAAAACGAACAGAAACACCATTATGGACAGAATGCTCTGTCTGTACCACTTGAAGGCAACCTTTCCCATAAGAATTGCCAGTCTGGGAGCAAAGACTATGACCAACATTGCCGCCGAAAGGCCGAGTGAATATAAGAAGGGTAGCTCGTTTACAGAAACTTCTCCTATTGCTACCATGACTCCGTTTCTCGTTTTACCCGTTAAGGCAAGATTTGCAAGGGAGAAAGCATAGGCTGCCGTGTTTGTTGAGTAAATTATCGTTAAGTAGTCTCTATCATCTCTAGTAAACTTTGAGCCAAGAAGAGATGCCTGACCAGCCGTCAGTGTTGGCAACAAAGAGGCTAATGCTCCAAAAAACGTCCCAAGGGCGGAAAACTTTAACAATCTTTTAAATCCAACTGTGAGCTCACCGTCACTAACTTTAACTTCCTTTGGTGGATTTAAGTATGCCTCAACGAGTAGGGGAAGAGCAAAAAGCCCTGTAAAGAGGGGATAAAATGGATCCCTGAGGGGCATGCCGAAAGCTATGTATCCCAAAAATCCAGATAATAAGAATATCACCGTTGCGCCAATCTTGTTTCGCTGAGATAGGATAAGGAAAAGTGATAAAAACACTATGAATATTACGCCAATTTCAAACCTATACAGAGGAGCAACACGAGCGTATAGTGGATATGCAAGGATTGCCAAAATTACGGCAAGGGTACTCGCTGTTACCGAAAGTCTCACTAATTCCCCAAATCTACCTTGAAGAACCATTCTATGAGAGGGCAACAGAGATGGCACAGTATCATCTCCATCCGGAACACCAAAAAGTGCAGAAGGTATTGAATCAAGGAAAGTGTGAACAAGTCCCATGATGAAAAGCACAGGAACTGGAAGAGCTAGCCTGCTTAGCGAATTAACATGAAGGCCAGGGGTTAATCCCGTTAGCGTTCCAAAAGATATTCCCTGAATTAGTTGCAGGAAGAGTTCACGCAAATGTCCTCCCTCCCTTGAACTATAAGGACTGGATTAGAATAATAAGTTGAGAACACCCCAAAGGCATCTAACTTATCACCTGGCTTCACATTTAGTTGCTCTCTGATCTTAACAAGAACTTTACAGCCGTTTTTTGACACCTTAATCAGTAAAGATCCTCTTTTCATAGAAGCTTCCTCAACGACCCCAGAAACACGACCCACTTTCCCAATCTCAGGATGGCATATCATGTTTTCCATGGTAGCCCTCTGAGTAACGTTACAGGAAAGGCAGAGATAGTCCCTAAATCTCTTCAAAGCTTTGAACTCGACAATATCCCCAACCCTACCAGTAACATTAGAGAGGGGCATATCTAGACATTCGACCTTAACCCTGTCATCAAGAACCTCAGATATCCTGCATCCTCCGGAGACTATCATCTCATCTGCTATTCCCAGGATTGAAAAGTTCGAAGCATATACAGTAATTCTGCTTCCGGAAACTCGAGTTATACCTAGTACACTAACCCTATGACCAGGAGTTAGCGTTTTATTATCCCTTAGATAGACCCTGACACTTCTGTTTTCCCATAACATTAAAGCCGGATTCCCACCGTATAAAACTACTCCAGTAAAATTAAAGGGAAAACCATCCCTCGGTTCTCTTAGCCTTCCTAATTTTTCGTATTCAACTGGAACTAATCTACTTCCAAAGAAGACCCCTCTGACTTTTACAATATCTCCCGGGGTAACATTCTGTAGCCCAAATCTCAACTTGATTTTCTTGGGGGTTAGAATAGAGGGATAATAGTCAACCCAATACGCTCCTATATACTCCTCAAGCTCTAATGTCCCCTCCCTTATTTCCCTGGGCTTTATCCCTTTTCCCCGATAAATACCAACTACCCTGTATACCTTCCCCGGTTCCAGATAAGAGTATACTGGCACTGAAACTTGGCCATCTGTAAGTATGCTAAAGTCACCAGAAGAATATGCACAAACTCCAACGAACTCTACAAGGCTTCCTTCGCTTGCATCCGATAATTTAGTTGGCTCTTGATTTGAAACTATTAGAGCAAGGCCCAAGAAAACTATTGACAAAAGTAAATATATCACATCTCTAATCTGCATATTTTGAACTTGCTAATATCATTTAAATATGTTTATCTTATAGGAGTAATTTAATACCCTCAGGAGTTATGTTATACTCGATCCAATCAAGCTTATGAGCAGTTCTTCTCATCCCATAAATCCTGAGATATCTCTTTAGTGTCTTTCCTTCTTCCATAAGCCTCAATTCGATTATACCATCTACGATTGCCTTAACCATCATTTCTACGTAGGGTTCTTCAATTCCCGAGTTCATCTCAAGTATCCAAACCTGCCTGTTTCTGTGGGCAAATTCTCTAAGTTCCTCCAAGAATTTGTAGATCTCTTTTCTAGATGTCTCAAAGAAAACAGGTGTCATTGAAGAGATAAAACCAACTATCTTGTCAGCGTGAGTTGTCGAAAGTATCTTGAGTGTTGTATCTTTAATAGCATCAAGCAATCTAGTAGTGTCACTTAAATCTGCTATTACTGTTTCATCAAAGGAGAACTTTGGAGCCTTTCTAAGTCTCTGGCTATAAGCATCAAGAAGAATTATCTTCTCATCTAGGAAGGGCATAAACTCCCAACCAAAGTCCAAAGCATTACTAATGAATTCATACTTTGAAACGTCTATTAGAACCCCAATGACGGGGGTTCCATTCCTCAACTGGTTATATGCAAATTGAGTCAAAAACGTACTTTTACCCGCCTTTGGATCTCCAATAAGTAGAATTACACTTCCCCTTGGTACACCTCCACTGATCAAGTCATCTAAAATTCCAGTGGGGATCCTCTCAACTGTCTTTTCTATTCTTTCCTCTCCATTCTCCGACATTGAGGCCCCCCTGCTAGTAGATTTCTCCGCTTGGATATACGACAACTCCATTTGGACCAATTTCGAATGGATACTTCTTCATTGAATGCCTCGTCTCACGCATTTTCCTAATCAAGATATATCTCTTCAACTCGATGTTTCTCTCTTGGAGGTCTAGGACTATAACACCTCTTGCAATAAATTCCTCAATTCCATACCTGCTTATTTTACCATGCTGGGGGTCTGGAGCTTCAGTCGTAAGTATAGTAGTCACACCCATTTCGAGAAGGATAGTGTTTAATTTGAGCAAAACCTCTCTTATTTGCCTTTCCTCCTCTAGTCTGAGAGCTATCGATGGTATGGAATCTATAACAAGCCTCTTCGCGTTTATAGCCTTCACAACGCGGTAGATATACCTAAGGAAGTTATCGATGTTAAATCTGTCCTCCAAAACGAACCTCTCTTCACTTGGAAGACCTGCAGTCGCACTAACACCATCAACAATCGCTATCATGCCCTCCTTTTCGTACTTCTCAAAATCCCAGCCAAAAGCGGCCATTTCTCTTCTTAAGTCTTTAGCTCTCTCTTCTAGAGTTACAAAAACTCCAGGCTCGCCGTATTCCTCGGCCCCTTTGTATATGAACTGAGCAGCAAATGTAGTTTTACCCGTTCCAGTGCCACCTGTAAGAAGAACAGTAGTACCCTCTGGAAACCCTCCCTCAATTAATTCATCAAATCCAGGAATACCACTTTTAACTCTCCTAATTGGTTGATAACTCATGATCATCACCCCAGATAAGCCTGACCTATTCGTTAGTTCTTGGGCTTAAAAATATAAACCTTTTGCTATAAAATTCCAAAATCGTTAGAAGGATAGTGCTTGAAAAAGATAAAAATTAGAAAATCTACAACAGGCAAAACTCCATGCTAAATATGTCCCCCGTAGCTTGATATTCCAAAGCCCTACAGTCATGGCAAATATATCTCAAAGAACACTTATTACAGCCCTCTATATAGTCTTTGGTAAGTTTCCAGAATTTCTTTAGTCTCTGTTTTTTCAGTATTTTTCTCAAACTTTCCTTAGTTATATCACCAACAACAAACTTTCTGAGTAGAGGACAAGGAACAGCAAATCCATCGGGTGTTATAGCAACTAAACCAGCCATACAGTTATTATACTGGGTTGCTGTGGGATTTGTGACTTTCCTTACTTCTATTGGATTAAAGGTAAGACCTCTAAGAGAACCAGGATATAGGAGGTCTATCCAAATTTCTCCAGCAAAATCTAATTCCTTTTCTACTAACTCACGATACTGCTCATATGTTGCGATAACTAAAAGCACGTCAATGTCATGGTCGTTTATAGTGTTCAATGAGTCCAGTTCTTTAAAGAATATCTCACAAACAACTTTAAACTTCCTATCCTTAGGTATCCTTTGAACATCCTCAAATAGGGCAATTAAATATGTTTTAAGATCCTTGGAAGCTGCATATTTGGCGAGTCTAACTGCTTCCTCAATGCTATCATAGTTAGTTATGTAAACTTCTCCTCCCTTTGCTATCTCTGCAAACTCATCGATTATTTTCATGAACTTCTCCAATGGAATTCTCTCCCTATACAGTGTTATCTTATTGTTACCAATACAACCAATGCTCCTTGGAATATAAGATGAGTCCGAGAAGACACCCTTTCCAGAACCTATTAAGAGGATTATTCTCTCAAGTTTTCCAGTATGCGGAATTGCTACCCAAGGGGGTTTTGAAATAGTGGTTATTCTCGCACCACTAACGGGCACTTCATGACTTATTGTTTTCGCTTTCTCCACTATCACTCACCAAAAAATAAAGATAGCAACGATTTATATTAACTTTTTCTATACGGATTTTACACACCACTCAAAGTAGTGAGTAAAAAATTGAAAAGAAAGCTTCTTTCACTTAACTGGAATATGTCTATCACCCTCAATCCAGAACTCTCCCTCCTCAGTTACCTCCCTCTTCCATATCGGAACCCTCTTCTTAACCTCGTCAACAATCCAGACACAAGCATCAAAGGCCTCTCTCCTATGCTTGGCCGACACAACCACGAGAATCGTGTTCTCCCCAATTTCAAGCTCACCCACTCTATGCCATATTAAAGCATCTTTTATTGGAAACTTTTCCAGGGCCTCCTTTCTTATTCTTTCCATTTCGGCCAATGCCATTTCTTCATAAGCTTCATATATGAGTTTTTTAACTCGTTTTCCCATATTTTCGTTTCTCACCTTTCCCAAGAATACCACTATGCCCCCAGTTTCTTCAGAGGAGACTAAGTCAATTGCCTTCTCCAAATCGAAATCCGCTGGCTTTTTAAAGAGGCCAATCTTTTCATCCATCTCAGGTCCCAAGATATTTAAGAGAGCCAGCTTAAAAATTATGTGGGGAGGCTGTGATGGAAATTGAAGAAATTAAAAAGGCAATAGAAAGCGAAAACATAGAAAAGGTCAGAGAAATTCTACCAAAGATTATAGACTCCGCAACGGATGAAGAGCTGAAGGAAATACTTGAAATGGTTGAAGAACTGGCCAAGAAAACCAATAATATTGACCTTTACAAAAATGTTGTCTATTACTATGCAGAATTCTTTGGAATCGACAAAATTACCGAATTTGAGGAGCTAGCTAAGAAGGCTGGATTCGAAGGCTTACTGCAACTAGCCGATCTATATGCTCTGCTAGGATTCCCAGAAAAAGCCCTTGAGGTCTATAGAGACCTTACTAAGGAGATAGAAGATCCAGAAAAGCTAGGAGAAGTATATTATGGGATGGCAACAGTTCATGAGGAACTTCAGGAGTATGAAAAAGCATTAGAGCTTATGAAAAAAGCAATAGAAGAGTTTAGAAAGGCAAATAACAAAGAAAAAATGCTCCAAGCTGAAATCTATGAGGCATATCTCACTTTTGAAGCCGGCGATAAGGTCATGGCGAAGGAGAAGCTTGCAAGACTCCTTCCAGAGACGCCTAGTGGTGAGTTAAAAGCCCAAATACACCTTGCATTCGAAGAGATATTCGAAGATGAGGAAAATTATGAAGCAGCAATCCAAGAATGCCTATACGCGATGCTTGAGGCTAAGGGATCAGATTTCTTTGAGGTAGCATTTGATGGGTTAATAGACGTGATATGGCAACTAATGCTTGAAGACGAGTTTGAGGAGATATACAATAATATGCCAATGTTTAAAGCCGCATTTCCGGAGCTAGGAGACTTCTTTGAAGGGGTGAGAAGGATAGCCTTATACAAAGATGGGAAAATAGGGAGAGAAGAAGTCAGCGAGATAATACTCAAAGTTAAAGACGAGAGATTAGTTTCCCTCTTAGAGTTCCTAGGGGAGGCAGAACTATGAGGAGGCTAGATTATAGCAAGGCCATTGATAGAATAGTCTCCTTCATAAGAGAAAACGCAGAGGATGGAGTTGTCATAGGAATAAGTGGGGGAGTAGACAGTGCAACCACAGCATATCTAGCGGTAAGGGCATTAGGAAAAAAGAAAGTTTTAGGCCTAATCATGCCGTACTATGAAAACAATGATGTCGAAGATGCCAAGCTTGTTGCAGAATCCCTGGGAATTAACTACAAAATTATCAGTATAAAACCAGTAGTTGACGAGTTCGAGAGAGCAATAGGAGAAGAAATCGACAAAAAGACCTTGGGAAACATAATGGCTAGGACAAGGATGGTTCTACTTTATGCCCACGCAAATTCTCTAGGAAGACTAGTCCTTGGAACCAGCAACAGGAGTGAGTTCTTAACGGGATATTTCACAAAGTGGGGAGATGGGGCCAGTGATTATGCACCTTTAATAAATCTTTACAAAACTGAAGTCTGGGAAATTGCAAGGATTTTAGGAGTACCAGAGAGAATAGTAGCCAAGAAGCCTACTGCAGGACTATGGGAAGGACAGACTGATGAAGATGAGCTGGGAATCACATATAAATTGCTTGATGAAATATTATGGAGGCTTGTTGATCTGAAAATGCCAAAGGACAAGATAGCTGAGGAGCTAAATGTTCCTCTCGAGAGGGTAGAATACGTTGAGAGGCTTATAAAAAATAGCGAACATAAAAGAAGATTGCCAATAGGACCAAGTTTCGAAGACCTTATACAAGAGCCTTAAGTATTTCAAGCCTTCTTTTGCTCATTAAAACTTTTGGATGCTTCATTAGGGCCTTCACAACTTCAAAGTAATTTCCACTAGCAAGTTTCTCAAGATCCGTACCACCAAGTAGCTGTACAAATACATCAATGTCTTCATCAGTTAGCTTCTCCATAGCCCTTCTTAACCTAAGCAACTTCTCCATCTTTGGACCTTCAGTTTCCCACCACTCTTTTGTATAGTTCTTTAAAAGCTCAACATTCTCTTCCTCTAGGGCTCTAACGATCCATTTGGATGCAATTGTCGATGCTTTCATGGCTTCGTACATTCCTCCACCGTGAACGGGATTAACTTGCCTAGCAGCATCACCCACTACAAGAACATTGTCCTTGACTAACTCCTTAACGAATCCCCCCACGGGAACTAAACCAACGTTAATTTCAAGGATCCTGTTCCTGGGGATATTGTTCTCCTTGAGCCACTTATCGAGGTAATATTTGGCCGTCTTCTCGTTGTCTGAATTTATCCCAATTCCAACATTTGCTCTGTCCTCATCCTTTGGGAATACCCATACGTAACCGCGAGGAGCTATTTCATTCCCAAACCATAAATGGATTAAGTCGGGATCATACCCCTCTATCAACATCTCATATTCGTAAGCAGAATCAAACTCATGAGGAGGAGCATACGTGTTTATTCCTGCTTTCCTTGCCACAGTACTTTCAACACCATCTGCAGCCACTATAATTTCAGCCTCAATCTCTATGGGTTCTCCTTCGTGCTTTGCCTTGACTCCCACTATTTTACCATTCCTTTTTAGAACATCCACGACTTCAGTTCTAGCTAGTACCTCTGCCCCTTCCTTAGCGGCATAATATGCCAGCATTTTGTCGAATACTTTCCTTTCAAGAATAACCCCACTAACTTCCTTGTACCTCAGCTCGGCAGTATATCCACTTGGAGAGTATATCCTGGCCCCATAGATTTCTCTGTTGATGAACCTTTTATCATAGGGAATGTCGAATTCCTTGAAGACGTTAACATTAATTCCCTCGGCGCACTGTTTTGGTGTCCCAATTGCAGGTTTTTTATCAACCAGCAGAACAGAAAAACCAGCTTTAGCAACATTTCTAGCAACTATTGGGCCCGCAACCCCAGAACCAACTACAATGACATCGTATCTCATTGAGACACCTCCTCGTAAGTTAGTGCCCCAACTGGACAGGCCTTTATGCATATCATGCACGAAATGCATTTGTCCTCAATAAAGTGCCAAGAAGAGGAAACCTCTATTGCAAGGGTGGGACAAACTCCAGCACAACCGCCACAGAGATAGCACTTATCCTCATTCACCATTACCCTTATTTTCTTTCCCATGATTATCACCTTCAAGTATCTTTGCTTCATCTAAGACAACCTTGTTTTCATTTATCATCTTTACTGGAACGAATTTAGCCATCTCAGAAATTTTTTCCTTAACTTCTCTTTCCTTAAGGTTCAACCTATCACTAAGCTCCTCAATTGTGGCCTCCCCGTTGAGGAGTAGGTAATGTAAGATGGCTAATTGGGTCATGTCACCTATAGTCCTAAGATACTCATCCTTAATCTTCCTTATGAGCATGTTCCGATAAGCCTCAATCGACTTAAAAGCCCTGAGAACTTTTTCAAGCTCTTTATTTGCCTTTAAAAACTCGGATAACATCTCATTTAAATTCTGAGGGCTCTCCTTAAGGCCTGAGAGTGTTATTTCTACATCAATAGGCTCTGGAGAATCTATATCAAATCCCCTATACCAGAACATCTCAGGAGTTAGAGTCACGACATAGGATTTGGCTATTGATATCTTATAGTACTTCTTAGTAGGGCCTATGAATCTCTCCTCTTTTTCATAAGACTTCAGAATACCTTCCCTTTCCATTATCTTAAGATGCTTAGCAACTGCAGTGGAAGACACTGTAACTCTACTACTTAAGAGACTAAAGTAGCACTCAGTACATGTTAAATGAGATAGCAAATCCCTCCTAACTTTGTTACCCAGGATATAAAAGACGTCTGGTTCCATATTCACCACCTACCCACATGTGTGGCGCAAAGCTTATATATTGTGCATTCAACCTTCGGTTGACAACCTTGATTGAAGCCAACTTTAGGTTTGCTAATGAGCGTTATAAACGTTTAGATGGAGGTGAGTGAGATGGGATTGATTAGTGATGCTGACAAGAAGATAATAAAAGAGGAATTCTTCTCTAAAATGACAAACCCAGTTAAGCTCATCGTATTCATTGGAAAAGAACATTGTCAATATTGTGACCAGTTAAAGCAGCTCGTTCAAGAGCTATCTGAGCTTTCAGATAAGCTCACTTACGAAATAGTCGACTTTGACACTCCAGAGGGACAGGAGTTAGCAAGGAAGTACAGAATCGACAGAGCCCCAGCTACCACCATAACCCAGGATGGAAAGGACTTTGGAGTCAGGTACTTTGGCCTTCCAGCTGGTCATGAGTTTGCAGCATTCCTTGAGGACATAGTAGATGTTAGCAATGCCCAAACTGATCTAATGGATGAAAGCAAAGAAGCACTTAGAAACATAGACCAAGACGTTAGGATACTCGTATTCGTAACACCAACCTGCCCATACTGCCCACTGGCAGTCAGAATGGCACATAAATTTGCTATAGAAAACACCAAAGCTGGAAAAGGCAAAATCCTTGGAGACATGGTTGAGGCAATTGAATATCCAGAGTGGGCAGATCAATACAACGTCATGGCGGTTCCAAAGATCGTCATTCAGGTCAACGGCGAAGACAAGGTACAATTTGAGGGTGCTTACCCAGAGAAGATGTTCCTCGAAAAGCTCCTTGCCGCTCTCAGCTAAACCTCTTTATTATCATTATTAGTGCCAAAATTCCAAGAGGAATCGTTCTGTTGAGTTCTAAGGTTCTCTCAATTTTTGGATCTGGATACCTTTTAACGACCCTCCAGTCTATTCTTACGCTAAAGTCTTTAACATGAGCAAGAATTTCTACTCCATATCCAATCCTCTTTATAGGATAGAAGAAGGGAATAACACCTGAAAACATATCTAAGAGAAGATGTGACAAAATACCCAATGAGAACATCATTAGATAAGGGGAGACAAACGACAATAAGAAAAGAGGGAGAAGTAAGAAGAAGGAGTGAAGATAAGATCTATGCTCCTTAGCAAAAACATCTAAATCAGGAAAAATTGCCCCGAAAATCAGAAAAGCTAGGTGTATCGGATCAGGATTTTGAGAAAAAGCCATGTATGCAATCGCTGGTATCGAAGCATGCTCCACCGGATCCATGTTTTCAAGTTTCTAGTTCCTGTTTAAATATTTCGCGAAGTAGAACACAAAAGTTCTCACCATAGTGCCGCAAGATTTAACTTTCCCATATTTCTTGTAGTGAATTAGGTGCGTGAGCATGGGCGAAGAAGTCAGGGAAGTTAAAGTTCTTGAAAAGCCCTGGGTTGAAAAGTATAGACCACAAAGGCTTGACGATATAGTTGGACAGGAACATATCGTCAAGAGGCTTAAACACTACGTTAAGACTGGTTCAATGCCTCACCTACTCTTTGCTGGACCACCAGGTGTTGGAAAGTGTCTTACTGGAGAAGCAAAAGTCATAGTTAACGGCGAGCTAACTACAATAGGGGAGCTCGTTGAGAGGATATCTGGAGGCAGATTCGGGCCAACACCTGTCAAAGGTCTTGTAGTTCTTGGTATTGACGAAGACGGTAAGATTAAGGAGCTGCCTGTGGAGTACGTTTACAAGGATAGAACAAACGAGTTAGTCAGAATAAGAACGAAACTCGGAAGGGAGCTCAAGGTAACACCCTATCACCCTCTCCTCGTTAACAGGAAAGATGGTAAAATCGAATGGGTGAAAGCCGAGGAGCTAAGGCCCGGTGACAAGCTAGCTGTTCCGCGCTTTCTCCCTGTGATCCTCGAGGAGGATCCTCTCGCGGAATGGCTCGGATACTTCATGGGAAGTGGTTATGCCAATATGCAGAGCAACGTTATAATATTCACAAACACGAACACGAGGCTTAGAAGACGCTTCATGGAGCTAACAGAGAAGCTCTTCCCCGATGCAAAGATAAGAGAGAAGACCCGGGAAAACCGCACACCTTATGTCTACGTGAACTCAAAGAAGGCCAAGGAACTAGTTAAAAACCTTGGTCTCGTTGGTAAAAAGGCCGATAAGATTTACATACCTCCCCAGGGATGGAAGGGCCTGCGCTCCTTCCTAAGGGCATACTTTGATTGTGACGCCAGTGTTGAGAAAGATGGCATAGTTCTCTCCACCGCCAGCAAAGAAATGGCAGAGCAGATTTCATACGCCTTATCCGGACTAGGAATCATAAGCAGAGTTAAAGAAAGGCATGAAAAGGGACGCTCCCATTATTACGTGGTAATCTCTGGCCAGAACAATGTTTCGCGCTTCTTAACCGAAGTTGGCTTCTCAGTGGAAGATAAGAGAAAGAAGGCAGAAACCCTTATAAGAGGCTCTAATCAGAACATTGGCTACCTTTACATCGATAGAGAGTTGATCTCTTACGTTAGGAACAAACTCAGGCTAACATTCCACGAGAACAAGGCTCACTGGAGCCCTGAGGAAGCTAGAAAGATATCATGGGAACTAATGAAGGAGATATATCACCGCCTCAGCGAGCTTGAGAGATTGGAAAATGCCCTGTCTAGGAGTCTCATAATCGACTGGGAAGAGATTCGGAAGAGAAAGGAAGAAATAGCCAAAAAGACAGGAATAAGGGTAGATAGAATTCTTAAGTATATAAAGGGCGAGAGAAGGCCAAGTTTAAGGAACTACCTGAAAATAGCAGAGGCACTTGGAATTGATATGAAGGAAACCGTAGAAGCAATGCGCCTCTTTGCTAGGAAGTATTCCAGCTATGCAGAAATTGGAAGACTCGTTGGGATGTGGAACTCAAGCGTCAAGGGAATCCTTGAAGGCAACACAGAGAGGATAGATGTCCTTGAAGAGATTAGGAAAGCAGAGCTGAAACTCCTTAGGGACATACTGAGTGATGAAAAACTTAAGAGAGGAATAGCTTACCTGATCTTCCTAAACCAAAATGAACTTCTATGGGATGAGATAGTTGAGATTGAGAAGCTTAAGGGGGACTTCATAATCTATGACCTGCACGTTCCTGGTTACCACAACTTCATAGGTGGGAACCTCCCAACGGTTCTCCACAACACAACTGCTGCTTTGGCCCTTGCTAGGGAGCTTTTCGGCGAGAACTGGCGCCACAACTTCCTTGAGCTGAATGCGAGCGATGAGCGCGGGATAAACGTTATTAGAGAGAAAGTAAAGGAATTCGCTAGGACTAAGCCCATAGGCGGAGCAAGCTTCAAAATAATATTCCTCGACGAGGCAGATGCACTGACGCAGGATGCCCAGCAGGCCCTGAGGAGGACTATGGAAATGTTCTCCATCAACGTGAGGTTTATACTCAGCTGCAACTACTCCTCCAAGATAATTGAGCCCATACAGAGCAGATGTGCAATCTTCCGCTTTAGACCCTTGAGGGATGAAGATATAGCAAAAAGGCTGAAGTTCATAGCTGAAAATGAAGGATTGGAATTAACAGAGGAGGGACTCCAAGCGATTCTGTATATAGCGGAAGGAGATATGAGAAGAGCTATAAACATACTGCAAGCCGCAGCAGCTTTAGACAAGAAAATAACAGATGAAAATGTTTTTATGGTTGCTAGCAGGGCAAGGCCCGAGGATGTTAGGCAGATGATGCTCCTAGCACTCGAAGGAAACTTCCTCAAAGCTAGGGAAAAACTCAGAGAGATACTTCTGAAACAGGGGTTGAGCGGAGAAGACGTCTTGGTTCAGATGCACAAGGAAGTGTTCAACCTACCAATATCAGAGCCCAAAAAAGTCCAGCTCGCAGACAAAATAGGAGAGTACAACTTCAGACTCGTTGAAGGTGCAAATGAAATGATACAGCTTGAAGCCTTGCTAGCCCAGTTCACGCTAATAGGGAAGAAGTGATGAAACATGCCAGAGCTTCCCTGGGTTGAGAAGTATAGACCGAAGAGATTAAGTGAAATAGTTAACCAAGAGCAGGCTATAGAGAAAGTTAAAGCGTGGATAGAAAGCTGGCTTCATGGGAATCCTCCAAAAAAGAAAGCATTACTCTTAGCTGGGCCTCCAGGGAGCGGAAAAACAACTACAGTTTACGCCATAGCTAACGAGTACAACTTCGAAGTCATAGAGCTAAATGCAAGTGACGAAAGAACTTACGAGAAAATAGCAAGGTACGTTCAAGCGGCATACACTATGGATATATTTGGAAAAAGGAGAAAGCTGATATTCTTAGATGAGGCAGATAACATAGAACCAAGTGGAGCGAAAGAGATAGCCAAATTAATTGATAAGGCAAGAAATCCCATAATAATGGCAGCAAACAAGTATTGGGAAGTTCCAAAGGAAATCAGAGAGAAAGCAGAGTTAGTCGAGTACAAAAGACTCACCCAGAGAGACCTAATGACAGCAATGGTTAGAATACTGAAAAAAGAGGGAATAACAATTCCAAAAGAAATTCTCGTTGAAATAGCAAAAAGAGCCAGTGGAGACCTCAGAGCGGCAATAAATGACCTGCAAACAGTAGCAATTGGTGGAATTGAAGATGCAAAGCAAATACTTGCATATAGAGACGTCGAAAAGACTGTATTTCAAGCACTTGGTCTCGTTTTCTCAAGTGATAATGCAAAAAAGGCCAAAATGGCACTCTGGAACCTTGACATGTCTCCCGACGAATTCTTACTCTGGGTTGACGAAAACATTCCCCATATGTATCTTAGGCCGGAAGAGATGGCAAAGGCATACGATGCAATAAGCAGGGCAGATATATACCTAGGAAGGGCCTCCAGAACCGGAAACTACTCCCTGTGGAAGTACGCTATAGATATGATGACCGCCGGAGTGGCTGTCGCCGGAACTAAGAAAAGAGGATTTGCAAAGTTTTATCCACCAAACACCTTAAAGATACTGGCAGAGAGCAAAGAGGAGAGATCAACAAGGGACTCCATACTGAAAAAAATAATGAAAGAGATGCACATGAGCAAGCTTGAGGCCCTTGAAACAATGAAGATACTAAGGACGATATTCGAAAATAACTTGGATCTAGCAGCCCACTTTACAGTTTTCTTGGGGCTTAGTGAAAAAGAAGTTGAATTCTTAGCTGGAAAGGATAATGCAGGCACAATTTGGGGAAAGGCTCTAGCAATAAGGAGAAAACTCAAGCTCACTAAAGCTGAGGAAGAAAAAGAAATAGAAGAGCATGAAGAGGAGGGAGAGGTAGAAGAAGCAGAGGAGGAAGTCGAGGAGGAAAATATTGAGAAGAAGGAAGAGGAAGAGAAAAAAGAAGCTAAAGAAGAAAAACCAAAAGAGAAGAAGAAAGGAAAGCAAGTTACACTCTTCGACTTTATTAAGAAGAAATAAGACTAGTCCCTTCCTCCGTTTTTATTTAAATCCAATAGGGTTTCCTCATATATACAGCCCTCTTGAATATCTCTACAAGCTCCGCATCACTTGCACCTCTCCTCATAGGTCCAAGAATGTCTATCAAGTCATCTTTTCGAAGCAGGCATGTCTTTAGGTAACCATCGGCAGTAAGTCTTAATCTAGTACAGTTCATACAGAATACAGTATTATGCATCGACCTAACTACTTCAACCTCCACAACTTTTCCATCCACTGGTAGGAAGTACTTCCTCCTTCTATGCATTCTCCGCTCCCTTATCTCAACGGCAATCTTTTCAAATTCCTCCTCGAGGGGTTTTAAAGGATAAAAGAAATCCCTAAAAAACTGAGAGTTTTCCATCTCCCTGGGAACCTCTATCTCTATCAACTGAAGAATTGCCCCAACGTCGCCAGCAAACTTTATCATATCCCAGATTTCGTCATCATTTATTCCCCTCATGACGACCATGTTTAGCTTTACCGGATAGAACAGCTTTACGGCTTTCTTAATTCCTTTTATAACCTGATCAAGAACGTCAAAACCTGTTATCATCTTATACTTCTTTCTGTCAAGTGTATCAAGACTTATGTTAACCCTATCAAGCCCAGCTTCTTTGAGGTCATCTGCCAGTGTGTACAGCGTAGTTCCGTTCGTGGTTAAAGACAAGTCTATCACATAGGGCCTTATCCTCTTCACGATTTCGACTATGTCTTTCCTTATTGTTGGTTCTCCTCCCGTGAGCTTAACTTTTTTGATTCCTAATCGAGAAGCTATCCTAACTATCCTCTCTATTTCCTCAGGAGTCATTCTCCGCTCTCCATCAAGCTGACCTTCCCTATGGCAGTAAAAGCAGTTGAGATTACACTCTTTTGTTAAAGATATTCGAAGGTTAGTAACAGGCCTTCCGAATCTGTCTATGAACATTGCAACCTCCTAAGAAGGACAGGTGAAATGATAAAAATAAGCCTTTGCGTTAATGGTTTTGTTTAATCTCAACATCGGCACAGACCTTGTAGACATGGGGCTTGTAGTCGGCAATCTTCTTGACGTTAACAGTACACTCCTTTCCCTGAAGCCTACATTCTTCAACTATCCTCTTTTTAAACACCTCAATTTCATCCTCATGGACAAAATCATAATAGTGGAGAAATTTTCGTGCCTTGGAGAGAACTATACTTAGAGCATCAACGCCCTTTGGTGTCGGGCTGATGACCCTATCAAATTCGGGCAGTTTTTGGAGAACTTCAAATACATCTCCCTTAATTAAGTTAATCCTCCCCTTCAATCTTTTTTCATTCAGCTTTATATTTTCGTATCCGAGCTTTACAGCCTCCGGGTTAAGCTCAACAGCTGTAATATCAACTTTCTTATATCTAGCTATTACCAGTGCATAGGGAAGAACACCTGCAAAAGGTATAAGGATCTTCTCTCCATCATTCACAAGTTGCGCTATTCTATACCTTTCTCCCTTCATTCTTGGGTTAAAGAAAACTTTAGAAAGGTCAACTTTTATCAGAACGCCGTTTTCCTTGTGAACTGTCTCAAGCCTATTTTCTCCCCATACAACTTCAAGTCTCCTAACCCTAAACTCGCCCTCATGGAATCCTCTACGTGCAATGACCCTAACCTCTGGATAAAGTTTTTTTATTGCGTTGGCTATTTCCCTCACCTTTTCTTTAAGGTCTTCTGGCATTGTAAGTATTGCTATATCCCCCACTATATCCAACCGACCGAGTCTTTCCACGATATTTTTGGGTAATAGATCCTCAAGATTCTTATATATCTGCCTCTCAGGCCTTCTAGGAGCATCTAAAGGAAGAATTTCTAGGTTCAACTGTTTAGCCTTTTCAATGTCCGTTATTGGAAAGTAAACAAATTCATTATCCCTCAAGGCCTTTCTTTTTCCATCAAGAATCTTATTCTTCTTTAAGATTTCTAGAATCTCCCTCGCCTTTTTCTTCGGGACTTTCACTACCGCCAACCCTGCGCACCTCCAGCAGACCAAAGAGCCCTTGAGGAGATATTATGCCTAGCAACTCTTCTGCTGTTGCTTCAGGAAATTCTTCTCTAAGGACATTGAACTCTTTTTCTCCAATAATGTCGGGATTAGCGTGTAATATTAGCATTCCTCCTCTCATGACTACGTGGTCTTTGAGATTAAAGAGAAACTTAGCAACGGCCTTAAATTCGTTGTACAGGAGAAGGAATTCGAGACAGTCTATTATTATAATCCCGCCCCTATTTTCCAAGAGGAACTTTAGGGAAACATCCAACAGTCTATGTAAATCTGTTGGACTTACCCCACTTCCAACTCTACTTATCCACACTACTTCGGCATTCTTGTACTTTTCCACAGAAGATTTTATTCTGGTCAACAATAGAAATCTTATCTGTAATTTGTCCAGAGTTTTGACAATGAACTTTATTTCTTCCTCACTTCTAACTATAAACGCCCCACCTTTTCTTTCTCTTGTTTCAGAAAATTCGGATATATACTCTATAGCCTTCACTATTAAAGCAAAATATGAGATGAATATTAGAATTGCAGCATAAATCCAGTAGTTTCCATGGTACATCGCCTCCAAAACTATAAACACTCCAGAAGATGAAAACAGAAAGAGAGATAACATAACCATCCTTGCAAATCTTTTTATCTCCCCAACTAACTGTCTCTCTAACGTAAGTATATGCAATGAAATTAGTAGGGGGAGAAATATAACAACTAAACCAGCTATTATACCTATCATCTTCACCATTTTGAGTTTGTATACATAGAGTGTTAATAGATTTATTGGTGAGGATCTCCTCTAAGACAACTGAAATCTTGATATATTTTATGAAAGAAAATATAGTATGGGGGAGAATATTGATTGAGGAATTAAAGAAAGTCCGAGAATTACATAGGAATTTTGAAGGAATACTGCCACGTATAGGAAATGAAAAATCAATATTGGAAGAGGCATATCAAACAATAAATGAGGAAATTAGACTAATATCCCAAATAGCTGACAACGGCTTCAAGATAGGCAAAGATTTTGAAAACACAGTAAAAGAAACATTAAGACTAATGATTCAAATGAAAGGGATGATAGAAGAAGCCATGCTAAATACTGAAGACTTGAATAAGTTTCAATTTTCAATAAAAAAGATTATCCAGTTTAACAGAAATTACGACTATTTGATAACCGAAAACCTCAACTCAATGATAACTTACGCGGAATTCATTGGACTAATTAAGGAGGGAGGCATACCCTCTTCAATTCTCGAAAAAATATCAAATGTTGAGAAAATCTTTGAAAGATTTGAAGCATTAATAAAGTTCTTAAAGTATCTCTATCATAGGCCTTCAGACGTTTTCAAAGTCGAGTTTTCAATTAGAAAATTAAACGAAATGGGGCTTAAATGGATTGAAATTTGGCACTTAGAAAAGGAAACTGGAATTTCGAGGGATGAAATAGTGGATATCCTTGATGGTCTAGCTCTCATTGGAGTAATTGAAAGAATGGAAAGAGGTGGTGAAAGTGTCTACAGACTCAGAGATCTCGGTGAGGATTAGGGGAATTTATAGTACGGCCCTTACAAAGCTGCTAATGGATAAGGGGTTTAAGATTGTCCAACCAAGTGACGTTATAGCAGAGAGGCTAGGAATTGAGAAGAGCTTTGAGGACTTCGACGTAGATATTTATGATAAAAACCATGGGATAACTATGGTTGGAACTGGAGTTGAGGAGGTTAGAAAAGCCCTCGAAGAGGAGTTAATTGATGTCTTCTTCAGAAAGCTCCCCTATAAGTTGTACGGGATATATAAAGGCATAGTAGTGAAAAGAGACGACAGATATGTCTACGTTGACATAGGAAATGCCATTGGAACTGTACTCATTGAAGAGCTTCCAGATGCTGTAGAGGGGGATGAGGTTGTAGTTCAAGTAAAAAAACACAATGTTCTTCCCCACCTAAGCGTTCTCATAACCATACCTGGAGACTACGCAGTCTTAATACCAAAGCCAATTGGTGTGCAAAGACATGTTAAGATATCAAGAAAGATTAGAGATCCAGAAGAAAGGGAAAGGCTTAGGATTTTAGGACTTAGTGTAGATCTCGGAGAATGGGGAGTTCTTTGGAGAACAGCCGCTGCGTATAAGGAGTGGAACGTTTTAAGGGATGAACTAGTTAGACTCTCAAAAATAGCTGATAAGCTAAAAGAAGCCGAGAAATACTCCGCCCCTGCAGAAATCGTTGAAGGCAGAGAAATTTACGAAGTAGAATTCGGTGGAGGAGCAAAGAAAAAGCTTGATGAGATAAGGAACAAAGTCGTCCCAACTATAGAGGGACACCATCAATTTAAATCCTATGACCCAGAATTCACGCTTGCCGTGGAAGTTGCGGAGGGGATATTGGCAAAGATACCCTCCCAAAGACAGAAGATTAGCGAGGGGTTTATAGAGGCAGTAATTCAAAACAAAGGGCCAAAGGTTGGATGGCTATTTACGCTGAACCACGTAAAGCCAGATGGACAGGTAATAAAAATAGGGCCAGGGGAGATAATAGAGGTTTCAACCAATCCGCTAAAAGTCAAAATTAAGAGATTTCTAAAGCCAGAGAAGCTGTATGATGGACTAGGGGTTCCTATAGAGCATGGAGATTATGCAATAACCGAAATAGAAGCTGGAAAATGGTGGTTCGTTCATAGATATTATGACAAGGAAGGAAACCTGAAAGGAGAGTTCTACAACATAAACACTCCAGTAGAAATCTACCCAGACAGGGCGAGATACATAGACTTAGAAGTTGACATAGTTAAGTGGCCAGATGGAAAAAAAGAGATAATAGATAAGGAAAAACTCAAGGAACACTACGAAGATGGAATAATAAGCGAAAAGCTTTACAAGGCGACTCTCAAAATAGCCAAAGAAGTCTACGACAGAGTTTAATCCTCCCTATTTTTCCAATTTTCAACCTCAACATCCTCTAGCCCTTTGTCAGTTATTTTAAAGTACACTATTCCCCCCTCTGGCCTCAACCTGTGCCTCTCTAAGACTGCAATTCTAACCCCAACCCTAAGCTTCTCAAATCTCAGAATATCCTTCGTCCTGTACCCAAGAGTGTGCTCGGCTATTGGCTTGAGTTCTCCGCTTGATGAATCATAATACACCTGATTTACAACTATAACTGCAACATTTTTCTTCCTCGCTATCCACTGAAGAACTTGAAGTTGCTTCGCTATTTCCCCATAATCCCTTCCTTCAGCCCTATAGTGGGCGGTTAAGGAATCAACAACAACTAAAGAGAATTTCTCATTAATAATTGTCTTCAGCTTTGAGATTATTTTCCTCTGCTCGTTTAAATCCATAGGTTCAAAAATTAAAAACTTCTCAAGGGCTCTCTGTGGATCAATTCCCCTTGCCTCGGCCATTTGAGAAAGTCTTTCTGGGGAAAAACCACCTTCCGTATCAACGTATGCAACCTTACCCTCGTTTAGCAATCCAACTTGCATAGCAAAAGTTGTTTTGCCCGTAGCAAAGGGGCCATACACCTGCAAAATAACACCCTTAGCAACTCCACCAGCCAAAAGCCTATCTAACCCCTTAACTCCAGTAGTTAGCAACATTTCTTTACCCTCAAACTTCGAAACCCTCATAAGGCTTTAGGTCCTTTACAAGAACCCAAACCCTCCTTTTTATGAGCTCTTGTTTAAAGTTCTCAACATTATTTGGCCCATATGTTCCATAGTGCATTGGAACGACTATTCTAGGCTTTATTATATCAATGATATCTACAGCCTCTCTCTCGCTTGCAGTGGATCTACCACCTATCGGAACCAGAAGAACATCCACTTTCCCTCTAAGCTGTTTAAATGTCGGACTGTAATATGTATCTCCAAGATGGGCAACATTTTTCTCACCTTTTATTAGGTATCCCAGGGGGTATTGGCTGGTAGGATGCTCTGTATAAAATGCTTCAACTTTAACATCACCAAGCTCAATTTCTTGACCTGCTTCAATCTCTCTGACTTTTGTGAGTCCATCACTAATTGCCATTAGGTATACTGTCTTTGGCCCTATGACCTCGGCGTCGTTAAGTTTTGCTATCAAAGGAGTTTTCCCATAATGATCCATGTGCTCATGAGTTATTAGGATGTAATCTACTTTCTCCATTCTGTCTTCATCAACATCTGGATAAGGATCTATTAGGATACTCACTCCTTCAGTTTTAATTAAAAAACAAGCGTGTCCATACCAAACTATCTTCATTGGCTAAGCCTCCAGGGATTTTATTCTCAACATATAACTTAAAAGTTGTGGTTAGCGAGAAGAGAAGAAGTCCTCTAAACTTATGATTTTCTTCCTCTTTGGCTTTTCTTTTGCCTTTTTCTTAGGTCTATTATCGGAATCCTTCTTGTTCTCAGCATTATTTGACCTAAAGTTCTCCAATAGTCCACCACTACTTACATGACCGGTTCTCTCCCTTATCATTCTCTGGCAAATATCGTTTGGATTAACAACCAATGTCAGCTGAGTTTCCGGGAATAAATGCTCAAACAAGGCATCTATGTCCTTCTCCGTTAGGCAAATTCTCTGTCTCGTGTAATTCTTAACCTTATACTCCGTAACAAGCATCTTAGCGGTTCCTAGGTATTTCTCAATAGCTCCCTTACTTACCGTGAGAACTATCTTTCCACCACATACTGGACACTTACCTCCCATAGGAGGTCTTCTAAACTTGGTATTACATTTAACACAGCGGAACTCTTGCCTTGTAAAGCTTCTCAAATTACCTCTCAGATCTGGAATTAAATGAGAATTAAGAACTGTTTCGGCAACATAGTTCTCATCAACAGCTCTAATCCTTCTTGCAAGGTTCAATTGCCTCCTAACTTTTTCTTCCATATCCTCCAACTGCTTGTAGAGGCTCATTTTGGGACCAAGTGCTATATCATCTGTATCATGAGTAAACTTTATTCCATAGTACATTTCAGGCTTTCCTAGTCTATCTTCAACCCTCTCAATTACTCCAACTAGCTCTTTTGGAGACTTAAGTTCATAAGTAGCTTCATAAAACTCAAGTGGATAATATCTAACTATGTCCATATTATGAACCTCGCTATCAACTTCTCTCGGATCAAGCCGAGTAGTAATGACCAAAGGAGCATCCATTTTTCCACCACGCTTCTCTGGAAGATAGTAGCGGGAGAAGTTAAGGAGAGCATCTAAAAGGAGCATTACAGCATCTTCATCCCCATCACACTGGTGAACCAAAATTCCTTCATTGACTATAACATTGTGATAATCCTTGGCACTTAGTGAGAATACAAACTTCTCCTTTGGCTTAAGGTACTTAATTTTTTCAACCCTAACAACCCATCCAGTTTCTTGCGAAATAAGATTTTTCCCATTTGGAATCTCGACTTTGCGCTTACTATCGAGACCAATACTGTCAAGGAACTTTAGATAGTGCTCACCCGTGATTTTTAGTGAATACACTGAATCTTTGCCCACTGCATAGTGACCCAGGATGCCAAATTTTGAGATTAACAGAAGTTCAATGTCCTCGAGTAATAATCTGTTGTCGGCATAAACAATTGCACTCGAAGTTTCCTCCACGACTTCTCCTTTGTACTTAAAGTATGCCCTAAGGAATTCGGCAACGAGTTCTGGAGCAAGAGAGAACATAAAAGCTGGAACTCTCTTAGTGTCAGTACTCTCTCCAGCCTTGAGTAGTTTTACAAGGAGCAAGTGAACAACCTTAGAGTTTATTACCACCTTATTATCTTTGCTCTCTACTTCAATATTACCACCAAAGGCCAGTCCAAGTGACCTCACCAAATCTTCTCTTCCAGCATCACTCTCTATCAAGAACTCAATCCCATTGGGACTCTTAGTATATCCCCTAGCAAGATAGTAGCCAAGTACTCGTAAGAAGGGCTTCATTGGAATAAAGCGACTTATTTCAACGTCATCATCCTTTAAGAAAAGTTTACAGTCTGGAACTTCATCAAGGGGTATCTTTAAATCCTTAAGAATTCTGAGAAGCTTTGAAACTGGTAGTGAGTCCCCAACAATATTTGCTCCTTTCGAGCGAAGCCAGGGGACAATGCCCCTAACAACAATCCCATCCCAAATCTCACTGAACTCTTCAGATGAAAGAATTTCTAAAACGTCAATTTTCTCAGCATTCTCGCTTGGAAGTTCAAGCCTTGGAATCAGGATTAAATCGCCTTCTCTAACTTCAAAAGCCTTTTTCTCAATGAATTTCCCATTCTCGTAAACTAGAACTGGATGATCCACAGTAGTCTCAAAACTCCTGCCAAGCTCAAGCTCAAATCTAATGAGATGATCCGTGGTTGGTGCCTTTATGACATCATCGATCTCAGTAAGGACAACCTTATTGCTCACTGGGTCATAGGAATACACCTTAACGTTCTTTTTGGGCTTTCTCCTAACATAGACCATTTTCTCATAACTCTCATCTTCGAAAAGCTCGTAAAGTTCACGAATTGTTATTCTAGCTGGCTTTCCATCTACTTGAACTAAAATTCTCGTGTCCCCAGGGAAGCAGTTTCTTCTTTTAGCCGCATGGAAGTAAGGATGGGCATATCCAACTAATGCATCAACGAATCCTATTATCCTCCCTACTATTCCTGCGGACGTATGGGGAGCAAGTCCTATAACAAGATGCCCTATAAGATCTTCCATCTTCTCCGCATTGTAGAATCTTGGTAGGCCATAGAATTTCTCAAGCAGGTCATCTACAAAATTAGCAACCCTTAATAAGTATTTTCCAGCTTCTTTTGAGAGAATTATATCTTGTGGCTTAAGCTCCAGGATCTGATCCTCACTAACTAGTGGTTTACCCTCAAAGTCATGCGTATATCCAAGTTCTCTCAGCTTATCTACTGAAACTCCAATTTCTCTTGGTTTGAAGTGAGTTATTGGAGCATCTGTTGCATCGAATCTTATCGTCCCGTCTTTGAACACATAAACTTCATTTTTAGCTCTGAGAAGTCCTTTTTCGAGAGGTTCAGCCATTTTCCAGCCAGATGTCATTCCCATGACGCCTTTCAACTTGTCTACTCCATAAACCTTAACGTTCTCCATTGCCCTGTTCAGAAGCTCAGATGGCTTTATCTTCCTCTTAGCAAAGGGTTTGAGCTTAATGTTACACTTTGGACAAGTGTAATCGTATCCCTTAGCCTGCTCCTCCGGATACTCAGCTTTACACTTTGGGCATGTCCATAGCAACTCTTTTCTTGTTCCACATCTTGGGCAAATATGTTCAGGACCAACGTGACCGCACTTCGGACACTTAAAGAAGGCTATTTCAACTTCCGCTATTTTACCCTCCTCGGCCGCCTTCTTTATATCTCTTGAAGATCCACCAGCCAAACCAATTGGGAACAGAACTTGAACTGGTGGTTTCATTTTTCTCTCCTTAGCTTTCTCTGGTCTTCCCATTCTAGCACCAATCCAGCTGATTCCCCTATCTCTAAGTTTAATGTCATTATTTTCATTTATTATATCTATAACCGTGAACATTGGCTTTGCTTTGAATTCCCACTCTAAATTGCCAAGAGGTGTTAGAAGAGCTGCACTCCATGGATACTCAATGATAACAACTCCATCACTAAGAGTATGAGGCAATCCGAGAAGTTCCAGATATCTCTTAGCCTTTCCAAGAGACTCTAAGGAGATTTTAATCTTTTTTGCGAGTCTAATTCCTCGAAAGCTGTCCCATTCAATCTCAGCATTATCTTTAAGTATCCTCCACAACTCTTCTACATCTTCAGGTTCCAAGGAGTTCCAATAGAGTGTGTAGTAAGGATGGAGCGGAATGTCTAATATTTTGGAAAAGTGAATGGCAAGCTCAATTGGAGGCTTAACCCTTAAAGGGTCATAAAGCATTTTGAAGAGGAAGTCCTTATCCACGTCAAGGTAATCAGCTGCTTCTTCAACGGCATCTTTAGAGTTTTCTTCAAAAGGCCTCAATTCAACCTCATAGATATCTTTCACAGCTTTAACAAACTCCTGAATCCACCACTCTTCAACATAATTGGCAGGAAGAAGAGTCTGGTTGTTCTCAACAAAGTCTCCAAAAGCTATTATTGCGTCACCTAGGTAGAGAATTTCCTCAACATTATCCCGTATCTTTAGGGCAAGCTGATAATCATCAACTCTCACAACGCTTCCATCCTTGAGCTTAACTATTGGACCTTCTGCAGTCGTTGAGGGTGTAACAACGGCTCCCTTCCCTGGCCTTTCGGTCTTCATTTGAGTCCCAATAGCTAAGAACTCATCAACAAGTATCATTGTTGCAGGATTAATGCTCCATGTAGCAAAACCACTTACCCTGCTTCTGCCATAGCGAAGCCTAAATCCACCATTTGAAGAAGGACCTGCAAATAATGGCCTTCCGCCTATGATTTCCTTAGCATACTTATCACTCGGAGCAATTTCACTCCTGAACTTTTCATAGAGCTCATAGTAAAACCCCTTCTCAACTTCAACCCTAAGTTCTTCAACGGCAGTCTCTGCTTGAGAAGTATTCTCACTTTTCTCCTCTTTATCCTCTTTCCCTTCTCCCTTTTCTTTTGCTTCAACGAATTCCTTGAGCCAGTCCCATCCCTCAATGCCCATCTTGTCAATATACTTCACAAGCTTCTTTGCCTTCTGGAGAACACCCTCGGCCAGTACCAGGATAGCTCCACCTCTTAACTGGTTAGTTTCAACACCTGGAACATCCCTATGAGACACCTCAACGTCATCTGTAGCTTCGCCAGTAATCTCTATTGGAATATTTTTCATAGCAAGTCTAACTTCTTCGGGAGATGGATGATACTGCAATCTAGTAACAGCTCTGTGATAGAGGTCTACCTCCTCAACCATTCTTTCTATATGCTTTTCACTTGGTTTAAATCTGTCCAGACCAAGCTTCTTTCTAACATAGTCTCCTACGAGAACACTAAGAGCTTGAGCGGTTCCACCCGAACTTCTTATTGGACCAGCATAGTAGAGGGCTAGATACTCAGAGTTATCAGCCCAGGTGTTCCTCTTTATTTTAACATCAGCTATACCCTCTATTGGAGCCGAAACTATCCCCTCGGTAAGAATTGCAAGTGCCGTTCTAACAGCCTGCTCGGCATACTTTTCTTTGCTTCCAAAATCACCAAACTTGCCTTCTATAATTTCATCAACTATTTTAAGAGCAGCTATTTCCTTACCGTATTCCTTCACCAACTCCCTTATTCTCTTAGCTACACCAGGTGGACCAACCAAGCTCTCAACTCTTCCAGCCATGTCAGTGGCTTGAGGAATTTCAACATCTAGTGAGGGATCCTTTCCCTGAGCTCTCGCCTTTTTTGCTATTTCATATGCCCTATCAATTTCCTTTTGAAGCATTTCAAAATACTCTTCAATTTCTTTTGGAAGCTCCATCAGCACCACCTGCTAAAATCAAGAACCTTAACAACTTTTGCACTCTCGACATCTACAACCGGAACCTTTGCAGGTGTAGGGACTATATTTACCATCTTCTGAAACTCTGTCTGAGCCTGCCACGTCGCAGAATTCACAAGTTGGACTCCCCTATATGTTACCGCATCATAAACATGAACATGGCCCATCTGAACTAGGTCGGGAACATCTTCAATGACAAGAAGATCCTCCGGATCGGGAGCTATTGGAACTTTCTCTCCAAAGGTTGGAGCCAGGTGTCTCATTTTAAGAAGTTCAATCATTGGTAGGCCAGGTTTGTGATGAGTGAGTCCAGGGACATTTGCAACAACATCTTCAATGCCCCTACCGTGGGCTATTAGAAAGTCCCTACCATGTAATCTTATTACTGCAGGATTACTTATTATTACAGCGTTCTTAAGCTTGTATATAGGCTTTGCATACTCCTCATAGAACTCTGGTTGAGGAATTGCTGGCCTGGCGGCATCGTGATTTCCAGGTCCAATGAACATCGTTATATGATCAGGAACATTTGCCAATAGATTGGCAAGAGCCTCGTACTGATCAAATATATCTGGGATTATTAAGTCAGAGTACTGGCCAGGATAAACACCAATACCATCTACAACATCACCCGCTATTATAAGGTACTTTACCCTGCTCACAATTTCCTCTTCCTCCTTACTTTCAACATAACCATTCAGCCACTCGAGGAACTTCATAAAGGCCTTCTCGCAGAATTCCTTACTTCCAACGTGAATATCACTTATTAGGATAGCGTATACTTTTTCCTCCAAGGGTGGCTTTTGCTTCCTATACAGTGGAACATCCGGAAGATAGAATCTATTTGCAAAGAATAAACCTTTCTTAGAATAGAAACCTTTAAATGCAACCACGGCATCAGGTAGAACTTTGAAAGCTTCCCTGTAGTCTTCGGAATCCTTTGGAAGGAACACCTTAACAACACCTGTCTGGTCTTCTATTTCAAATATTAGCCCTTTGTTCGTTTCTCTTTTACTGTTGACAAGTCCTATTATCGTAACTTCTTCATCCCCCTTAACATACTTAAGCTTCCCAATATCAACAACAGTATTAAGTTCAGGATTTTCTCTTAAGATTCTCCTTAGCTTTCTAAGTCTGCTCCGGAATAGGGATGTATAAGCCTCAACGATGATTTCACCCTCTTTCCCACTCCCATTTTTTGGTTTTGGAGGCTTAAGTTTGAAGTTTCTTATATCAAACTTTATCTCGTACTCGGGGGTTATTTTAGCAAACTTGAATTCGGGATTCGGTTGAATGACAAAATCTTCATAGAGAGAGTACTCCTTCTCCTCGACTATTTCCTCGGGCTCGTATACCATTGGCAATCCATATTTATCAGCTACGACAGCTACACCATTCCCATTTTCTTCCTCACTCTCAAATTCACTTCCATTGGAAGGAACGCTTGCAACTTCCTCAACAGTTTCTATAATTTCTGCTTCTTCTCCCTCTGCAACCCCTTCACTTCCAGTGGAAATAGAACTCTCCCCCTGGAATATCTCCTCAGAGATCTTTGATTCAACGCTTGAAGAGGGCTGTTCACTCATTTCTATGGAGGGTTCTCCAGTGGAAATAGAACTCTGCATTTCAGAAGTACTAGTTTCTTCAGATATATTATCCTCTCCAAGAGAGACTAAACTTTTTTCAACAGGAGTTCCACTGGAAATATAAGAGGGTTTTGTTTCCACTGGAACTTCAAGCTCTTTTAATTTAAGAAACTCAGAAGCTACTAGGTCATCAATTATAAAAGTCCCTTTAGTCTTTGCAAATTTTATTAGCTCAGATAGAGAAAAATTCTGCTTTCTAAAGTGCTCAGCAAGGAGATAATAAGCTGAAGGGGTTATGAGGTAGTTATTTTTGATTAAAGCCCTCACAAACTCATCCATTAAATCAACCTCCGCTGACCACTTTCAAAAGATATCGTAAGCAGGGGCTGGATTGTATAGTCATATCTGAATACATTCCTAATTTTATATGGGGTAACATTTAGCCTTATCTCTTTTGTCCTCCCATACCTTCCCTTACTAACGACCTTTGCATTTATGATGCCCAACATATCAAGCTCATTTATAAGATCACTAATTCTCCTTTGAGTTAGGGGTTCTAAGTCAAGATGTTCACAGAGCTCTCTATACACAGAGTACACCTCACCTGTATTCGCTGGTAACTCCCCATTTTCGTCCAGAAGAACTATAGCATATAAGAGAACCTTTGACTGAAGCGGAAGCGTTTTTATAACTTCTTCCATCATATCTTGTTCTATCTTTTCTTGAGCCTTCCATACATGTTTCTCAGTAACTTTACTAGCACCTTCCCTTTCTGCAATTTCTCCAGCAACTCTTAACAAGTCTAAAGCCTTCCTCGCATCTCCATGTTCTCTAGCTGCAAGAGCTGCACACAGGGGAATCACGCTCTCATCTAGAACTCCAGGATAAAACGCCTCCTCAGCTCTCTGTGTTAGTATATCCCTAAGCTGAGTCGCATCATATGGAGGGAACACTACTTCTTCCTCACTAAGGCTTGAGAGGACTCTTGGATCAAGATACTCCTTAAACTTCAAGTCATTAGATATTCCAATAACGCTAACCTTCGCTCTCTTCAACTCGGTGTTTATTCTCGTTAATGAGTACAGAACTTCATCTCCACTCTTCTTTACAAGCTTGTCAATCTCATCAAGAACAATAATGACGAACCTCTCTTTCATGTCTATCACTTGTTTAAGCTTCGCATAAACTTCATCCGTCGGCCAGCCCACGAGAGGAACCTCAATTCCAGTCTCATGCTTGAAGTGATTGACAATGTTAGCTAGAACCCTGTAGTGAGTATCAACGATCTCGCAGTTTATGTATATGACATCAACTGGAATGTTATATTTTTTGGAGATTTTCTTAAGCTCTTCAGTCACAAATTTTACAGTCACGGTCTTTCCAGTCCCTGTCTTCCCATAAACGAAAATGTTCGATGGAGTCTCACCCCTAAGAACAGGAACTAGTATCTGTGCTAGCGTCTCTATCTGCTCATGTCTGTGAGGTAGGTCTCTTGGAGTATAGCTATGTCTAAGTACCTCTTTGTTCTTGAATATCTTCCTTGCCTTGAGCAGTCTTTCAAAGAGCTTATCCAGGTGTAACTGTTCACCTTCGTTCATTGATGTCCCTCCAGTGGAAATTATGCTTTTTAATTACATGACCTGTGTTTCCAGTGGAAATGGAACACATATTGTTAAATAGACACCATTAAATATGACATTAAGTTATACTCAAATCCCCCATATGACATATATATTTAAGTCTTTCCACACGAACCACACGAACCAGTGGAAAGCAACGTTGATATCTCACTGAGAGTTTTTATGCTTTGCTTAAACATTCACATGTCAAATATATAATTGAGTATAATCTCATTTGAAATCATTTCATAAGAAAAACTACTCGAATGAACTAATCTGTTCACTTTAGTTGATTTCCAAATGTAAAGGAGTTCCCGATTTCCAGTGGAGTCCAATTGGACATATTTGTCCAACAAAATAAATCCATTTTTGAGCAAATATGTCCAATTTTGTTAAAAGATTTGGTTTACATATCATGTAAAATTAAACAGAAGTGAAACCCCCCAGAGTTTCATTTCCACTGGAACTCGGCGGCAAACACCATAGAAAATTTTTATTTTCTCTTGTGAAACAAACACTCTCCCCTATTAGATCGACTTCCTATTTAAATATTTATCTATGAACAGCTTATAAATGTCTAAAATTTTTTACTGAAAAAACATACAAAGTTGGTGTACAAAAATGTACATTATATGAACATTGTTTACTTTACAATTGTAAACATGACGCTGTCATATTCTTTACATATTTTGTATCGTCAAAAATTTTGTGGGATACCTCTCTCGTGGAGTTCCAGTGGAAATGAAACTCTGGGGGTTTTTCGATAAAGATAGAAATGCTCAAATACTTATAATAATAGCGAGACGCTCAATTATTACTCAAAAGGTGAAGAAAGAATCAGACGAAAGCTGTCTTAAGTACGTCCGCACAGCCACACTTTCTCTCCTCTGGGATTCTTGGAATTGCCTTTCTTAGAAGTTTCTGAACTTTTTCCTCATTTTCTTTCATGACTCTGAGGACTTCTTGAGCATCTACTGGTTTCTCTGCCCAGACATCGTAGTCAGTGACTGTTGAGATGTTTACATAACACATTCCAAGTTCTCTGGCTAAGTTGACCTCTGGTACAAGGGTCATTCCGATGACATCTGCAAATTGTCTAAACATCTTCGATTCTGCTCTAGTTGAGAATCTGGGTCCTTCTATACATATGTAAGTTCCTTTTTCGTGAACTGGTAGGTTTAGCTCTTTTGCCGTTTCAATAAATATTTTCCTCAGTTCTGGACAGAAGGGATCTGCCATACTTATGTGGGCAACCCTTGGTCCGTTATAAAATGTGTACTCTCTCTTCTTTGTGAAATCAATGAATTGGTCGATTATCACTATATCTCCTGGCTTATATTCTTCCTTTAGTGAGCCAACTGCGTTTATTGCTATCACTCTCTCCACACCTAACTCTTTAAGGGCCCATATATTTGCCCTGTAAGGAACTTCGTGGGGAGGGAACTCGTGATATTTTCCGTGTCTGGGGATAAATGCAACTTCTACACCTTCAATCTCTCCTATTTCTACTGGAGCTGAGGGTCTACCATAGGGTGTGTGCACTTTTACAGTTTCCTTTGGTTCAAAGACTCCATATACTCCAGAACCGCCTATGATTCCTATCTTTGGCATAGCCATCACCTTGTTAATCTCGGTGGTTTTTGGATTTAAGAGTTGCTTTTCCAGTGGAAATGATACTCCAAAACCTTAACTACCTTTGATGTGAAATATAATTTGGTGGTCGGATGACGAACGGGAGTCCAGTAAAGATAGTCCTTCCTGAGGTTGAGAGTGCTGTTCTGATAGAGGGGTATCCTGGAATTGGGCTGGTTGGACATATAGCGGCAAATTTCCTTGCAAAGGAACTTAAAATGGAAATGATAGGATATGTCGAAAGTCCATTTATCCCGCCTATGACACTAATCCTTGAAGGGAAGCCCAATCCTCCTCTCAGATTTTACGGCAGGGACAACTTAATTGTCGCCGTTGCAGATATCTACCTCCCTCCGACGTTGATAAATGAGATAGCGAGGGAGCTGGCTGAGTACTTGAAGAGAGTTAACGCTGAGAAAGTAATATCTCTTGGAGGTATGGGAGTTGGTTTATTCAAAGAGAAGTTTGAGGTTTGGGGGGTTGGAGGTACTGAGGAGGAGAACCGGGAGCTTGAGGAGCTGGGAGTAAAGATATTGAAATTTGGCTCAATAAGTGGAATGAGTGGAAGGCTGTTGTGGGAAGCATCTAAACTCGGTCTTAAGAGCTACGTTCTGTTGGGAGAAACGTTTGGTGATAGACCTGATCCAAGAGCAGCTGCCAACGTTGTGGAGGTCCTGAAGAAGATGCTCAACTTTGAAGTTTCTACAGAACCTCTAATTAAGGAAGCTGAAATGATTGAGGAGCAACTCAGGAAAATGCATGAACAAATGGAAGAGGCAAGGAGAAAAGTTGAGAAGCAGTATGAAACTATGTATTTGTGAGGTGGTTAAAATGGAACTTCCTCTTCTCTCTGGAATTGCAAGAAGAGCTTTGGATGCTTTGCTTAGGAATCCCTTTCGAACCATAGAAATAAGGAGTGCTAAGAACTATCTTGTTCTTGAGAATGTCAAAGAGGGGGATCTTGTTTTTCTAACCTATGAATCGCTTGAAGATGTTACAAGAGGTACTGAAGGCATTGTTGCGAGGGTTATCAGAATAGAAAGGACTTCTCAGAGGATACCTTGGGAGGAGAGTGATGAAAGGGAGATTAATATTTGCAGAGTTCAGCTTAGGCTTGTTGGTCTTGGGAGGATAATTGAGGTTGAGGAGAGGAATGGAATAGTCTTTGTGAAGGTTAGAGAAATGATGCATCACGAAATGAACATGGGTTAGAAGAAATCTAGTGTTTTTTGCTTTCCTCTTGACTTTTTATCTTTCCTTTTTGGCGGTTCAAGTCTCTTGAATTCTAGTCCTTCCTTCTCAAGCAACTTTCTAGCTCCTTCTGTTAAAGAGGGGGCAACTAAAATTCCTCTAACTTTTCTCTTATATTCTTCTTTTAAGGATTCAACGTATCTTTTTAGTTGGCTAACGGCATGTAAATCGGCTCTTCTTCTTTTCAGCTCTAGAACTACGATATTTCCCTCCTTGTCAACTCCCAATATATCAACGATTCCGTGTTTTATTGGCTTCTCTCTGAAGAGGGGCTTAAATCCCTTTTCAATTATATCTGGGTTTTGAAAAATTAATTCGGCCATTTCAGCCTCGCTACCTGTTAGAGCAAGCTCTTCGTAATCCTCTGCAAAGAACACTATCCCAGAATATGCCTCTAATACTTCAACTTCAAGCTTTTCCCTAGGTTTTCTTCTAATGCTTATTATGGTGTTTCCCTCTATCCTTACTGAACTTCCTGGGGGCTGCCAGTTCACAGGCTCCCTCTTTTTATTTTGATGAATCAGAAAACTTCCGTCAGGTTTAATTATAATTATCCTATCTCCTTCTCCCAGCTCGCTTTTTGCTCTCCCTTCATAATAGACCTTGCATTTGGCAAATATTGTAATGACTCCCCCATATTTTTCAGCAATATCCAGTAGCTCTTTAATTTCATCTGCCGTTGGTTTCTCTTTAATAATGACTTTGTTCATAGTCATTTGGTAATTTGTGAAAAGGTTAAAAAGATCATTCCTATCTAACTTCCTGGGGGCTCAAATGGTTGATATCCATCAGTTTCTTTGGGAGTATTTTATCAGGCCAATGTACACGAGGGAGGGATATAATCCAATAAACACCCTTGTGTATGCCTTGGTATTTGGATTTGCCGTGATATATACCTACAGGTACATAATAAAGCCCCTCAAAATAAAGGTCGATGAGAGGTTATTTCTCGCAGTAACCCCTATGGTTATTTTTGGAGCTACTGTTAGGGCTTTGGTTGATGGTGGAGTTCTAAAACCGAACCCGTGGATTCTAACTCCGGGGATATTCTTTACGGCATTCTTCTTGATAGTCCCCGTACTTATCGCTGACGTTAAGTTGAGGCTTTATCCAAAGTTAACATTCGCTTGGGGGGTTGCATTGGCTTTGTATGCTAATTATCTTCTCGTGATGAACGCTAAATGCTGGAAACCCTATGAATTAACGCTTCTTCATACATTCATTAGTTTTGTGGCTGTGCTTATCTTTTACAGGTATAAACCCTTTGAGAGACTCTATTTATATCCTGTCCTTGCCCATTACTTTGACATAGCTTCGACCGTTGTGGCCATCCATTTCTACCACTATAGGGAGGTTCATTGGATTGAATCTCATCTTGTGAGTTGGCTAGGTGCTTACGCTTATTATCCCTGGATAACGGTGATACTCATTGCGGTATATTACATACTTACGAAAATGGTTCCGGAGGAGGAAGAGAGAAATTATTGGTATTTGGCGATTTATATCCTTGGGTTGGGGCCTGGGATAAGGGATCCTGCTCAGATGGTATTGCAGATAGTTTGTCAATGAGGAAACCGGCACTGTCTGATAGGTGATGAGCACTCGGTTGTCCGAGACGGAAATGTTAAATATCTCCCCACTAACTTAATCTGTATGTTTCGGAAGCTTGCTTCAGAACCCTCTCTAAACGTGTTTGGTGAGATATCTGAGATTGTAGGGTCTCTTAGGCAAGGCGATATAGCTGGTATCATAGTTACGGATCAGCTGGCTTATTCCTACGTCCTAAACTTGATCCTTTCTTCCGTCGGCACCTTCTACTATATGGATGTATCATCTAGGATACACTCTGGTGATATTTTATTTGCAAGAGTTTACTCTCTTGAAGACGTTTTTTCTGCACTAGAATTTGTTGATGAGAGCTCTGTGATTGCCGTTGGCTCATTCAACGTTCTTGGGATTAATGGGAAACAGCTTTTTGAAATAAAAAAGATGATTGACAGTAAGGGGCTTTATGGGGTGTTCATTGCAGAAGAGCAAAACTTAAATGAACTTGACATACTTGGAGAGGCTAGAAGAATTTTTGATGTACCGGAGCTGTTCGAGCAGCTTTTGGTTGTAAGGGTGTCTCATTATAGGGGAAAGTATAAGGCCGGACTAACTGTTCTTAGAACTTACTTAGACAATTTAGCATCTTTGGGAGAGCATGAGCTCTCTGTCAAAGAAGAACTTTTATTCCCAGGTAAAGTAGGGCAACAGAAAGAATAATGCCGAGAGCTAGGTAATCAATCTTTTTCATCTTCAGGTCTACTAAGTATGTTCTCTTTTTTGAGGCTCCAAATGCTCTGCTTTCCATTGCTATTGCAAGCTCATGGGCGGTTCTTATGGTTATTACAAGTAGGGGAATTATTATTGTTGCCATTTTCTTTGCTCTCTGGATAAAATTTCCCTTCTCGAGCTCAAGTCCCCTACTCTTTTGTGCGTCCATTACGTTCTGGGCTATCGAGTATATCGTTGGGATGTATCTAAGGGCTATAAGAACGGCTAGTCCGATTTCATAGGGCAACCCTAACTTTGTGAATCCCCTAATCAAATCCCTCTGCTTAGTTGTCATCATGAGGCCGAAGGCTATTAATGTAATTCCCATTATCCTAAATGTATAGGCTACTCCAATAAGAGCTCCTTTTTCCCAAGGATCGATTATTATTGGCCAGCTTATGAATGTTAGGAGAAATATGGGGGTTAGTGGCTTTAGAGCTGTTAATTGAACTTTAAAATCGAGCTTTCCCAAGAATTTAAAGGTTAAGAGGACTAAGATGAATATCAGTGGAGAAAACAGGGGATCCTTGGTTAATAAGCCGAGTGTCGTAAATATTGCCGTTCCAATGATTTTAACCCTTGGGTCCAGGGAGTGTAAGATTGAATCCCTCTCAACGTACAAGGAGAACATCATCTCCTAACCACCTCTTTGTGTGTTGGAAGCTCTATTCCAAAGGATGGAGAGAATATCAGTGATATCCCTGACGAAATCTATTCCTATCTTTCGGGCTATTTTTAATATTTCAGGTTCTTCCAAGCTATATTCTCTAAGATTAAGCTTGAAGAATTCTTTAACATCTCCAAAAAACTTTAATTCTCCGTTAACAAGTAGCAGAACCTTATCGGCAACTTTCATAACGAACTCCATGTCGTGGGTTATTACTATTATGGAGTGCCCTTCTCTTCTCAACGATATTATAACTTTAACTAGTTTTCTCAATGCTCTTTCGTCAAGACCCGTCGTTGGCTCATCAAGGACTAAGTATTTGGGTTTCATTGCAAGTATGCAGGCTATGGCTAATCTCTGTTTTTCACCACCACTCAACTCAAAAGGATCCCTTTCTTCAAATCCTTCAAGTCCAACAACTTTTAAAGCCCATTTAACTCTCTTTTTAACTTCATCTTCGCTTAATCCGAGATTCCTTGGACCAAATGCTACTTCCTTAAAAACTGTTTCTTCAAAGAACATTGAGTCTGGATTTTGGAAAACATAACCAACGATCTTGCTCATCTCAGCAACGCTTCTTTCATTGACCTTTATACCATCAACGACTATCCTGCCTTTTTTTGGTTTGAGGAGGCCGTTCATCATTTTAGCGAGAGTTGTTTTTCCACTTCCGTTTGGCCCAACTATTGCTAAAATTCCTCCTTTAAACTCAAAGCTAACTGATTTCAAAACTGGTTTTCCATTCTCATACCAGAACCACACATCCTTGAATTCTATCATCACATGAGCGTATCCCTCTTAAGTTAAAAGTTTTGAGAAGAGAGAAAAGTTTTTATTGGAAAAAATTTCTCCCCACATTAGCGGGGCCTGAACTCATGAGAAGCCTCTATTCTAAAAGTGGGAAAGGGGAAGGAATATGCAAGTGAAAGTTGACCCAGAGGAAATTAGGAGAATCAAGAGAGAGCTTGAAGCTCTTCAGGAAGAAAAGAGGAACATAGAGCTAAAGCTGGAAGAGCTTCAACAAGAGCTTAACATGTGGATTCAGAAAAGGGATGAGAAGAACGCAGAAGTAAAAAGGCTGAGAGAGAAAGCTAGAGAGTTTAAAGCAAAGAGAGATGAGATAAATGCAAAAATAAAAGAATTAAAGAAAAATAGGGAAGAGATAAATGCAAAGCTTGATCTCCTTTATCAGGAGGCTTTGGAATATAGAACCAAGAGAGACGAGTTCAGGCAGCTTAGAAGGCTAAAAATGCCAAAGGATAAAATAGAAGAGAGAATAGAGAAGCTTGAGTGGGAGCTTCAAACTAATCCAAACATAACTCCTGAAAGGGAGAGGCAGATAGTTGATCAAATTCAGGTTCTTGCAACTGAGCTTGAAATCCTCCAGCAAATTGAAAGATTCAATAATAAGCTCCAAGAAGTCAGAAAGAAAATAGACCAACTCAAGAAAGCTAGAAGAGCTATAACTCTAGAAATTCAGCAACTCGCAAATCAGAGCCAGCAGTATCATGAGCAGATGATCAAGACATACCAGAAGGCAGATGAAGTGAAGAAAGAGGCTGACGAGTACCATCAGAAGGTTCTTGAACTTAGGGAGAAAATAAGGGAAGTTAGAAGACAGCTCAGGGAGCTTGATAGGAAGATACTCGAGTATGACCAGAAGCACAAGGAGTTGATAGCATACAAACTAGTTGCAAGAATGATGGCAAAGAGGGATGCTAACTTCGAGAAAGCAGTCCAGGCACTTGAAAAGTTCAAGCGTGGTGAAAAGCTTACCCTCGATGAGATCCTTCTCCTCCAGAGGTACAATCTTGTGTGAGCGAACATGGAAGTAGTTAAGCACGACGGACCAGGAAGGTTAGGGGTTATAAGGTTAGATCCTCCAGTCCAGACTCCGGCCTTAGCTGGCATTGACTTCACAATTTCTCCTTTTAATTCGTTCTTCTATCCCAAAAATTACAGTGAGTATGACTTTAATTTAGCCCCCGCTATCCCACTAAGCTATTATACTCCTGACGAGGTCATAAAAAAGGCAATAAAGAGGATTTTGGAGGTAGATTATTCAAAATTCAATACATTCTATTTCCCGGCCTTAAAAAGGGACAAATATTATGGAGAGTTCTTTAAAATAATTGAGGAAAATGAATTTGAAGCGATATATATTGGAAATTCGAAGGTAATGGTAAGGGATTATAGGGGATTCGTTAACACAATAAGAGCTTTGAGAGAAAAATTTCCGAATGCTGTTCTAATAACGGATCTTGAGCCATTCTTGTATCCTTTGGCAGTATATCTAGGAATTGATGCATTCGATGTAAGATCCTTGAAAATTTATGAATTTGAAGGCCTTGCCTTTACACAATTTTCCCCAATAATATGGGATTCCCAAGGCGATCCCCTGGAGTTTGCTAGGAGAATGATCAAGCTGATTAAAATTGCAATAGAAGAAAATAAGCTTAGATACCTGGTCGAAAATTTCCTTCCAACAGCTATGAATGTTGGAATCTTGAGAATAGCGGACAGGGAGCATATGGACTACCTCGAAAAATACACTCCAATATCTGACAGAACTGTCGTGTTTATAAGTGACCATTCAATGACGAGACCAGAAGTTTTTAGGTGGCGTTCGAGGGTTATTGAACGATTTAAACCTCCTGAAGATATTGAGCTTCTTCTCATCCTTCCATGCTCTGCTAAGAAGCCCTATTCAAGGTCAAGATCACATACTCTGTATAGAAAGGCCGTTAAGGAGGCGTTAGGAGATAAGTCTTACAGGATTCATGAGCTCATCGTTACTTCTCCATATGGCGTGGTTCCCAGGGAGTGGGAGTGGCTTGCAAAATATGACATAGTTGTTACTGGGCATTGGAGTGAGAGTGAGATTAAATTTGCTGGCGAGCTTTTGGCTGAAGTTCTTGAAAAATATCCAGATATCCCAATAATTGCCCATGTTGAGGGTGGATATAAAGAGGCCGTGAAGATGGCAATGGAAATTACCGGGAGAGACGTCATATTTACTGCAGTTGGAGATTCAACGACTTCAAAGGACTCACTTTCAAGGCTTACAAAGGTGCTATCTGAATACGACCTGAGAGATGTTGACAAGGCTTATCGCAGGTACAGATTTTACGAGAACGTTAGGAAGGTTTTCGATTACTACTTTGGTCTGGGTGCTGGGGAGGCCATACTGCCTGAAAATGCTCAAATAATTGGTTCTAAAATGCTGAGGGTTATTGTAAATAATGTTCAGACTGGAACATTTCAGGAAGGGACTATAAGCGTGACTCCTGCTGGAATGCAGAGAGTTTATGACTCACTGAAATCATACTGGGTCGAGGTTGATTTTGAAATTAGGGGAGATGTTTTTGCCGCTGGCGTTGAGAGTGCTGATGAGCGTATTAGACCAGGCGACTTCGTTGGCGTTGTTAGGGATGGGAAGGTTGTTGCAGTTGGTAAGGCCGTGTTGAGCGGCAGTGAAATGGTGAGGGCGAGGAAAGGTATTGCGATTAAAGTGAAAAAGAGGGCCAAAGGGTGATGGTGAATGAAGTTCATAGTCAAGACACAGATGGATATGGAGGCCGTTGCCGGGAACTACATCAAAGAGGTTCTTCCAAATGCCAAGGTTGTCATAGCTCCTGAGGGGTATCCTGGAATAGTTCTCGTTGAGAGTGATGAGGAGGGAGCATTGGAGAAAATATTAGATGTACCTGAGGTTGAGAAAGTTTACCCAGTTTTGATCGAGGTCCCGGCAACGTTAGAGGATATAAAAAATGCTGCGGAGGAGATAGTTAAGCACATAAAAGATGGTGAGAGCTTCGCCGTTAGAACAAAGAAGAGAGGAAAGAAAGACTTTTCGAGTGTGGACGTGAATGTCGTTCTTGGAGCAAGGATAAAGGATCTTAAGAACGTTGAAGTTAACCTGAGCTATCCTGACAAAGTCGTTCAGGTGGAGATAATTGGAGATAGGGCTTACATCTCCGTAATCCCCGGAGAGGAGTACATGAAGTGGAAGAAATACACAAAGGATAAGCCGGACTGTAGGAAGCTATTTAGGAAGCTAACTGTAGTTCAGATGCCTTATTGGGGAGACTACAAAACTGCGAGGGCTTTTGGTGAGAAGATTGGTAGGGCTGCGCAGGCTTTTGAGATCAAAGAGTTGATTATAGCACCAAAAGAAAAGATGAATGCGTATGAACTTATGGCTTTTATCAGGGGCGTGAAGGAGGGACAGGAGAGTAGATATCAGATTCAAAAGGAAGCATATCCTTGGGAAGTTGAAAAGGTTCCTGTGACTGTTTGGGACCTGTATCAGGTTATAAGAGATAAGAGGAGGAACAGGAGGCTTGTTATAATAACAGACCCCAAGGGGCCAACACTCAATGAAGTGAAAGAGAAGCTTGCTAAGGACATGTATTACGCTAAAGAAGTTGTTGTATTCATAGGCTCGAGGGAAGGTATTCCCGTTGGCTTATTCAGATTTGCGGATTATGTTGTTGATTTGGCTCCATATATGACGTTTGCTACCGAGCATGGAATTCCGGCAACCCTTGTTGCTCTGTGGACAATATATGAGGAAGAATTGAGGAGGAGGGGAGAAATTGGGAAAGATTAAAGAGTTAATAATGTTGTGGAGGTCTAGATGTCCATTTATAAGGAGATTTGAAGAATGGAGAATGAAGAGAAAAGCCAGGGAGTTTAGACTCTAATCTTCTATTCCCCTTTCTGTAATTCTAAAGACCGCTTCTCCTTCTGGAAGGTGTGGAGCATCTATGAGCCTTGCAACTCTCTTTCCACCTTTCCCTTTCCTTAAATAAATTCTAAGTGTTGCAGAGTGAGCAAGTATGTGTCCACCTATTGGCCTTGTTGGATCTCCAAAGAAGGCATCGGGTCTTGCTTGGACCTGGTTAGTTACGAAGACTGCTATTTCATAGAGGTTTGCAAGCCTGTGCAGGTCTGCTAGGTGCTTAGCAAGCTTCTGTTGCCTCTCTGCAAGGGCTCCTCTTCCTATGTACTCACTTCTGAAGTGGCTTGTTAGTGAATCAACTATGAGAAGCTTCACAGGTTTGTCTGTGTGGAGGAGTTCCTTTATCTTATCTTCTGCCTGTTGGACTAATAGCATTTGGTGATTGCTGTTGAATGCTCTTGCAACGTAAATATGCTTCAGGACTTCATCTGGGTCGAGTCCTCTGTTCTTTGCTATTTCCCTTATTCTTTCGGGTCTAAAGGTATTCTCGGTGTCTATCCAAATAACTGAGCCGTTGAGACCACCTTCCTCAGGTGGTAGCTGAACCATAACGGCTAAAGTGTGGGCGAGCTGGGTGTTGTGGAGAACGAGACCACTGGGAGCTATGAAGTTGTGAGTTTCAGGCACGACGAGATCGTAGACCCAGTCATTGTATTCGATAAGCTTAACTGAAACAACTTCGTAAAACTCAAGTTTCCTTGCGAGCTTTATAATCTCAACAGCTTCCTTGGCGATTTTCTTGTGGTGGTTTATTTCTTTCATCAATGCATCAACTACACGACTCCTCTCGGGTTCGTGCTTGGGTAGTCCCTTAGAGCTGTAGCTTGCTATTTGCTCGTCGGTAAAGCCGTGCTTCTTAAGGACAGTCCATGGGAAAGGAAGCTCTAGATGTTCTCCAGTGAGAAGGGTCTTCTCTGCACGGTCAAGGAGTTTGAGGACTTCTCTGAAGTACTGCTCAAACTGAAGTAAGGTCTTTTCACCGAACCATGTATTTTCTTCTCTAGTGGATAGTTGAGGTGCTGCCCCTTTCTTTGGGAGGCAGAACTTGGAGGAAAGTCTGGATAGATACTTAGCCAAGGCCGGTGGATATCTAGTGTTCTCCTCGATGTTGGGTGTGGTAACCTTAAGCTTGGTTCTCTTGAGGATTTCTGAGATTTTCTCTCTATCCTCGCCAGTAATGGAGACGTAATAGTGAACACTATCTTCTATAAGCTTCTTGGAAAGTATTGGTGAGATGCCAAGGCGTTTGAGGAGGAACATTAATTTCTCCGCTAACTCAGGATTCTCCGTAACTATTTCTATTTTGGACTCAGTAACATGGCCACCTTCATCAATATAGCCTGCAATGAACGCGGCAATTGATTCGTGATCAGCATTGAGCACTTCTTCTGGAATGGGAGTGGTTTCCTTTGCGGTGGACATACCAAGAGAGTAAGCTTTTGAAGCGTCAATTTTCTTCGAGTTTGCAGGGAGCTGTCTTATGCCAACGACGATGTCTCCTGGTTTTATCTCTCCAGCAGGAGTCCATTTGAGACCATCTTGGAAGACGAGCACGGGATGGGGCTTAGTTATCCTCAGAACTCTGCCCTTTGATAGGTGAACCTCAAGGATCTTTCTGACATACTCACGGTAAAGATAGGATGCCTTTGTGCGCCTGATTTCACCGGCCTCTAGGTCGAAGGTATAGACACTAACAGTATTGAGAGGGACGGCAAAGCCTGTGTCAAAGGGTATTTCTCCATTTATTGAGGCGTATTTTTTGTACATCTCTTCAATAGATTCGAAATGAATTGTTGTATCGTTCTCATAGTAAACTTTGGTATCCTTGGCAAAGCACTTTCCACTACCGAACTCACCAAAAACCTCGGTTATTGCCTGTGTTTCAATTCCTCCACCTAAGAGCTTATCTAGGCTTTTGCTCCCTGTGGATATTCTACCAATTGCCTGCCTCTTCTTAAGGTACTCATCGGCCCTCATGAAAGTTCCAAGATTCGCGGCTTTTCTCGCTGCTTGTATTATCTTTATAGCTGCTCCTTCACTTATTCCTGCAATCTCTTTCAGCTCTATTGGGGAGGCAACTGCTATTGCTTCGAGTGTGTCAAAACCTGCTTCTCTAAGTTTTTCTGCAGTGGCTGGACCAACTCCTGGTAAGTCCTCAATTGTTCTTATTTCTTTCTCTTTTTTCTTTTTCTTTGTCTCAACTTCTTCTATTGGTTCAAAACCAAGCTCTTCAAGCTCATCTATCTCCTTAACATCAGCGTTACTATTTTTCTTAGCCATATCACCTCACCTATGAGCGTGAGTTTTCAAGGTGGGTATGCGTTGAGGGATTATATACTTTTCTCATTATCCTAAAAATCTGTTATAAGAGCAATAAAAGGAAAAACAAGGATTTTCATGGCTAATTTTTATTGCTGGCTATGCTTCACTATGCATATTAACTTGGCGCCTTCCGGAACTATCTCGTCAAGTGGTGGGGCTAACTTTATTCTCTCCTTTACGTATCCAATTGGGAGCATCTTTCCCGAGAGAATTTCAATTGCTTCCTTGAACGTTTTGTTCCAGATCCTTCTATCCTCTATTATTACTAAATCATGTCCCGTGCTCGATGCCATTAAGTCTTCGAGCACATCAACAACTTCTGGTTCAAAAATTGAGCTTGCCAATAGTCTTCCTGCCAACCCCCTACTTAAAACAACCCTTTCAGCCCCGGCAGTTTTAAGAATTGGTACACTCTCTTCCCTAAGGGCTTCTACATGGATTTTGGCTTTTGAGAGCCTTTTAACCTTTAAAGTGACAAAAACTGACTTGCTGTCGTTTTCTAGAGTTATTATTACATGTTTCGCTTTTTCTATAGATGCCCTTCTAAGGGTTTCTTCTTCCGTTGGGTCTCCCACTATTACCTCAACTTCCTCTGGAAGGTTTAACTGTCTCTTTTCTTCTTCACTTTCTACAATCACAACTACTCCTCTCTTCTCCACTTCGCCTCTATCCATTGCAGAAATTAGTTCCTCGATGAAGGCCTTTACCCCTGCCCCTTTTCCAATAACTACATAGTGATCATTAAATTTCACGGAGTGCATCCCCATCATCCTCCTTAGCGATGAAGTTAGGAAGTATTCGGCTATGAGAGATACGAGGGCTGTGAAACTTGAGATACCTGCTACTGCCGCTATCATTGCGACAACTCTTCCTCCCTCAGTGGTTGGTGTTATATCTCCATAACCTATCGTTGACATCGTTATTACAGCCCAATACAAGGCCGTGAAGAAGTCAATGTTCTCAAAAGCCATGAATAGGATTGCAAATAGAACTGCTAGGGTTGAGACTCCTATGGCAAGCCATACAAGCCTACTTCTCTTTATTTTATAATGCACCTTCAAGAGCTTTCTGAGTATTGGGACTGGTAGCATGTTTAGATTTCTAAAGGTTTGGAATAAAAAGCTACCTCACCACCCATATTGTTAGCGTCATTAGGACGTAAGTTATTATTGCGAGAATTATATGGGCATATGTCCAGAACTTCTTTCTCTTTTTTGCAAGGAAGATCAGTGCCCCTGAGAGCATTGTTAGGTTCATAAAGGCGAATGTTAGGTAGCCAAGGTTATAATGATCTATCATATCTTACCCACCGGAAAGATGTATAGGGGAATCCCATCAGTTCCAAGGATTTCTGCTACCCTATCTTCATAGAACGCCCCTACGGCTACCGTTCCTAAGTTTAAGGCTGTGGCCTGGAGGTAGATATTCTGACCTATATGTCCAGCTTCCATATGGACGTACATTTTTCCCCTTTCACCGTAGTATTTAGTTGTCCTCTCATAGTACGCAACCAAAACTATATCTATTGCCGCATTACCCACCCATGCCTGATTCAGTGCAGCTTTTTGAAGTGCTCTCCTGTAATCCCCTTCCTTAACTAAAGTTATTGAATGCGTAAATGGATCGTAGTGGTATATTCCAGGCTTTAGTCCGCTTACCTTCCCAACGACCACATATATCTCGAAGGGATACGTTGCCCCAGCACTTGGAGCTGCCCTAAACTTTCTTCTTGGTTCTGTTATTCCTTGAGCCGCCCAAAGAAGCTGGGAAAGTTCTTCAAGTGTAAGTGGTTCGTTTCTGTATCTTCTTATGCTCCTTCTCTTTGCTATGGCTTCCTCAACACTCATTTCTCCCTTTAGTCTGGGTTCTGGCAGCTTTATGCTTTCCCCAGTCATCGATACGCCACCTCTTTCTCTTGGTATGTAAGGCTTGAGTAGCACTAATAGGCTCCCAAGTATCACAAGGAAAACAGTTAACCATGCAAGCCACTTCATCTTTATGAATTAGTGTTCATATTATTTAGCTTTTTCTTAATCTCCGGTACAATGGGGTTCTCCCTACGGGGGTTTTGGTGTAATTTTGTGGAGTTTTAATCCTATTCTCTGTTTTTCTACTGCCATGACCCCGTAGGGATTGGTCTTCATCAGCCCTTCATCGGGTGAACCCTCAAAACCTCCAACCCATTCGGGGGAACCCCAAACGCCCCACATCCGAAGGTTCAACACGGCAACAAAATCCCTATCCTCCACAAGCCCACAGTTAGGACACTCCACCAACCGCCCCTCTCGGGGTATTAACCGACCCCCGCATACGGGGCAAACTCGGGAAGAATTCCTCGGATTAACGTAAACGACAGGAACACCAAACCACTTCGCCTTGTACTCAATCAACCTCTCCAACTCACGAGCATTCCACTTGGAAAGCTTCCTATTCAGTTCCTTCGAACCATTCAACTTTTCCTTTATCCCCCTCAAATCCTCCAGGATTATGCCCATCCGCTTCTCCCTTGCAATTTCAACGATTTTATTCGCAAGCTTGTGCAGGAAGTCTTTCACCCTATTCCTCTCCCTCCTCGAATACTTTTCCAGCAGTTCTTCGCTCAACCTCCTATTCCAAGCGGAAATCTTCTGAGCCCTCCGCCTCTTCAACTCGTAAACACGGTGAATGTGGTACAATTCACGGGTGTCAAACCTGTACACAGTCAATCCCGCAAGGACGGTAACGTTCGTCAAGTTTATGTCAATACTCATCCAGTCTCTCGGCTCGAAGTATTCCACACTTTTTACAAAGTTGAGGACTAACCTATCGGGGAATAGGAACAATCCGCCGAGTCTGAGTTTTCCCTCCAAAACTTCCTTCAGGAACGGTAGGATATGCGGGTAATTTGCCAGATTTACTTCCAGATAGTGTTTCCTTGGGGTTATTGTTATCCTCAGCACGGAACCCTTAAGCGTGAAGAGTGTTGACTTCACGTAGACGAACTTTTTCCTCAGTCTTGGCTTTCGAACTTTCTTGCCCTTCTTGAGTTTTTTCTTGTAGGATTTTACGAGACCGAGCATTTGGTTTATTGCTGAATCAACGTAGTGAGTTGCATAACTCCAGTTTTCAAGGAGTTTGTCACGCAGTTGTTTTCTCTCAACCTTCGTGAATTTTTCAGCGTTGAGGATTTCTTGGAGTGCTTTTCTTGCCAGTTTGTGGTATTCTTCGATGAACTCTAGAATGACCTCGTCAGCTTGGATTGGGATTGAGTATGCTCTGATGATGGTTTCATTCTTTGAAGAGTTGTTTTGCATTCTTCACGACCTCTTTGTACTTGTGAGAACGCATTCCGTATAATTTACCGGCAAAGTGGGAGATTATTGTTATCAAGTCCTCAATGAGTTCTTCTTTTGGTTCTTTTTGTGTTTTGTTGATGACTATTATCTCGGTTCCAAAGGCTTGAAAGAGTGTCTTGAGTGTTTCAAAGCCGAACCTTGTCAATCTGTCTGGATATGTTATAATGACTTTCGAAACTTCCTTATTCATCACCATTCTGAGGAGTTTTTGATAATTTTTCCTCTTCTCGTTTAATCCCGAGCCAATGTCCTTGAGGATTTCTACACTCCAGCCCTTTTCTTTCGCATATTGCTGGATTGCTTGGATTTGTCGCTCCAAGTCGTCTTTTTGCGTCCTGCTTGACACTCTTGCATAACCGATGATTTTTCTCTCCTCGTGGATTCCAAGAATCCTCTTGATCTCACTCTCTGGAATTCTCCTCCTCCCGCCCGGAGTTCTAACAACTCTAATTTTTCCCTGTTTATCCCAATTCTGGAGAGTCTTCACAGTAACGCCAAGAATCTTTGAAGCCTCTTTCAAAGTATAATGCCTCTCCATACTACCCACAATAACAATCACACACAACACCCATATATTTTTCCTATAATTTTCTACAAAAACAAAAACAGTTTAAAACGGCAAAATAGTGCCAGAGGATGAAGGTAGTTACTGAGATCGTCTCTGCAACTGCCACTCCTCTAAAGGATTTCATAGCCCAGATCGCAAGGGAAGTTCCAAGAACAAATGCAAGAATACCAACAATTCCGTGTCTTCTTTTCTCAGGAAGTAGTGAAATTGAAGTTCCAAGAACTGCCAAGAACGTTGAGATGAAAAAGGTCCAGCTGACATAGTAATGAGGAGGTGTCCCTTCTGGGAATGCTCCCACTAGGACTAAAAACATCATTCCGAGGGAATACAAAAACCAGCTAATCTTCCAGGGGGTTCTTTTGTCAAGGAATGTCATCCTTATTGAGATAATAAACAGTATTGAGCCTCCAATAATTAATCCCCCGTTCATTATCCAGCTATAGGGTAACCCTACTCTACCTAGGTCGCTTATTGCGTTCTCTGTTATCCTCCACCAGCTTCTGTGGATGAAGTATGATATGATAACCCCTGATATTGCAATTACTGGTCCAAGAATTGCTAGAAAATATTGTACATCTTTTTTGCAGTCCATATCCATAATTTTTAGGAAAAACAAAAAAGTTATTCTGTTGCTTGAATTTCAGGGTGAAGATTCAACGGACTCATATCCTTCATATATCTTCAACTTTCTCTTTGCTCTTCCTCGGATTGCATGTCCCATTAGTCTTACTATTTTGTCGGCTTTTGCTTTTCCACTCCTCATAAGCTTCTTTTCTGTTTTAATCATCTCAACTTTGAATGTGTATCCTCCTACTTCAATGACTTCGCCTACGACGAATTCTTCGTCTCTATTAACAACTACTTTAAATGACTGCGTTATTCCTCCTGGTAGATATATGGAGACTCCAAATACTTTTGGATATGTTAGACTCTCTCCCCATAATGTTTGTATCTCCTCAACTTTGGCTTTCCTAACTCTCTTTCCTCCTGGGAGCTCTATGCTGAGAATCCTTACTTCATCATTTTCAAGTTCTATGACATCCCCGACCTTAATTGTCTCCCCTTCTGGAAGTTCTGCGAACTCTCTAAAGCTTCTCTCGTGTTTGCTCACTATTATTGGGATCTTTCTTATCTTGGGTAGGGTTATTATCCAAACGTGACCGCACTCATTGCACTTTAAAGTGATTTCTCTCCCCCTCTCTTTAATTACCTCGACGTCATCACTCCCACATTCTGGACATATGAAGTATTCTTCCATACTCTCACCCGAGTTGGGGGATTGGTGTGGCGTTTATAAAGGTGTTCTTTCTTAACTAGAATCTGGGGAAGGGTGTGAAGGTTATAATCTTGGGTTCTGGTTCATATAGTGGCACTCCTAAACCTCTATGCACGTGTGAGAACTGTGTTAGGGCTAGATTGAATCCGATGTATAGGAGAACGAGGTTTTCGGTATATTTTGAAGGAATCCTCATCGATCCAAGTCCAGATCTGCACTATCATCTTGAAAGAACTAATAAGAGAGTCAAGGAAGTCTTAATAACACATGCTCATTTTGACCACATTTTTGGAATTCCAGATCTTCAGATTTTCAAGGAAGTCAGCATTAGTTCCAATGAATTGGGAATAAAGGTTGCCAAGGATCTGGCGAAAATTGCGTTTGGTGAGGAAGTGCCTAGAGGGTATAGTTGGAGGTACAACGTACTGGAGTTCTGGAAGGAATATAAGATTGGAAAGGCAAGAGTAGTACACTTTCCAGTGCCTCATTCAATAGAAATGGCTGGAGGTTACCTAGTAGAAATTAATGGAGTTAGAATAGGAATAACTGGGGATACAGGCCCCGAGATATTGAGGGATGAAAAAGTTATAGATCTTCTAGAGGGTGTGGATCTATTAATTTCTGAGATGACTAAAAAAGAATCAATTCCAGGGGTTCATCTCGGTGTTAAGGATTCTATAGAGTTGGCAAAAAAGGTTAGAGCTGAGTATACTGTATTTGCTCATATAAGTCATACTAATTATCCGCATGAAGTTCTCGAGAAGAAGGTTAAGGATTCTGGAATTAAGGGGAAGGTTGCGAAAGATTTTACAATTATAGAGCTCTGAGAGAATATTTCGTACTCAGCCCCTAAGGTCCTCATCACCTTTCAGCAATCCGCCTTTTCATCACAGGAGTATAAAGAGTATTATCCCAATTATTCCACCTAGAAAAGTGGCTATAAAGTTTGTGCCGTTGTTGTCAACTATGCCTCTCTTTTCTAGGGTTGCTCCCACTAGACTGTCTATGTTGGCTCCTATTAAACCTGCCAATGTTACGGAGGTGATAAGCTTTGCCTGTTCGTTGGTAAGTGTCAAGGCCCCTATGGCTCCAATCACAAAGGCACCGATTAAGGCTGCTATCTCTCCAATAAGTGTTATTGCTCCTTCTTCTCCGGGCTTTGCCTTTTTGAAATTTGTAATTAATCTGGGGTTCTTACCTAGGGGCTTTCCTATTTCACTTGCTAATGTGTCCGCATTTGCGGTTGCTATTGCAGAGAATACTGCGGCCCAACCAAAGTCTTTTTTTATCATAAATTCAAGAATGAGGAACAAAACTGGGGCAAGACCGTTTCCTAGGACGTTACCAAGTCCTCTACTTTCATCAAAACTTTTAATTCTCTCTTTCTCATGTTTTTTGAATTTGGTGGCAATTGTTCCCATGATTAGAAATGTCAGTAATGCAAAAAATGTTTGCCAACTCCCTAGCGAGAGAATCACATATCCAAGAACCATTGCCCCTATGGTTCCTTTTAAATCGAGGGCTTTGAATTTGTAGCTTATTGCACCTAATGTTAGTATTATTATAGCTTCTATCACTGCCATTCTGTACGCCCTTGCAGGGAGGGTACTATTTTGGATATTTAAATTTACCGTAGCAGATTATTTTCTCAGACTTCCCTGTCTTTGTTGTTTTTATGTTGAATAAGAAGGGGATTCTTTTTGCCTTGAGGAGGTTTTGTAGTGTGTTTGCTCCTTTAAATAATGAATATTCGATAATTAGCGGATTAAACTAACCTAACTTAGAAATTACCAAGTTAAACTCAAAACGGCAATTATAGTTCAGAACTTTCCAAGAACATTCATTAAATGACAGCTTAAATCAAAAACGGCCAGATTCTTTCGGTATAAATAAATGAAATCCCGTTAATTTCTTTCCGTTAGACCAAAAAACTTTAAAAGCATCTCCATTGCACCCTCAAAATGTAACAGGAATTTGTGGAGGTGAGAGGTATGGATACAATTGGCCACCACTATGTAGTTGAGGCTGCGGGTTGCGATCCTGACATCATCGCTGACCCCGACAAGATTAGAGAGATATTCCTTGAAGCAGCTAAGAGAGGAAACATGGAGGTAAAAGCGAGTTACTTCTTCAAGTTCTCACCAATGGGAGTGAGTGGAGTTGTCATAGTGGCAGAAAGCCATATTTCAGTTCACACATGGCCAGAAAAAGGATATGCGGCTCTTGACGTTTATACCTGTGGTGAGAAGGCTGATCCGGAGAAGGCAGTTGACTACATACTAGAGAAGTTCAAGGCTCAATACGCTCACGTATCTGAGATAAAGAGAGGCATTGAGGAAGAGGATCAAACATTTACCCACACGATACTTACTTGGGAGGAAAAGCTTGACATAAGGAATGGTAAATCTAAATAGGCATGGCACTCTTGATTTTTATCTTTAACTTATGTAGAACCTTGTTTGCTTTTATGAACGTTTTTCTGGAACTTTGAGGTTTTCTGGAATTCTAGTATGTTGAACTTCATCTTGACTAATTCTACCTTCTCTCAAAGGACAATGTCTTACAGAAAGGGAAGTAACTTTTAAATATCCTCAGCTTTATAGTATCTTGAAGTGACTAAAATATGCCTGATCTATGTGGGGGGTGATTGAAGTGGCTAAGAGGGTAAAGACTGGAATACCTGGAATGGATGAAATACTCCATGGAGGAATCCCCGAGAGAAATGTTGTACTATTAAGTGGCGGTCCTGGAACTGGGAAGACAATATTCAGCCAGCAGTTCCTCTGGAATGGTCTCCAGATGGGTGAGCCAGGAATATATGTGGCCTTAGAAGAACACCCAGTCCAGGTCAGACAGAACATGGCCCAGTTCGGATGGGACGTGAGGAAGTACGAAGAAGAAGGCTTGTTCGCAATGGTTGATGCATTTACTGCTGGAATCGGAAAAAGCAAGGAATATGAAAAGTACATAGTGCATGACTTGACTGATATAAGGGAGTTCATAGAGGTTCTGAGACAGGCAATTAGGGACATAAACGCCAAGAGGGTTGTCGTTGATTCAGTAACGACTCTCTACATAAACAAGCCTGCAATGGCCAGAAGCATAATCCTCCAACTTAAGAGGGTTCTTGCAGGAACAGGATGTACAAGTATTTTCGTTAGCCAAATAAGCGTTGGAGAGAGAGGATTTGGAGGACCGGGAGTTGAACATGGTGTTGATGGAATAATAAGGTTAGATCTCGATGAAATTGATGGAGAACTAAAAAGGTCTCTCATAGTTTGGAAGATGCGTGGAACGAGCCATAGCATGAGGAGGCATCCATTCGATATAACGGACAAGGGGATAATAGTGTATCCTGACAAGGTTCTCAAGAGGGGAAGAGTTCTAGAAATTTGAGGGGGTGGTGTGAATGAGCGTTGAGGTTCCACTAAACCCAATTACAAGAAGTGAAATACACCAGCTTGAGAGCCTGCTCCTCTTCGCAACGCTCTTTAGGCCAGAAGTAATAGAATTGATAAAGGATCCCGCGGAGAGACTTACGTGGGTAGATAGCTTAGCAGTGGCTGCAGGAGCCATAGCCAGAGAGAAAGCCGGCATGACAGTTAGTGAAATAGCCAGAGAGCTAGGAAGAACTGAAGCAACTATAAGAAAACACCTCAAAGGAGAAAGCAAGGCAGGACAGCTAGTCAGGGAGACGTATGAGCTTATTAAGCAGGGTAAGCTTGATGAGCTCATTAAAACTATAGAGATGATAGAGAAGGGCGGCCTCAAGGAGGTAGTTGCTAAAGAAGAGTATGAAAAGCTCCTTCAGGAGTATGAAAAGCTTAAGCAGGAATTCGAAGAGATAAAGGCAAAAGTTGAAGCGGCAGAGCTAGAAAGCTTAGAGAAGGCCAAAAAAGAAATTGAGGATCTCAAAGCGGAAATAGAGAAGCTCACACAAGAGAAGAAAGAGCTCGAGAAGGAACTTAAGGAAGCCAAGGTAAAGCTGATGGAGTATGAGGCAAAGGCAAAGAGGGCAGAGGAACTCGAGGCAAGGGTTAGAGAGCTTGAAGAAAAATCCAAGAGGGTCGAAGAGCTTGAAAGCAGAGTAAAGGAGCTTGAAGAGAAGGCAAAGGAAGCGGAAGAGCTCAAGAAGAAAGTTGAGGAGTTAGAATCAAAAGCTAAGGAAGCTGAAGAGCTACAGAACAAGGTCAAAGAGCTTGAAGCGGAAGTTAGTAGGCTTAAAGAAGGTATAAAGAAAGCTAAGGAGATCCTCGATTCTCTCGCATGATTCGATTATTTTCTATTTTCTCAATTTTAGTAACCAAAATTTTTTAAAACTTAATGTTACCAAATTATTGGTGATGCAAAAATGTTCCTAAAGAAGAGGCATATAGAGCTTCTAAAAGAAATGACAAGGACAAGGAGTCAGGCTGAAATAGAAGGGAAACTACCAGAGGAATTCCAGATAAGGGTTCTTGAACTTTTTATTTTGGGACTAGCAGAGCTTAGGGGCAGTGAAGTTATAATAACTGAGGCTGGGAGAAAGATAGTCGAAGTTGCACCCGAACCTAGTGAACTTCCAGACGTCATCGTGGATTCTTCAATAATAAAGATGCTTGAGCTCCTAGAAGAGACTTCGGCAATTCCTGAAGAATGGCTCGAAATACTAAGGGAAAGAAAACTCGTGGATGGTAATGAGATTACAGAATTTGGAAAGACGATCTTGGAGGTATATAGGAACACTCATCCAGTCGTTTATTTAACTCCGGAAATAGCTTCCTTCTTAAAGGGGATGCCAAAAGTTGGAACTTATGATGAGCTTGTGGCGTATAAGAATTCGAGAGAGTACGGGGAGAACATAATAAATGCTCTCCAAGCAATGAGACTTCTAATGATATCTCCTCCGACAGGGGAAGGAAGGGCATTTTCAGTTACTCCAGCGGCGAAACTTGCCCTTAGGGCTCTCTCAATGATACCCGTATTTACAAGGGCAATCATACTTAGAAGGGAAGATTTTGAAGCTCTAAAAAGTGGTAGAAAAGACAGTGAATTAGAGAGCATGGGTCTATCAAGAGAGGGAAGTGTTACAGAGCTTGGAAAGGCTGTAATGGATACTTACGAGGCTATAGGGAAAGTTGAAGAGAAAGTTCTGCCAATATATGTTCTCGACGATGAAATAAAAATTCTCAAAGCCATAGCAGAGATTGAGGAGAAATTCAAGACAAATCCAGATATACTCCCAACTGAAAAGGAAATTGAAAAGAGAACAGGTCTCAAAAACGTTGGGGAGTTACTTCACATTCTCGAGAGCAAAGAACTGATTCAAAGAAGGGTAGAGAAGGGCAAGGATTGTTACTGGCTAACATCCTGGGGCAGGGAAGTCCTCAACTATGGACCGGTCAGCGTTGATGCGATGAAGGCTGTAACCTACGCTGAGAGCGGGGATGTTCCAATAGCTGAATGGGTGAAAGTGGCAAAAGAAGAAGGTGTCATTAAGGCGGGCCTCACTGAGAAAGGTAGATTTTACTTAAAGATGAGCAGAGAGATTAAGAGAAAGCCCTTCCTGACTAGGTATGACGTTGCAATACTTGCTAAACTGCCAAAGAGGAAGTACCTACCTAGGAATGAACTAGTCTCGCTGGTGAAGGAGTACGTCGGTGGAGAAGAAAAGGACATCTTGAGAGCTATAGGGGAAGCTGAGGCTAAGGGGTTCATCGTTGAGCTTCAGAACAACATGGTCAGGCTTACTTCACTTGGAGAGAAGGTCAAAGATGCCATTGAATCAGCGAAGCTCGACGAAATAATAAAGGTGAGCTTCAGCATGACTCCAACGCTCTACAATGTTCTCAGCGTAATCCACAGTAATAGTGAAACGTTCAACAAGATATGGAAAGAAAAGGGAGAGGCCAGGGATTATAAGGTTGAAGAGATTGACGTAATAAAGAAACACTTAAGTCTCACGGAGGAAGAGATAAAGAAAGCATTGACAATGCTCAGAAGACTGGGATTTCTTGGAACGAAGAATTTAACTGAGGCAGGGAAGATTCTGATTGAAGCTTATGCATGATCAGAATATCGCTTCCCCACTTTCTTTTTTAAACACATGAGCCCTTCTCATGTCAAATACAACCTCTACTTCTTGCCCTTCCTTGACTCTTGATTCTCCTGGGAACTTTGCTTGTATTGCTATATCCCCGACTTTTAAGTGAACGATTTTCTCTCCTCCTAAGTTTTCTATAATTTCGACCTTCCCTTTGACCATGTTCTCTCCTGGTATTTTAACTTGAGCAAAAAGTGCATCGTAGATATCTTCGGGTCTTATTCCAAATATGGCCTCTTTTCCAATCATATTAAACTCTCTAAGAACATCTGCTTGGTCTTCTAAGAACTTGACCTTGAATTCACCAGCGTCAGCCCATACCCCTTTATCGTCCTCTACTATTGAGACATCTATGAAGTTCATGGGTGGTGTTCCTATGAAGCTTGCTGTGAAGGTGTTTTTTGGTTTGTGGTAGATTTCTTCGGGGGTTCCTATTTGTTGGAGAATGCCCTTATTCATGACTGCAATCCTGTCCCCCATCGTCATCGCCTCAACTTGATCGTGAGTAACGTAAATTGTAGTAACCCCCAACCTCCTCTGTAACCTCTTCAACTCACTCCTCATCCTTACTCTTAACTTTGCATCTAAATTACTTAATGGCTCGTCCATTAGGAAGACTTTTGGTCTTCTAATTATAGCCCTTCCTAGTGCAACCCTCTGTCTTTGTCCTCCTGATAATTCTCTTGGCTTCCTGTTTAGTAGTTCTTCTAGTCCGAGCATTTCCGCCACTTCCCTAACCCTCTTCTCGATTTCTTGTTTTGGAGTTTTTCTGAGTTTTAGTGGGAAGGCTATGTTCTCGTACACTGTCATGTGGGGGGTAGAGGGCATAGCTTTGAAAGACCATTGCCACGTCCCTCTCCTTTGGTGGAATGAATACTCCTTTTTCAGCATCAGCCACTAGTTTTTCTCCAATGTATATTCTCCCCTTGCTTGGTTCCTCTAATCCTGCAATCATTCTTAGTGTTGTTGTTTTTCCGCACCCACTTGGGCCGAGGAGGACTAGGAATTCCCCATCCTTTACCTCCAAGTTTAAATCCCTCACTGCAACGAAATCCCCAAAAACCTTCCAAACACCAACCAAAACAACACCCGCCATTAGTTTCACCTCCAAATAAATAAAATTAGGGAGATTAGCGCTTCTTCTTGAATAAGGTTGCTAATCCGATGAGTATAAAGATTCCTGGTCCGCATACTCCCTTTTCTGGTGAGGGTGAAGTTTGGGTTTGGGTTGGTGTTGTGGTGATTTTTGTTTGAGTTTTTGTCTGGGTTGTCGTTGTCTTGGTTGGTTGTTGTGTTTTAGTCTCTGTCTTGGTCTTTGTCGGTGTTGTTTTGGTTGGTGTCGTTTTTGTGGGAGTTAGTGTCGGGGTTTGTGTTTCCGTCTTTGGTGGCTTCTCGGTTTCTTTGCCTTTTATTACTGGAATCATAAGGACAGTTGCTAGTTTCTTCTCTTTAATGTCATAGCTCTTCAGTTGTTCTTCTTGTGTTGGTTTGAACCCAGGAGGAACCAGTAGATCGACAACTCTTGGTGCTAAATTATCGATTACGGCTTGTGGGTCTGCTCCACCTAGTTTCCATTGTGATGGTTCTACTGCAACTGGTCTCCATTTATCCGGGCCATATCCGTCTTGTGATCCGACTAGAACTGCTATATAGAGGCCGTGTGTCTCGTTTATTGATAGATACTTCTTCGGTAGTTCAACTACTATTGCGTTCTTCGTTGGATCTGCTGAGATTTTCATTTCTCCTTGGTAAACTGTGCCGTTTGCTAAGACTATTAAGTTTCCATAGTCCCAGCCAGCTATTCTGAGGGCTACGTCCCACGGGTGATGTGGGTCGAGGTTTACGTTACTTCCAGGTCCATCTGGGTACATTTTAATGGCGGAAGTGTTCCCTCCTGGTCTATAATCAAAGTACACTTCGATTATCTGTAAGCTAAACCCATTTGGAGCATTCCATGGATTGTCTCCTAATTCCTTGAAGTAAAACTCGAGTCTCCAGTATTTTTCTTCTTCCTTCATGACAAACTTCAGGAGGTCTAGGTGGTGGGGGACGAAGACTTTGTCTGTTGCGTACTTATAAGTCCCAGGTCCATGGTCATCTCCCTCGGGATCTTTGATTACTATGGCGGGCTTAATGAAGGGTATCGCAAGGACTGTTGCTAGTTTCTTTTCTTTAGTATCATAGCTCTTGAGCTGTTCTTCTTGTGTTGGCTTGAATCCTGGTGGAACAAGCATATCCATGACCCTCGGGGCAAGATTATCAATTACAGCCTGTGGGTCTGCTCCACCTAGTTTCCATTGTGATGGTTCTACTGCAACTGGCCTCCATTTATCTGGACCATATCCGTCTTGTGACCCAACTAGAACAACCCCCCAGAGACCATAACTCTCATTTATTTTAATGAACTTCTTTGGAACTACGACTATTACCTTGTTTTGGGTTGGATCTGCTGAGATTTTCATTTCTCCTTGGTAAACCGTGCCGTTTGCTAGAACTATTATGTTTCCGTAATCCCATCCGGCTATTCTAAATGCTACATCCCAGGGGTGATGTGGATCGAGGTTTACGTTACTTCCGGGCCCGTCTGGGTACATCTTAATGGCAGAAGTGTTTCCTCCTGGTTTGTAGTCTAGGTACACTTCAATTATTTGGAGACTGAATCCGTTCGGAGCGTTCCATGGATTATCTCCAAGCTCCTTAAAGTAGAATTCCATAACGTAGGAATCTGTTTGTTCAAGCATCCTAAATCTTAGTAAGTCTAAGTGGTGGGGGACGAAGACTTTGTCTGTTGCGTACTTATAAGTCCCAGGTCCATGGTCATCTCCTTCGACATCTCTAATGTCAACTATTGGGACTCCTTTAACTTGAACTGGGAGTTTTACTTCTATTGGAGTTGTTATCACTTCAAGTTCTCCGTCCTTGGTAGTTGAAATTGCGAAGTAGAAGTCTTCTGGAGTCTCTATGTATTCAAATGGTAAAATCACATGAATGGTTCCGTTTTCTCTTATTACCTTGATATCTCCAACTTTTTCTGACTCTTCATAGCTGGTTGCTTTATAGACTTCACCTTTATCTCCCTCAATGACTATATGTTTCGTTATCATTAGGCCAACACTATCTTTTGAAAATGGGAACATGGAGTACCTAAGGTCTTTGGGTTTTTTCTGGAGTAATGTGAAGGTGTTCCCTACTCTTTTGTCTTTCTCGTATATTGAGATCTCCAACTTAGTAACGTTAGTTCCCGATACTACGAAGTGCATGCCGTTTGAATCAAAGTATATGGAGATCTCCCTTGCTAATGGTGATAGGCTTGAGAATTTTTCTGTCTTGTTTTCGGAGAGCCCAACGAGAGATCTTGTGAAGTATGGACTACCGTCGGGATAGTAATTTCCGAAGAGATAGCTTGGTGGATCTACCCCGGCTAGTTTGTAAATTTCATATAGGTAAGCTTTGAAGTATCTGTCAAATGTATAATCCTGACCGCTATCTTGATCATTTCCGTACCACCAGAACCAGTCACTTCCTTCTGCTAGTAGGAGATAGAAGTAGGCTTTTTCCCACTTACTTTCCGTTATCTTGTCTTTGTTCTCCATGAGTGTCTTTCTTGCTAGATATAACCAGTACCATGCGTAATTCTCTTGTGGTTCACCAATCCATGTGGACAATGTTCCATCTATCCAGCTTGATTCTGGCCATAGCATTTTTTCTTTAACTCCAACCATGTCATATAGCTCTCCTAGGGAATTAGCTTTCTTTAGAGCTTCGACTTTGTTCCCTGTCAGGTCTAATCTTTCCAACATTTTGGGTGTTAATACATTTGCCTTATCTCCGTAGAGTTTAATATACTCGGAAGGTGTAACTGTTCTTATGAGTCCCTTCTTTTGAAGTTCTGTGAGCTTCTGATATAGAGTTTCTAGGAATATTTTTCCGTCATAGGGATAATGCTCCCAGGGATTTTCTCCATCAAGGGTTATTACATAAACTAGGGAGCCATCGTAATTATATTTCTGGATCTTGAGGAGTTCGTTTATGAAGTCTTCAACGGCTTTGTATTGGTTCATACCAGAATACGTGAATCCGACCCTATCACTTAGGATGTGGTCTCTTGGGAATAGGTATATTTTCTTTCCATTGAACTCTGCGACCCAGGGTTTGTAATAGTTTTCTGGGCTGTACTTTATTCCAAGCCTTTTAAGAACTAGTTGATCTGTCATTACCCATTGCCATCCGTTATTTGCTAGAATTTCTAGCGTCTTATCATTTAATGCACTTTCAGCTGCCCATCCTCCTTTGGGAGTTACTCTTCCTTCACCTAGGTATTTTTTGTATAACTCGTTTGCTCGTTTTACTTGATCATCAAAATCTTTGTACCATCCAAAATCTGTGAGTATTGGACCTATTGGATGGGCGAATGGGACGGTTGTTACTTCTACATTTCCATTTCCTAGGAGGTAGTTTATTTTTTCATGCATTTTGAATGTGTTGTTTAGTAGCCACATTTGGTGCTTTAGGACTGTTTTTAGGTCTTCTCTTGTGTAGCCACCTACGTCAACTTTTTCATAGATCTTCTTCAAGTCGTCGTGTTCCATTATGTAATTATAATCAATCCATGCGAGGTTGAAAAGTACTGCGAGGTCTATGTAGTCTTGCTCCGTGAAACCTTCGGTGACCTTTATTTTCTGCTCTTCTAGTGGTAGGTTGGCATATTTTGCCTTCAGTCTCATCATCTTGTTTTTAAGTTGAGTATACCTGGTCCAAATTTTTCTGATCGGATTTCCATTTTTGTCGGTTACTGGTTCTCCATTCCAGGGAATTGTATGGTCAAAGAATCCTCCGGGAGCTTGGAGCATAAACCATTTTTCTTCGACACTCAACTTTTCTCCATTTGCTATCTTTTCAGAAATTATTTGATATGTATCCTTAGACCCGTTCATATACATGCTTATTTGCCATATTAGTGTTCCTGATAGGTCTATTGTTGCGTGAACTTCGGGATATTTGCTCAGATAATAAGCCATCTTCCAGTAGTTGTTTGCCGCGTGAAGTCTGACCCATGGTCTTGTGAATATTCCTTGAATTGGATCGTAATACGAAGGCTGGTGCTGATGCCATACTATTATGACATTTAGTGGCTTTGGTTCCTGGGCCTTAACTGCCGGCATTATAATACCACCAAAGAGGCTAAAAATTAAAAATAGTGCCAAAACCTTCTTCATTCTTTCAAACCTCCTATAGTTAGTCCACTCCTAATGTAGTTTTGGGCGAGCATAAACATAATAAACACTGGAAGAGCGAACAATAGGGCTGCAGCTGCAAAATAGTTCCAATCAATTCCCCTTCCAATGCTTCCCATTAGGGTGTATATCCAAACCGAAAGAGGTTGGTTCTCTTCTGTCAATAATAAACTGGCGAGTATGAATTCTGTCCATCCTCCGATGAATGCAAATATTGCAACAGTTGCTATTCCTGGCAAAGCCATTGGAAGGAGTACGTATCTTATTATCTGGAGATAACTGGCTCCATCTACTAAAGCGGCTTCATCAAAGTCTGGGCTTATTGAGTCTATGTAACTCTTTAGTAACCATGTGTTAAATGGGACTCCACCTGCAGCGTAAACTAAGGCTAGAGCGGGTAGTTTGTTGTAAAGGCCTAGTTTGACGAGCATACCATAGAGGGCTATAAGGCCGGCTATTCCAAGCCCTCCAGCGACTTGGGTGAACATTAAGTAGAAGTATAGTACGTGCTCCCTCCCGAAGAATTTCATTCTTGAGAAGGCGTAAGCAGCTGGAATTACAAAAATTAGTGTTAATACAACTGTTAGTCCTGCCAGTATGAGGCTATTTTTAAGGTATTTGAAGAATGCTGAATTGACGAATTTGCCTATTACTGAGAATTTTACTGTTCCGGAATTTCTTGCAACAATGTATCCTTTTAACTTCCCCTTTTCGGAACTTACGTCCTTGATTATTGCAAATCCTATCTTATCTCCCTCTATTTTTGTTATTATTATCTCCCCTCTGACTTTTAGCTCTTCCTTGGGTATTTCTGAAAGGGTAAAGTATTTCCCTTTAATTGGTATCTCAAAAGTGAATCCAGTAAATGGTCCGTATTTGACTTTCCCTTTTATTATTCCACTTTTAACGTAGAGCATGCCATTTACAAGAGTGAAGTCTCCACTTACTGTTCCAGTAAAGTTTGCGTCTATCTTTTCCCCTCCAAGACCAAACAGCACTTCTTTGTATCCCTCGAGGGTTATGTTCTTTGGGATTAACTCTATTTTTGTAGTTGCCAAGGCCGCTGAAGGCTTTATTGAAACTGTGAAGATGTAATAAACTGGGAACAGGATTATGAATAGGACTAGGATTGCAATTCCGGTTAATATTAGTGACTTCCCTAATTCTCTTTTTCTTATCTTCATTCCTTAGCTCCCTCCTGTAGTTTGGTTATCTTAACGTTGATGTACATGTAGATCGCGAGGACTAAGGTTGCAATAACCATCACGGCGGTTGCTCTTCCATAGTGGGGTACTGCTCCGAATGCTTTTCTGAATCCATAGAGAAGGATGAATTTATCTTCAAACAGTCCTGCGTTGTACAGATAGGGTACCATAAAATATTGGAAGCTTGCTGCACTCGTTAATATTGTTGCAAACGCTATAGGTTTACCCACGGCCGGAAGGATTACGTACCTAAACCTCTGCCAGTAGTTAGCTCCATCTACTATTGCTGCCTCAATGAGGGTTTCTGGAACTGATTGAAGGGCTGCTGTGATGACTGTTAACATAAAAGGATAGGCAAGCCACACTTCTATTATGTTTAGGGCCAGGAATGCCCAGAATGGATCATTAATCCAGTTTGGAAGGTTATGTATTCCAATCTCTCTCAGAATTTTGTTTATGGGTCCAAAAACTGGATCAAACATAAACCTCCAAACTGTTATCGAGAACAAGAGTGGAAGAGCCCAGGGAATTATTAGGAGGGATCTGTATATCATCTTTCCCCTAACGTATTTGCTATTATAGAGCAGGCTTAATAGAACTCCAACACCAACTTTTAGCGTAACACTTGTCGCTACGAAAATCCAGGTCCATTTAAACGCATTTCTAAATTTTTCATCAGAAAGAACCCACTTAAAGTTTTCAAGTCCTACAAATTTTAAAGGAGGTGCATTTGGGGACTGTACGGGAAAATTGCCCAGTTGAGCGTTCGTGAAAGATAAGTAAATAGAATAAACTATGGGCCATAGATTGAAAAATAAGAATGCGGTAAGACCAGGTATTATTAACATTAAAGCTGCAAGCACTGTCTTTCTCATTAAGAAATCCCTCCAAAATAAAATTATGAGAAGAGGGGTCAACCTTGCATGTTCTTTAGAATCTCCTCTTGGTACTTCTTTAATATCTCTGGAATGTTAGCGGTTTCTGGATCCTTTAAGATTTCATTTATTGCTCCCTCGACGCCTCCCCAAACTGCGGCCATCTTGGGGCTCTTAGGCATTAAGTATGCATGCTGTACTGCCTGACCAAATCCGTAAATTACTGGATCGCTCTTTATTTCTGGATCATTTAGAACCTCCTTCAATACTGGAATATATCCAAGTTCTAATGCAAGCGTCTTTATGGCGTCTGGACTTGTAGTAAGCCACTTAACGAATTTCCAGGCGGCTTCTTTATTCTTAATCCCCTTAACGAAGTAAATCAACTTAACTCCACCATATGGCCTTGGCCAGTATTCTTTTCCATTCTCGATTATTGGTGGAAGTGGTGCTACTCCAAAGTCTATTCCTGCTTTCTTCACATCTCCAATGCTCCAGGGTCCATTAACCATCATTGGAGCTCTTCCTTCAAGGAAGATACTCTGTTGGGTATTGTAATCTGCCGTTGGGGCCATGTAAGGCCATATATTCTTGAAGAAGAATTCAAATCCTTTGATTGTTTCAGGCTTGTCTAGACCTGGCTGTTCTGTTTTATCATCAAAGTAATATCCTCCAAATGCCTGGGCCCAAGCCGAGATGAAGTATGAATTAACTGGATAGGCTATTCCATATTTCTCATTTGCTGGATCGTAGAATTGTTCCATTATCTTCTTCATTTCATCAAAGGTCTTTGGTGGCTCTTTTACCATCTTTTTGTTATATATTAGGGCCACAGTTTCAGCTGCAAAGGGCATTGCATAGTAGTGTCCTTTATATTCCATTGCCTCTCTTGCCATTGGGGCAAACTTGTCGAGTATATCTTGCGTAATGTACTCATCAATTGGTTCTAGTAATCCGGCCTCGGCAAATTTTCCTATCCAGTCATGGGCCCAAATGAAGAGGTCTGGACCTTGACCAGCAGGAATAGCTGCCTTAAGTGCATCTTCTAAGTTGGGTTTTTGTTCAAAGACTATTTCAACTCCTGGACACATTGCCATGTACTCTTCAGCTAAGCTCTGGAAAACTTGCAATTCATTGGGATGCATTGCATGCCAGATTACTATCTTTCCACTCCCACATTCTTCCTCAGTGGTGGGCGTAGTTGTGGGAGTGGTTTGAGTCTGGGTAGTTTCAGTAGGAGTTGGAGTAGTGGTTTGAGTGGGTGTTGTTGGTGATGTTTGGGTTGTTGGTGATTGTGTTTGCTGAGGAGTTGATGTTTGAGTTCCTCCCCCTATACATCCGCTGGCAATCACTCCAAGGGAGACAAGGACTATCAAGAGGAGTGCATACATTCCTTTCCTCATATTCTTCAACCCCTTTCTTGGTATCATCGAGAGTGATATATATTTTCGGAGGTTTAAATATCTTGTGTTTATGTATTCCCTGATACACTACATTGAGCACAATGGACAAAATAGTACTACAGTGTAAGGGTGTATCAAACATTTCTAAATCTATTTAAAGTCCAAGAGAGCAAATTTTATTGGGTGGTAGTCAAATATGGATCCCCTAAGTGGATTTTTTGGTTCTTTGATATGGTGGTTCCTCTTCCTTTACATCCTACTATGGCCCCAAATGCAATACAGACAACTTCAGCTGGCAAGGGCCAAGCTACTTGAAAGGCTTTCGAGGAAGAGGAACTCAACTGTCATAACCCTAATACACAGACAGGAGAGTATAGGCCTCTTTGGGATACCCGTCTATAAATTTATCAGCATTGAGGACAGTGAGGAAGTTCTTAGAGCAATAAGAATGGCTCCAAAGGATAAACCTATTGACTTAATAATCCACACCCCTGGTGGGCTAGTTCTAGCGGCGACTCAAATAGCAAAGGCCCTCAAAGATCACCCAGCAGAGACAAGGGTTATAGTTCCCCACTATGCAATGAGTGGCGGAACGTTAATTGCACTAGCCGCTGATAAGATAATAATGGATCCTCATGCAGTTTTGGGCCCTGTTGACCCTCAACTTGGCCAGTATCCAGCTCCAAGCATCCTTAGAGCTGTAGAAAGAAAAGGGGCTGACAAAGTTGATGACCAAACTCTAATACTAGCTGATGTTGCTGAGAAAGCTATAAGACAGGTTAGGGACTTTATATATGATCTTCTCAAGGACAAGTATGGAGAGGAGAAGGCTAAGGAGCTAGCTCAGATCCTTACCGAGGGTAGGTGGACCCATGACTATCCAATAACAGTTGAGGAAGCAAGAAAACTTGGTCTTGACGTTTCAACAGACGTTCCAGAAGAAGTTTATGCCCTCATGGAGCTCTATAAGCAACCAGTGAGGCAGAGGGGAACCGTTGAATTTGTTCCATATCCAGTAAAGCAGGAGAACAGGCATTAGCGCCTGAGAAACTCTCCAACGTCTGTTATATTTTTTATAAACCTTTCTTCGCTTTTTGGATTTATCATCCCTATTCCGATAACATCTCCCCACTCATTCATTACAATTATCTTTTTGCTTCCACTCCAGTTTAATTGTCTAACAGCCTTTTTTGGAGCGTCTTTACCTGTCGTGAACAGGAAGGCCGCCTTGGGGCCCAGGATTGCATAGTTCTTTTCAATCTTGACGAAGTTGAAAAATTCTATATTCGGGTAAAACTTCTCTACGAGGTTTTCATCCACCTTTATTGTTCCCACGAACGTTCCAAAAGCATATGGCCTTAGTTTAACATTCTCAATAGTTTTCCAAACTTCCTCATTTACGGCATAAACGTCCCTATATCTCCCCTCAACAATCCCAAAAAATTCATGGAGAAGTTCGCCATACTTTTCTGCTTCCTTTAAAATTAAATCGAGCTCCCAGGAAGAGACTCTCCTGACTCTTATCTCACCACTCATCTTCTTCCTCGTCCCACTCTTCTTCCTCTTCTTCGTACCACTCTTCTTCTTCCCATTCCTCCTCTTCCCACTCTTCCCAGTCTTCCTCTTCAACCCAATCTTCTTCCATTTCCTCTAAAAGCTCCTCTTCCTCTTCGAATTCTTTCTTGACTTTCTTTTTGGGTTGCATATCTATATCCCTCACCTAAACTTAGTCAGATTTGGTTATAAATATTTCTGAGCTGTAAAAATCTGGAAATAAATCTTCTTCCTGAATATAGGACTTTCCAAGTTTTAATGCAGTTTTAGCTTTTTCAAGCTCCCTTCCCAAATAGAATGCGTGCCTTGGGCTTATTGGAAAATTCTCTAGTATTGTGTCAATTATTGCATCTGGATCGTCCCCAATAATCGTCATAACCGGCTTCATTCCCATGTAGGCGTTCACATATATCTTTGAATCCTTAAGAAATATCCTAAAGTAAACCTTCTCAAGCTTAACACCCTTAGCCCTAGCCTCGACGATCTTCTCAGCAAGTTCAAAGGTTATGTCCTTTTTCCTTTTCTCCTTAAGTATCAGGAGGTTTATTCCCACATCCTTCAGGTTACCTAATAATGTCATATCTACTCCTCTCCTTAGTTCTCTTATGCTTCCTCTGCATTTATCGCTCGCCTCTGTTGTTAGTAGAAGGGAAAGTTTTAGTTCCGAGGCTAAACCTGCTAGTAGTGCATTTATTCCTGGACTATCGGCATCTGTCATTTCGGTGACGTTTCCAACTCCCGCCATCATAACATCCTTCTCGTTTCTCTCCCTGTACATGTAGAAAGCCACTATTGACCTCGAGAAGTTTGGATAGTGCTCGATAATCGGATCAATTATCATGTTCTCATACCCGAGGTCTTTTGCCTTGAGCTTTAGCTTTTCTAGGAACATAACTCTTTCTCTTGGGTTTTGGGGGAATACTCCTTCCCTCATGTTTGTTGGAATTAGGACTACAGGCTTTTCTGTTACAAGCTCCTCGACATTGCTGTAGTCAATGCTTAGGATTAAGTCCGCTACCTCTATTCCCACTTCAAGCTCTTTGATGTTTAGTGAATCTAGAGAAACTGGAACGCCTATCTCTTCTTTTATGAGGGGTATTTCTTCCACAGTTTCAATATTTGTTTCTCCGGATATCATTCCTATATCTATTATATCCGCTCCTTGTGCCAGATAATACTTGGCCTTCTCTATTATCTCCTTATGTTTCAGTCTGGGAGCATCTATTATTTCTCCCATTATTCTTGCTGGGAAGTCTAGACCTACTGGCAGGTCACCAACGAGGAAGTTCCAGGGTTTTTTGAGTGCTTTCTCTATATACTTCCTGTTTTTTGTTCTGTTCCGTATGTCCTGAACTCTTTTAAGAGAGTCTTCGGAGAAAAGTTCGTCAGCTGGAATTGTTTTGCTAAGCTTAAATCCATTCCTTACTGCCTTCAAAATCTGTGGTAGATCAATTGCGTTTTTTGGGCCTTTATATGTTGGTATTCCTATTCTCTCTTCTATCTCCTCGGTAGAGCCCTTCACAAGGCCTGGGATAATTATCATATCATAGTTTCTGACGTTGGCTTTCTCAAGGTAATCCGCTATCATTTTAGGAGTCAGAAAAGCAGCAACCGTTACGGGAGCAACAAAAACGTCACAGCCCTTCCCGTACTTCCTAACTATTGGCTCCGCGAGCTTTCCTGTGACTAAAAGGATCTTCACATCATGGGCCCTCCTTTATTCCGAGGGCTTCGAGGAATTTTTCCGTTATCGCTTCTTCGACGAGTCTCAATAGGGATGTTTTGTCTTTGGCAAGCTTAAATATTCCCAGCGGTATTCTAGCTCCTCCTGCCTGTGCATGGCCTCCTCCACTTCCGATTTCTCCAAAGGCTTCTTTCATTACTGCTCCTATGTTAACCCTGACATCCCTGGTTCTTGCTGAGATCTCAATTCTATCATCTACTATTCCAAATACAAGAACTGTAGTTATTCCTTCGAGCCTAAGCAAGAAATCTGCCGCTTCAGCTATCGCATCTCTGTTTGCAATGAATCCAACATTGCTTATCACAACGTTCTTGTATATCTTCCTGTTGAGTATTGCCCTCGCAAGAATTTCTGCGGTTTCGGTGCTTATATCTGGAAACTCTATCTTGTCTAGAAGGTCATAATTCACCTTTCCGGTGAGGAATTCTATTGCTTTTATATCTATTCTGCTTAGCTTTGAGAACTTCTTTGTATCTATATACATTCCGTAAAAGAGAGCAGTTGCAAGGGTCTCTGTAACTGGAATCTCTAGGGCCTTTAAGTACTCGACCATTATCGCGGAAGTAGAGTTGACTTCTGGTCTAATATCAACGAGGCAAGTAGGGGACAGTTTTTCCCTTAAGTTCTGAAGGATCTGATGGTGGTCTATTATGATCTCCACTTTTTTCACGTCATCCTCGTCGAGTATCGTTATGTTGCCGTTTGGCTGGGCGTCTACAATGGCTATCGCTGAATGCCTCTTTATTTCATAGCTTCCCCTTGAGACCCTCCTGAACTCGAGGCCTAATATATTCACCATGGCCCTGTTTTGGTGGTGGGTTATGTCTCCTCCGTACACTATCTGAGTTTTTAGGCCTACACTCTGAGCTATTAATGCTAGTGCTGATGCACTTGCCATGCAATCTGGGTCTGGATTATCGTGCATAACTATTAAGAGTGTATCTGTTCTTTCTTTTATTTCGTTGAGCTTGTTTAACAGCTTCATTGCATTTTTTCTTTCTCCAACTTTCTCTATTGTCTCAACTACTGCCCTTACTATTGCAGTTCTTGGATTTATGACATAGTCGATCTTCATCTCTGTTTCGTATTCCTCTTTGAGTATGTTCTCTATATCGTCTACTGATATCTCCTCTGGCAAGATAACAAGAACCGATACATCCTTGTTATTTGTCCTCACTACGTGTAAAGTCTTTGCTATAGTGTTCACATCTGTTGTTGTTATTATAACGAGGTCTGCCCTTTCAATGTGGGCCTTTAGTAGAGTTGCAGTATATGAAAAATCACCCTGAACAACTTGAAGACCACTCTCAGCCAAGGTTTGAGCTCTAATAACATCTTTCTCGATAACGGTTACATCGAATTCTCCCATTAGGGCCTCGGCAATTGCCCTGCCAAGCACCCCACCACCAAGGACAAGTACCTTCATAATCCTCCACCTAGCCCAACAATGTTTAAATATTATCCTCTAATGTATTTAAATGCGTGTTCACTAATTTATTCAAAACAAGCTGATGATTGTGATATATATACCTAATGGTGAGGACGATGGAAATTCCGGAAATTAAGCCCGTGTTGGAAAACCATGTCTGTTTAAGTGTTGAGGAGGCACTAGATGCACTTACGGGATTGTTTAGTCCAAAGAACGTTAAAGGGGTATATGCCAAGATAAGTGGAAAGGACGCAACAAGCTCTTATCTTGCCGAGGTACTTATAGATAAGTCAAAGCTGCTTGCGATAGAGGTGACAAAAGATAGAACCGGAGAGAAGCTCTATGGGGAGGATGCAATAAAAAAGCTTGCTGAGATCGCTGATAACCCCCTCATAATAGTAGCCGCATATGTTCTTGATGAAGTTACGTTCAAGAAGGTATTAGCCGACAATTTAGCTTTATACTCCCAAACCCCTGCAGTTCCACTAGCGGAAGTCTTCCGAAAGAAGGCAAGCGAGACAATTGGAGAAGCAATAACAGAGGCAAGAGCTGAGAGAGAAGAGGAAATCAGGCAGATTATTAAAAAGACAGAGGAAGTTAAGGAAGAGTTAATTGAGGAAAGAAAAAAAGCAATTGAGGAGAGAAAGATTGAAGTCAGGGAGGGTGTAAATGTAACAATAAAAGGGGACGCAGAGGAGAGGGTAAAAGAAAGGGTAAAGAATGCAATTATGGAATACATAAATACCGTAAGAGCCGATATAGCTAGAACTATTTCTGGGGCACAGTTAAAGTCCGTTGCAATAGATGGAGAGATTGGATCTGGGACTTTGTCTCTAGTTGGAGAGTTCTATATAGTCTCTAGTTCTGGAAATCCTGAGATAATGAAAAGAAAAGGGTTGTTTATACTGCACAAGCATATCCCGAAGATTAGAAACATGACAAATCTTAAGCCAATAATCAAGGACTTTAAGGTAAACGTTGTTATTGGAGATAAAGTTGCGTCTATGGAAGCTAGAGAAAGAGGGGAAACTACGTTATGGAGATTAACAAGACCTCCAACTCATCAACTTGCTCCCAATTTGTACCTAACTGTGGATCCAAACTTTAAGCAATACTTTGTTGGATTTGCAAGAATGCTTCTTAAAGAAATAGAAAACAGGGGTGTTTTAGTCAATAGGCTAGAAATAGAAGTGTTTGGAGGTCTAAGGGAGTTTGAAATAAATATACACCTGCGGGGTAAAGCCAGGGACGTTGATGAACCAGTGTTACAGGCTAATATTCTAAGTCTTGCAAAGAGGCATGCTTCAGAATTAACAAAAATCGTGGGGAAGTATGTTTGGATTAACAATGTAGATGTATCATTGGAAAAGCCTTTAGAGACAGAGTTCTCTGCAAAAGCAGCAGAAGTTCTAAAGAAGAAAGAAGAAATAGAAAAGGAAGTGGAGAAATTACTCAAAGAGGCTGGGATTGAGGAGTTAAAGTATCTAGTAGAAGATAAGAAAAGGAGCCTTGAGACGACTATAATAGCATCTAGAATAAACTCTGCAGTACAGGATTTGAAGGAAAGATTACAAGATGAACTCAAAACAATTCCACGAGCAAATTTGAGATGGATAAAGGTTAACTATGAGACAAATGGAAACGTTATTGAAGTATTATTGGAGGCCAGTTTAGCAAAAATGGAGGAAGAAGGCCTGTTTGGTGCACTATCTAGTATAAGTAGCGAGGAAATCAGAAGGAGGGCAACCGAGATAATAACGAGAATAATTAGAGAGGTGTCAAGAGACCACCAAGTTCAGATAAGAATAAAGAGGCTGAACATTCTAGTTAGGTGATCAGCACTCAAGATCCTCATCATCCAACATCAGAACCTGCCGAGGTCATCATCTCAATCCAATAACTCTAGACTGTATATGCCTTGGTGGAAATATGCTCCTGGGGTTTATCCCTTTTTTCCTCAAAATTTCTCTAAGCTCGGTTTCGTAATCTCCTTTCTCGAGTTTTTCACTTTCCTCCTCCTTAACCACGAACATGTCATCCACGAGTTCCCTGATCGTCTTAAATCCAAGCCCCAGAAGTGGCCTTATGTAGGCAACGTTAAATCTATCCTCAAGGGATCTGGCTTTTCTTATGTCCAAAAACGGAACTCTATCATCTCTTCTCGTTCCATCACTCACCCTCTCAACGTACTCGCGGGAGGCTATGAACTCCAAAGCCTTCTCATGGATAAACTGAATTGCCCTCCCTGGCCTTCCATCTTTTATGCACATCTCAGCCGCTTCTTCTAGGATTTCAATTGGCATTTTTACGACTTCATGTTCAAACCCTAAAATTTCAGCAGTTTCCTTGGCGTACTTCCAGTTGTCAAGAACTCCGAAGGTCACAGTAACAAGTTTGACCTCATATCCAAGCTTTTTTAGTATTAAGGCTGCCAACGACGAATCTTTTCCCCCACTGAAAAGATGGTAAACTTCCCTGGGCATGTAGAGAAGTTGCAGGCTTGATTAAAACTTCTTTCCCTTTGCAAATTGCGGGATAAAATGTCCAAAACCTTGACATTTAGCAACACTTAAATACTATTTCATGGAAATAAAAATCGTAGGTGAGGAAAATGGTGGATAGATCAAAAGTGAGGGTTCTCGTGGCGAAACCAGGTCTTGATGGTCATGACAGAGGGGCAAAGGTAGTTGCAAGGGCGTTGAGGGATGCTGGGTATGAAGTTATATACACCGGGATAAGGCAAACTCCTGAACAAATAGTTGAAACTGTCATTGAAGAGGACATAGATGTTCTCGGAATAAGCATACTCTCCGGTGCTCACATGGTTCTGATTCCGAAAATACTTAAGCTCCTCGAAGAGAGAGGAATAAAGCCAAATGAAGACATTCTGGTTGTTGCTGGTGGAATAATCCCTCCAGACGATGCTGAGGAGCTTAAGAAGATGGGAGTTGCGGAGGTTTTTGGACCCGGAACTCCGCTTCAAGAGATAATAGACTTCATTGATAAAAACGTTGAAAAGCTCAAAAAGTTCCGCTCAAGCTAACTTTATATTTTATAATTGGATAATTTCTCCAGTGGTGAAATGATGATAGATGAGCTAATCGAGAGGCTAAAGATTGGGGATAGGAAAGCGGTAGCGAGGCTGATAACTCTAGTCGAGAACGATGAGGAAAAGGCTAGAGAGATAGTGAAGAAAATCTACCCCTTAACGGGCAACGCCTACATTGTTGGAATCACTGGTCCTCCAGGTGCTGGGAAATCTTCCCTTCTCGACAAACTAATCAAAGAAGCTAGGAAGGAAGGGCTTGTCGTTGGGGTTATAGCGATCGACCCGACATCCCCATTCACGGGCGGGGCCTTGCTTGGTGATAGAATTAGAATGCAGAGGCATGCAACCGATCCAGGAGTGTTTATAAGGAGCATGGCCACGAGAGGCTCGCTTGGTGGTTTAGCAAAGGCCACAAACGATGCAATAAAAGTCCTTGATGCTTACGGCTGTGATGTAATATTCGTTGAAACGGTTGGAGTTGGCCAGGTTGAGGTTGACATAGTGAAAACTGCCGACACGGTAGTTCTTGTAACTGTTCCCGGGCTTGGAGACGATGTTCAGGCAATAAAAGCTGGTCTTATGGAAATAGCTGATATATTCGTTCTCAATAAGGCCGATAAGGAGGGAGCAGATGCCACTTACTTTGAGCTTACCCTAACCCTCGATCTTGAGAGGGACAAGTGGGAAAAGCTTGGCTGGAGGCCCCCAATAGTAGAAACAGTCGCGACTACTGGAAAGGGAATAAAAGAGCTTTGGAATGAAATCAAAAGACACAAGGAGTTCCTTGAAAGATCTGGTAGACTGGAGGAAAAGAGAAGGAAGAGAGTTGAAGAAGAAATAAAAACAATAGTCTCGGGTTTAATTGCCAGAAAAGTTGAGATGCAAATTGAAAAAGGAGAGCTCAACGATTTAATAAGAGAAGTCCTTTCGAAGAAAGTTGATCCATACACCGCAGCTGATTTGGTAATGAAGAACGTTTTGGGAACCTGACTTTCCTGCCCTTCAGGACGAGGCTTTCAAAAGAAAAATATTAGTGCAAACCTTCATTGTCTATATGGTAAGATCTGATTATCCTTGATTCTTTTTCAAAGTGTTTTTCAATATTTTTGATTTCTTGCTTGGCTTCAGTTATCACTGTGTATGCATAAAGTAATGTTCCATATATCAGGATTGATACAAAAGTTACCTCAAGGAAATCCTTTAGTGATCTAACTGGAATTATTTGCGTATAAGTCATGGTTACAGCGGTCAAGATGCCCATTACTACCAAAGGCATTACAACAACCACCAGGAAATCCTGCAGATCCTCTTTGATTCTCACTCCTATCACCCCCTAGTGCATGTAAGCGTGTATTCCTGCCAGTATTGAGAGTATTGCTACTGATGTTCCTCCCACTTTAACCACCGTCATGAAGTTGGGCTCTGGTGGTTTTGCTATGATGTAGAGGAACATGAATATTGGCGGGAGAGAGGTTAGGATGTAGAATAACGCTCCCTGGATTCTTGTTATGTTGAATAGGTCGAGTAATGCAAATGCATTATACACCCACACTGCAAGAATAAACAACCAAAACACCTCTTCTCTTGTTAGTTTCCACACCATGCCCACCACCCCCCAACGTTTATCTTCATGGCCAGAGTTTTGATAGGAGAGAGTAACCTATGAAGAGTCCCAGTATAAGGCCTATGGCTACTATAATATTCCTCCAAGAGGGTTTGGTAGCCGTCAAGAAGGCCCCAAGAGTGAGGCCTGATACAACACCAAAAGTAACGTCTTTCACTAATCCTGCGATGATAACTAACGTAAAAAGGGGAACAAAAATATAAGCGAGCTTCTTTAGCGCGGTCAATTTTTGTCACCTTACAACTGTTTAATCGGGACACTTTTTGCGTTTTTTATGGTTTCCATTAGGGAAATAATGAGGAGGCTTATTAAGCCTGCAACTATGACGCTGACTGGGTCGTCAAACTTTACCGTAAGCTGGGAAACGGCGACCGAAGCAACTATAAACCCCACACCAAACAGCAACCACTTAATCTTGGACTCCCTGTAAACCCTAAACGCCCCATACAAGGAAACCCCAGCAACACCAAAGAATACTAGCATGACACCAACATGCCTCAAATCGACTACCGAAACCGAAAGAACAACATAAATCAACGATAACAATGTCACAATACTGCCAATCAACAACAATCGTCTCTCAACAACACCCATACTACACACCTCCTATGCAATTGTAAATGTTAAAAGTTTAAATTAAAAATTTAGATCACAGAGCCTGTCCAACCATCCATGCAAGTCCTACTGCAAACCTGCCGAGGTTATTTCAAAAGCTGTTGACCAAATTAAACCTGCTGTTCCTAGCCCTAAATCTGTCACCAGTGTTGCTTCTGGGGAAGCTCCTTTTTTGGCCATGTAATATGTTAGATAGCTGTTACCAGTAGCACCTCCTACTACCATTCCTACAGTCATTAACACCAACCCTATAACCAAAGCCTTCCTCCACATTTCTAATCACCCCAAACTTTCGGCAATTTTAAGTGTTATCGTACTCTCAATCAAAGCGGCAATGAAAATCAAAACTACCGAGATAGCAACGAGTTTGAAGAATTCCTTAGCATCTTCTTCCGTGATTATTTCCTTCTTTTTGCCCAAAGCGAACCTTAACAATTCGTAAGGGATTTTAAAGCCAGCGGCTCCGGCAATTATCATCCCAGGGATTTCGAAAATGCCGTGAGGGAGGATTAGGAAGAAAAAGGCTTTAAGCTCGCCCGAAATCAATGCTCCATAAAATAGAGTTCCTAGATCCATGCCGTTAAAAATAAGGTTTAGGAAGGTCAATCCGCCAAGGGCTAAAGTCCCGCCAAAAGATAGAAGCAAGATCACCCTAAGATTGTTGGTAAGTATGTAATGGAAGGTGGGCATTTCACTATTAATCTCACGCTCCAAAAGTGGTACAAAATTAACGTCATGTGGGATCTCATAACGCTTTGAAAGACTCAAGCCGAGGAGAAAACCAATAGAAAATAATAAAAATGAAAAACAAAAAAGGATTTGGGATTTTTTCATATCTTCACTCACCTTGTGGTTGCTTGCTAGGGGGGAGTTGGTATTCAAGTAGCTCTCCTAAACCCAAATACATTATTGAGAATCCAAGACTTGCTCCTAGGAAATCTGTGATGGATTCTATGGGAAGTATGTCATTAAATGCTAATGCTATTGCTGCACTCGTAGATAATCCCATTACTACTGCAACCACGACAATACCTAGTCTTTTCTTTAATGACTTTCTCATGTTCATCTCTCCTGGACTTTATTTCATGCCCAAATCGCGACACCAACATATGGTATAAACCTAGCTAAGGTTTTTGCGCCAACTTTTAATGCAACTTTAACTCCTAATTCAGCACCTTTTAGAGCACCATATCCACCTGCAACACCTTTAACAAATTCTTTCCAGTCCCCTGTTTTATGCCATCTATAGAGTCCATAAATACATCCAGCTTTCCCTTCTTCAACTGCTCCTCCCACACCATTCCAATTGCCATCAACACCAGTCCTATAACCAAAGCTTCCCTCCACATTTCAATTACCTCTAAATTCTTCATATTACGAATGTTGCAGATACTACTTAAAGTTTTCTTCATAATTATTGTCACTGTGTGTTTTTTCTTGTAATCTTGCCTTTGAATAGGTGACAATATACAAAAGGTAATTATTTTAAACAAAGTAATTGCTGTTCAAGAACTGGTGATTAGTATAAGGACACTGACCTCCTCCCTGCCCTGAAGGGCGAGGCTTGAAAAAAGAAAAGTCAATTTTCCTGTTTGTCTTCTTTGGCTTTTTGTTTTCAATAATCGCTGGGATAGTGGCATTTGTAGTGGCTGGCTTGCCTCCAGTTCCCAACATCCCCGAGAATTCTACAAATCTAACCGAAGATCAACTCCAAGAGATATTTCTTAAAGACCCGGCATATCAAGCATGGCTGACCAAGCTGACAATAACGGTAGAGAAAATCCTTTACATCTCTCTAAAATCAAGAAATAATTAGAATACTCTTTGGAGGAGTGTCGTAGAGAGCCTCAGACTGGCATGGGCAAACATTACTGCACTGCTTGTTATGATTATCTTGCCTTTTGCAATAGCATATGTAAGGTTCATGAAAGCTGATTTAAGGTGATAGTGTCCATACCATATGCTGACCTCCTCCTCAGGGGCGGGGCTTTTAAAAAGGGAATGTAAAGCTGTTGATGATTTAAGTTTGGAAGTTGGGAAGGTTCAAAGGCTAGGAAAGCTAAGTTTTTATATCTGGTGCTCCTATTTGTCGTTGTGTCAAGATGGTGATGCCAACCTCTCAGATAAGTATCCCAGGAGGGTTAATCTTGATTTCTTTTGAAGGCCCTGTCCCTATTTGGTAATGAAAAGGTTTTGGAGGTGGTGGGGGATGTTTAAGAAGATAGATCATGTTGGAATCGCCGTGAAGAACCTTGAGGAGGCAATAAAGGTTTGGGAGGGGCTCGGTTTCAAGGTTGAGGAGGTGGAAGAAGTTCCCGACCAGAAGGTTAAGGTAGCCGTTATAAAGGTTGGAGAAAGTAGGATAGAGCTTTTGGAGGCTACAAGTGAGGATTCTCCAATAGCAAAGTTCATAGAAAAGAGGGGGGAAGGGATACATCACCTGGCAATAGGGGTTGAGAACATAGAAGCTAAGCTTGAAGAGCTTAAGGAGAAGGGCTACAGGTTAATAGACGAGAAGCCAAGAGTTGGAGCAGGTGGAGCAAAGATAGCCTTCGTTCATCCAAAGAGCGTTACGGGGGTTCTCCTGGAATTGTGTGAAAGGAAAGAAGATTAATCCTTTTCTTTATTCCTTACATATGGTTTTCCTATGGCTATTGTAAAGCCCTTGAAAGAGTCGTCCTTTCTATGGAACTCCATCGCTAGGGGGAGATCGTTCTCTTCATTCACGACTATCCTTATCAGCCTGGCCCTCGGATGGTTGTCTAGATAGTTCTCTTTCAGATTCTCATAGTTGTCAAGGGCCCTTCCGATATCTTCCTTGTTCATCTCGTATATTTCCCTGGAGTACGTACTGTGTGCCTTTATCTCCTCTATGGCCTTCTTCTTGTCCAAATCTCACACCTTCATCCAGAATCCGTTTTCAAACTTAAATATACCTCTTTTCTCGGCCATTCTGAGGGCCTCTTCAAGCCTCTCCTTTGGAACTTCAATTCCGTGTAGCTCTTTGAAGAGCTCTATTATCTCATCGCTTGTTAACTTGTCCTTCTCCTCGAACAAATTGTTCGTGAGGTTTATCATGTCCTCGACGAAGTTCCAGGGAAAGATTATCCATGCCCAGTCGATGTCCTTGGCATAATAGTCTGGAACAAACTTGGATCCCTTAATGTTCAGGAGGGTTGCCGTTCTGATTTCTGCTGGCTTTCTTGACTTCATGTACTCGTAGGCTAGGCTCATGCTTTCTCCAGTGTCTGTTATGTCGTCAACTATTAGGACTTTCTTTCCCTCAAAGTCGTACTGGGCTCCATACTTTAGTCTTGCTCTTCCGTCTGGAGTTGCGGTAACACCCCAGTGCTCCACCTTTATGCTGACGAGATCTTTAACTCCAAGGTAGTCGCAGTACAGCCTTGCCGCGATCCAGCCTCCTCTGGCCAGTCCAACTATAACATCCGGCATCCATCCGCTGTTAAGAACTTTCCATGCCCCAGCCTTAGCCCACTCCTCAATATCCTGCCAAGAAGCCAGATATGCGGGGAACTTCTTCATGGTTTCCCTCCCAAAAGAAGGGAATTGAAGGATTTAAGAATTTTTCTCAAATGACTGCGGGTATGCCCGGAATTCTTGGGAACGGTTGAACTTCTGCAATGTGTTTCGCACCTGCAATAAATCTAACAAGCCTTTCCACACCTATTCCGGCTCCTGCACTGGGCTTAAGCTTTCCAGCTTTTGCAATCTCTAAATAGGGTCTGAATGCATCTTCACTAAGCCCTGCAGCTCTTATCTTTGCTATAATCTTCTCGTACTCCCACTCCCTCTCACCGCCGCTTGAGACCTCCCCGTACCCGAAGGGGAGTATTAGGTCGTAGTTCCTCCATACACCGTCCTCTTCCCTATCATAGAACTCCCTGGGTATGTTCACTATCCAGAAGGGTTCTTCCATCTCCTGGCTTGCCTTCTCATCACTTCCAAACTCATCGAGGATTTCTTTATAATCAAAAACCTTGAAGTGCTTGGCCTTTGGAAACTCTCTCCCTGTCCATTCCTCAGCCTTTCTGAATAAACCGGAGATAAGTTCCTCGATTAACTCCATTACGTCCTTCATCTTCGCTCCTTCAATCTCAAAGTCCAGCTGGGTAAACTCGTAGGCATGCCTTCCATCGTCCTTGCTTCTGCTTTCCAGCCTGATGTTTGGGGAAAGTATGAAGATCTTCTTCAGACCCATTGCTATTGCCAATTGCTTGTGGAGTATCATGCTATGCGTCAGCCTCATCCTGGTTCCATACACCTCAACCTCCGCTGGCTTAATTCCTTCCCCAGCTGGGTCTGGCCAGAGTGGATCTGTTATCGGGCTAAGCATTACTGGAAGGAGCCACTTGAATCCCTTTCTCACGAAGAACTCGGTCATGTAATCTAAAACCTTTGTCTGAAGTTCGAGGGTTCCACTCAAATCCCTTGACACTATTTCAACAGCGTTCATGCTTCTCACCTAATTTGATAAAATTACTGAGAGTTTTATGTCACTTGTGCAATGAATTTTGTGAATGGGTCAAAATTGATCATTAAAAATGGTCGAAATTTGAATATAGTTCAAAAATTTTTAGAAAATTTGCCAGACATCTAAAGCTGGCTACCAATCTCGACACCTTTTATAACGACTAATGGGCATACCTCCATGCATTCCCTGCAGTGGGTGCACTTTTCGGGGTCAACTACTATCTTCCTTCTCCTCTCATCGATACTTATCGCCCTTTCGGGACATTTCGTCACGCAAACTCCACACCCAACGCACTCATACGCCCTCCTAATGAGGAAAAAGGATGCGTAAGCTTCGTCAAGTGTTGGCGATATTATAATATTGTCTTTTTCGCTGAACACATTCTCTCCAGCTTTTAGATACCCCTCTCCCTCCTCTACCTTGCCGAGAATTGGAGCGACCTCTCTAATTCTCTTCAAGTTTATCTTCGTGCTGATTTTCACGAGATACTTTCCATCTCTCTCCTCAATCTCAAATTTTATCGGTTCCCATTTTCTTTCCTCTGGAAGTTCTATACCCAACTGTCTTGCCAGTACCTTTTCCCTTTTCCCTAGCCTCCTCCATCTCCAAAAGCCGTATCTTATCCACTCTTCTGGTAGATTTAATCTTTTTCTCCACTTCTCGAGCTCCTTTGCCCATTTTCCCCAAAGCTCAGGCTTTTCTCTTTTGAGCTTCTCTATCTCAGCCAATGATTGGCTGGGGCAGAGAAAACATCCTATCCTATCTATTCCCCTCTCATAGAGCCTGTTATATTTTAGGCCTCTCGAGAAGATGTAAAGCCAAACTTCGAGGGCAGTCCAGTGGAATATTGGTGCAGCCCCTATCTCGTTTGGAACCCAAATATTTCTCCAAACTCTCCCCTGTTTGTACCTCTTGAAGCTCTCAAATTTCCTTTGACCGACGAACATCAAGACACCCTGAGGGAAATGCTTGTCTATGGCCAATGTTATGGGTCCTAGTTTTGTAACCTTGCAGCACCACCTGTAATCCATCCCAGGTGGTGAAAAAACATTTATCGCTCTCCAAAATGCGTCTCCAGCATCGGCTATAATGAACCTTACCCCTCTTGGTTCAAGCTCTCTCCTTATCTCCTCAACATTCTCCAGGGTTTCTGGAAATTCTATTCCAGTATTGTTAAAGAAGACGGCGAAGCTGTCAAATGTCTCGAGGGCCAAGCCTAAGACGGCTAGGCTGTCTTTTCCCCCTGAGTAGGCAACTGCAATGGGTAATTTATACTTTTCAGCGATTCTCTTCATGAAATCCTTTGCCTCTTCAACCTTTTCCTCTAGAGATATTCTGTTGGCTCTTATGACATCTTCAATACTTGCTTTCTTTCCTGGGACTCTCTTCCCACTCCCTTGAGCTTTTCTCTTCATCTTTACCCCAGTACCTCTCTCCCTGGATACAAGTCCATTATAGTCCTTCTTCGCTATTCCCACTCCGATGACTTCTCCATCTTCACTCACGACAATTACTTCATCGTTTCTCCTAATGCTCTCTTCCGCCTCGATTATTCCAACGGGGAGGACATTTGCCCCATTCTTTACTGGTTCAACTGCCCCCCTGTCAATTATGACCCACTTCTTCATATTCTTCCCATATCTCTCCCAGAGTAGCTTTGCCCCTTCGACCTTTAAGGCAGGCCTCCATTCGAGCCTTATTGGGTCAAATATTATCAGCCCGAAAATAAAGCCATCGAATATTATTTCATATGCATCATCCTCACTTGGAACCTTATTTAGAAGAACGATTTTACCCTCCAGAACTTCTGAGATGTCCACTCCATAATGTTTCTTAAAAACTTCAACGATAAGCTCTATGTCTCTCTTAAAGGCAAACCTAACGTCCCCTGGAGGAGTTAGCTCTATTTTAAACACGCCATCTTTACCATGAACGCTACACCTATCTGAAATCAAGGGGACGTTGCACTTCTCACACCAATGAATCCAAAATCTTCCCAATACCACTGGTCCCTTCTTCCTCACCAAACCACCGACTTAGCCTTTCGCATAACCTTTTTAAATTTCCCTTGCCAAAACGGTTTGAGTGGGAGGGGTTGCCATGGCACCAAAGATACTAGTGGAACAGGTTGTCAAGAGAAAAGCTGTGGTTGTTAAGCCCGATGACACCGTCCATAAGGTTGCAAGAGTTCTATCCCGGAATAAAGTTGGTAGTGCTGTTGTAATGGAGAAAGATGAAATTTTAGGAATAATAACTGAGAGAGACATTCTTGACAAAGTTGTTGCCAAGGGCAAAGACCCGAGGCAGGTTCGGGTCAGGGAGATAATGACGAAGGATCCCATTAAGATAGAATATGATTATGATGTTCAAGATGCTATCGAGGTCATGACAGAGAAGGGAGTGAGAAGGATACTTGTGACTAAGTTTGGAAAGCCAATTGGATTTGTAACGGCGGCTGATCTATTGGCTGCCCTAGCGTCCCAAAACCATGAAGAGGAAGAGAAAGCAGAAGAAGAGCCCGAAGTTTACGGAATCTGTGAGCTCTGTGGTCAGTACGGTCCCTTATATAAGGTTCAGTACGAGGGTAGGGAGATCTGGGTTTGCGAGAATTGTAAGGACTTGATCGAAGGACGATGAAGAGAAAGCACCTCCACTGAGAAAATGATGAAACGCCCACGGTCCGAGTCTTTTCTCTAAATTTTCCCCTTAGGATAATTCTAAAAAGAGATTAAAAACGAACATTGCATAGAATGTGTTAATTGCCCTTAATGACTTTTTATTTTTCAAGCCTCGCCCTTTAGGGCGGGGTAAGTCACTGAGAGCTGTTCTCTGATTATTGTGTAAGTTTTAAATACAATTGTAATACAATAGTATTTGGCGAGGTTGATTACTCAGGGTGTTGAATCCCCTATCTCAGTGAGGCTTCCAAAATATATGATCAAGAAAATAGACGAACTCATAAAAGAAGGTGAGTTTAGGAGTAGATCAGACTTTATCAAATATGCTGTGGCATTGACTCTTGGACAGATAATGATGGAAAAAGCGAGAGAGAAGGCGAAAACAATCACACCAAAAGAAGCTAAAGCAAGGTCGAGGCAAGCTCTCCAGAAGCTCCTTACTAGGGAGATCGAGGACGAATGGTCAGAGATCAAGGATATTCTCGAAGAAATTGACAAAAAGTGGAAGGATCTCAAAGGTGCAAAGAAATGAAGCTCGTCATGGACACCAATGTTGTCCTAGCTGCCATGATAAAACCAAAAGGACTAGCAGCTCTGCTCGTAGAGCTTCTCGACAAAGAGCACTTTATCAATTATACCAGCCAAGAAGCCTTGGAGGAACTCCAAGTTAAAATTGCAATTCTAGAAGAGGAAGGAAAACTGAACAAAAATTGGCTGCAAGTGCTTGCGAATAGTGCGTGATATGGCGCATTATGTACGGGCTGACTTCTTCCCCGCCCTGAAGGGCGAGGCTTGAAAAAAGAAAAGTCAAGTCGTTTCTGTCACGGAGCACTTTATCTTTCCATACTATTTAGTTCTTCGGAAACAAGAAAAGGTGTTCATAAACCTAACAGCCCATCGCCTCCTCCCCTTTCCATACTACTAAGTTCTTCGGAAACTTTGATGGCGTTCTTGACTGTTTCGCCGAAGCTCCCTCCAGAATCTACTTTCCATACTATTTAGTTCTTCGGAAACACGGTGACACCATCACAATTCCGCTATCAAAAATCCTCTTTCCATACTACTAAGTTCTTCGGAAACATTGTATGAAGGTGGAAGAAATTATTAACATAATAGAGCTTTCCATACTACTAAGTTCTTCGGAAACCATCTTTTGGGGGTGAGCCAATGAAGGTTGGAAGGGTTTTCCAAACCCTTTCTTTCCATACTATTTAGTTCTTCGGAAACTTTGGGTTTTTTGGTTGTTTTCCTTCATTACTCCCTCCCCCAGGCTTAAATAATTTACCCCTTCAGGAAACCCGTGCTACTGCACTCCCTTTATAAACCCAACCCTAAAATGAAGAACTCACGAAAACCCTCACACTAACGAGTGGAGGATTGTGAATAGTTAAAACAAGAATTCAAGAAATCGAAGCATGTTAAAAATGAAAAAATTACCTAAAACCAAGAGAATTCAAAAACAATGCTCAACTAAACCTCCTAGACTATCCAATCTTGGGGTCTCCCGCCTTCACTCCCTAATTAGACTTATGAGAACCCCCAGTTTTCAAATGTATTCAATTGGCAGGGAATTACTACTGGCGGGGTAATCTGAAAACTAAACCCGTTTTCAGGGTCTTATTCTTGTCTTACTTTCTCGTTATTGCTTGTTTTTTGAATCTTGACCCCGAGCAGTGCTTCAATCCTCGAGTATTCAATGCATTAACCCTAACTCTACAAATGAAAAAACCAGCATAACACAAAATAACACCAACCAAACAAAAAATAACACTAATCATCCGGTTCTTTTTTCACTATTTCGTCTTTTCTTGCTATTGTTATCCCAGCTTTTTTTCCAAGTACGTTGATGAGGACAATTATTTCTGGTTCTTCAAGGTTTACTGGGTTATTCGTCACTCTTTTAATTATTCCTCCTAGCTTTTTTTCTAGGGTCTTCTCTCCAATTTTTGCTCCTCTAACTTTTACTCTAACGGCAAAACTGCCCTTTGGGAGCTCCCTCGCTATCTCTTCTATTTTCCTTTCGAGTTCCTCTAAAGGGACTAGGTAGTCTAAGGGGATAAACTTTTGTAGTGCAAAGGTCTCGAATTCCCTGATTTTCTTTAAAGCCTCATTTCTGTTTATTGGGGATTCTCCGATTAGGACTCCTCCCCATCTGGTTCTCTTAACCTTTGCTTTTAATGCCCATTCAAGCTCTAGGCTTGCATCGCCTTCTCTTCCAGGAGGGCAGGTAGCTAAGAATTTCATTTCTTTACCTCCGCGAGCATGCCGAGGATGTGGAAGAGCAGTTTGGCACCTGTGAGTGCTGTTAAGTTCCCTAATCTGTCTCCTGATACTTCCATAATATCAATTCCAACTATCTCCTTTCTCTCGGTTATCCATTCGAGGGCCTCAACTACATCCCAGAATGACAGTCCACCAGGCTCTGGGGTTCCGGTTTCTGGAACGAGTGATGCATCAAAGACGTCTATGTCAATTGATACATATACTGGTTCTGGCATCGAGAGTACGAGGTCAACAAAGGCTTCGAAGCTGTAGTCTCGAGCGTGAACCCATTCTATGCCCTTTTCTTCGGCGTATTTTGTTTCTTCTCTTGTCCCGCTTCTTACTCCAAAAATTGCTGTTTTTATACCGAGTTCGCTAATTCTCCTTGCGACGCATGCGTGGTTAAACTTTGAGCCTTGGTATTCATCCCTCAGGTCTAAGTGGGCATCGAAAACGACGTAGCTCTTTGGCCTTAGTGCTTCAACGGGTGCGAGGGTCATCGAATGTTCTCCTCCGAGGAATATTGGGAGAGCTTTTTGGTTTATTCTCTTCATTTCTTCAATAGTCTCTCTTGCTATTTTCAGGGCCTTTTCGACGTCTACTGGAAGGGCAACGTCTCCAGCATCGGCAATCTTAAGCTCTGCAAGATCCACATTGTAGTCTAGAAGATAGCTTTCGAAGTTGAGTGTGGCCTGTCTTATGAGTACAGGTCCGAATCTTGCTCCTGGCTTGTAGCTTGTTGTGCCGTCGTAGGGTAGTCCTAGGATTATGTAATCGGCTTTTTCTAGGTCTACTGTTGGTAGCTCCATGTCGAATGATCTGTATGTGTGGAGTAGCATCTCACCACCGAGGGAAAAGAAGTGTGAAGCCTTTAATTGTTTGCGGGTGTTCCCTCTAAAAGGGTGAGGATTAAAGGAGAAAAGTCAGATTAATCCTTCGGCCTTTGCAGCCTCTTCTGGGTCTTCATTTCTGTGTATTACTCTTATAAGAGCTTTTATCATTGGCTCTGGATTTTCTCTCTGGAATATGTTCCTTCCAACTACTGCTCCAGCTCCTCCTGCCTCTATTACTTCCCATACCACCTTGAGGAAATCTAATGGGTTCTCTGTCTTGGCTCCTCCGCTTAAGAGAACAGGAACTCCCGAGGCTGCATCGACGACTTTTGCGAATGTTTCTCTGGAGCCTGTCCAGTATGTCTTTATCATGTCTGCTCCGCTTTCTGCAGCCGCCCTGGCCCCATACATGACTACCCTGTAGTCTTCTTTCTTTCCGTACTTCTCATTAATGTATGGGCCTCTTGGATAGGCGAACTGTACTACCGGGAAGCCTAAGTCGTGGGCGTAGCTGGCTATTTCTGCAAACTGCCTCATCATTGCATCTTCTTGGGGTGAGCCCCAGTAAACTGTTGCTGCTATTGCATCTGCTCCGAGCTTTATTGCATCGTCGACGAATGCAAGCTGGCTCTGCAGGAGCTGTTCATCTTTAGGTCTTAGGTTTGTCTTGCTCGTTAGCTTTATCATGAGCCCAACGTTTGGCTTGACTTCATCTCCCGCTATTCTCGCTATTCCTGGGAGCATCATAACTCCATCGATTCCTGCCCTTACGACTTTTCTGATTATAACCTTTGGATTTACGTGCTCCCAAACGGGTTCAAAGTCTGTTGGTCCGTGCTCAAATCCGTGATCCATGGCGAATATTAAGGCTCTTCCATCCCTCCTAAAGAACCTCCTAAGCCTCCTCCTAATACCCACGCTCTGAAGGGCATCCATATGTATCACCTAAGGTGAATAGGATTTTTGCTTAAAAGCTTTTGTCAATGGATTTGTCTTTCATTTGCCTTTGTGACAATAAATCTGTGATGGGCATCATGTTTAAATTTAAATTATAGTTGCTATGTGAAGTGGGGGTGGGTGAAGTGGAGAGCTTACTTGAAAAAGTTCTCAATGAATGGAGGGGTCGCAGGGTTGCTATAACTGTTGGTAGCGAGCATTCTTTTACGGGAATCCTGGAGGATTTTGATGGTGAGGTAATGCTTCTCAGGAACGTTGTGGATGTTGTGGGTAATAGGGGCAAGGCCATGCTCGTTTCATTGGATGATGTTAGTTGGGTCATGCTCCTTGAATAGGGGTGGTGTGAGTGAAGGCAGTTGCCTTCGTTGGCTACAAGAAGAGCGGAAAAACTACAACGATAGAGAAAGTTGCCAGGATTCTGAAGGAGAAGGGATATAGGGTTGTGATAGTTAAGAGTATGCATGTGGATTTCGATAGGGAAGGTTCTGACACTTGGAGGTTTTCAAGGGTTGCGGATGCAGTTCTCGTTCATGCCCACGATACCGACGCTCTGCTATTCAGGGCTAAAGACATAAATGCCCTCTTCTCCATGGTCTCTGCAGATATATTCCTTCTTGAGGGGTTTAAGTCAATAAAGCATGTTCCTAAGGTTATTTGTGCTAGAGAGGAGAGTGAGGTTAGGGAGCTTAATGATGGTCTGGGAATAGCCGTGAGCGGTGTAATAGCATCGTCGGGAATTAGGGAGATCGAGGGTCTTCCAGTTATTGATGCTACCAAAGAACCTGAAAAGCTGGCGGAGATTGTGGAGAAAAGGGGTTTTATGTTGCCCAACATAGATTGTGGGCTCTGTGGCTTCAACTGTGCGGAGATGGCAAAGTTAATAGTTAGGGGGGAGAAGACGATAAAGGACTGTGTTGTTTTGAGTTCTAAGCCAAAGGTTACTGTGAAAATTGATGGGCAAGTTCTTCCACTTAAGGACTGGGTTCAGGAGCTTGTTGAAAAGACTATAAAGGGCATGCTCTCGGCTATGAAAGGATATAGAGAGGGCAGGAGGATTGAAATTATAATCAGGGATTAGCCAGGTTAGGCTGTCCAAATCTTTTAATTTTAGGGCTGTGAGGGCGGGATGATGATATACACCCTTGGTCCGGAGGGTAGTTATAGCGAGAAGGCAGCGAAGGTTTTCTCTTCTCTCCTTAGCAGTAAGGTAGTGCTCCTCCCTTCTATATACGATGTTTTCGAGATGGTTTCCCTCGGCAATTACGGTGTTGTTCCGGTTGAGAACTCAATCGAGGGATCAGTTACACTTACCATGGATCTTCTTTTGGAGTACCCGGTTAGAATATTTGGAGAGGTTAGCATTGAGGTGAGGCATTGCCTGATTGGCTATGATATGGCAAGGATCAAGAAGGTAATCTCCCACCCGCAGGCATTGGCCCAGTGTAGGAGGTTTATAAGGGAGAGGGGTTGGGAGGTTGAGAGTGTTGAGAGCACTTCTACTGCAGTCAAAATAGTTTCTGAGCTCAAAGACCCTAGAATTGCTGCTATAGGTCCTAGAGAGGCCGCTTTGAGGTACAACGTTCCTGTTCTGGCCGAGGATATTCAGGACTACAGGAACAACAAGACTAGGTTCATTATGATAGGCCCTTCCACCTTTGAGAACCCGCTAGAATGTAATCCTTCAAAATCCTCTATAATAGTCGAGCTTAAGGAGAACAAGCCGGGATCGTTATATAGGGCCCTTGGAGAATTTGCCAGGAGAAATATAAACTTAACCAGGATAGAGTCGAGGCCTTCAAAGAAGGATCTTGGCCTCTACTACTTCTACATTGATTACGACTTCTATCCAAATGAGGACGAGCTGTTGAGGGATCTTGAGAAACATGCATCTTTTATAAAACATCTGGGAAGTTATTGTGTCGTAGAGCTCTAAATCTCTGGAACTTTTAGGTAAACTGTCCTATCTTCTCCTATTCCTTCGATTAGCCCTCTGTGCCTTCTCACACAGCTCTCGCATTCGCCACAGTGTATTGGCTTTCCATCCTCTGTGAATCCCTTAGGCATGTAGCATGAGTTCGAGTACTCGTATTTGGCGTCTAGCTCTTTAAGGAGTTTTGCTATTCCCTTTTTGTCTAAGTTTATTAAGGGAGCGACGACTTTTACTGGATTAAGTGTCGCAAGTTTTAGTGCCTCATTTACCCTTTCCACGAATTCTTTCGTGTTGTCGGGGAATGTCTCTCCTTCTTCTGCATTAAACCCTACTATTATATCTCCTCCTCCAAGAGCATCAAGTAGGGAGGCCGCCACGGATATTAGGACTAGATTTCTAGCTGGCACCCAGACACTTTTTGCAGTCTCCCTGGCAACTTCTACCTTCTCTAGGTCTTTTGCTGTTACTTTTGGTGTTTCCCCTCCGACAAGTGTTGTTCCTCTTAGTTTAGAAAATTCTTCAAGGAAGTTAAGCTTAACTATCTTTAGGGGAACTTGCAGTTCTTTTGAGAAGAATTCTGCAACTCTGTTCGTTACTTTCTCTTCATTGCTTCCATAGTTTATTGTGAGCATTATTACTTCATCATAGTTCTTTTTTGCCCAATATAAGCTCGCCGTGCTGTCAAGTCCTCCTGAGAATAACACCACAGCTCTCTTCATGGTTTTTGGATAGGGAGGGAGTTTTATATACCTTAGCCTCACCAATGTTAGGGGTGTTTTTGGTGGAAAAGAAAGTAAAAATTGTGGCCCTGCTCGTGATCATAATAGGTTTATTCGGCGTTTTGCTAACTATAAAGGTCAAACATTATCAGGGTGGTGAGATATACGAGGCCGCGAACGATGCTATGAACTGGCTTTCTAAGGGTTTTAACGTTACTGTTAGGGTTGAATCTGTTGATGGGAAGATTCTTGAGGGGGAAGTGTTTGCTGCTAGGGGTTCTACCATAATAGCAATAGTTAATGGGAGTAGAGTGACTATTGGAGGGCCGTCGGCTAGTAAAGAGGAAGTCAAAGCTAAGCATATAGAGGTAATTGTGCGAGGGAGAGTTTATGTGTATGAGGTGCCTCCAACTGAGGGGGAGGGATTTAGTGCCTTTGGGAAATATGAAAAGAAAGGTTTGGGAGTATACTCTGAGAGATTTAGCGGAACAATTTATGTTGAAAATATTAGCCTGATAGATATTGGAAAGCTTAAGTACGAGGCAGATTATACTACTTTTGGTTCATTGACGATTAAGGGGATATACGGAAACAATGCTATTTTAGTAGCTAACATGGTTCCAATAGATATTCTGAAAGAGGGGCTTAGGGGGAAGAGGGTTTTCTTCTATGGGCTCTTGATAGTAAATTCCGAGGAAAGGACTTTACCTCTTAAGATCGTTGAGGTGAGATCTAAATGAGAGGTCTTCCTCTCATAATTCCAATAATGTTAGTTAGTTTTGTTACAATTGGATTAGCAAGGGTAAAGACTATAGGGGTAGTTGTTCTTTTTTCTCTGCTCTATATCTATGGTTATTCGAGGGGAACAAGAATTGGAGGGAACCTAGGATCTATTAGTATGGGGGATGATGTTAGACTTGGATATCTGGGCTTATTTATTGCTGGAGTTATAATTCTCGTGCAAATTTTGAAAATTGGCTCGGTGCCTCTACTAAACCCAAGCATAAGGAGTATGTTAAATCCAAAACTAACAATGTTGACTTATCTTCTAGGGGTTCCTTCTTCCGTTTATTTACTACTTAATGGTCGAAAACTTGGATTGCTGTATCCGGTGATAATTTCTCTATATGCCTATAGGACTCCTGTTCTTGTCTCTGTAATAGCGATATCTCTTGTGTATCTTCAAAAGCTCGAAAAGAGAAATGTTGTCTTAGTACTAACTCTAGGCGTTATTGCATTCTTGGCATTGTCCTTTGTTAGAACAGGACTTAACTTCCTTGTTAGGGTTCAGGGGACGACTTCTGTTCTCGATGTAATAGTAAAAAGGTGTAGTCTTTTGGGATTTTACAAGGGAAAACTTCAGATGGCAGGTATAACATCATATTTGTGGGGGGGATTTGGTCCGAGGATGATGATATCAAGATATTTGGGTGTTCATGATGTAACGACAACGGCAACTTTGATTGGAGGAATGTATTTGGACTTTGGAATGTTAGCGGGTTTAGAGATGCTACTATTGGGCTTTTATTATGGACTCCTTGAGAACGTTCACTCAAACCTTGGAAGAACCTTGTACTACTCAACACTAGCGTATGGCATTGTTGGAGTTGAGACAGGTCTTCTCGACCTTCCAGTTTATGTCCTCTTCCTCCTAGGGATCCTTGTATTCTGGAGGGAGAAGAATGTTAGTGTTAGAAAAATTATTCCTTGGATTTAACCTGATTTTTGTTGGATTGGCAATACTTGGAAAAATTATTTATTTTCACGATCCTCCTCTCTTTGGTCCACTCGCCTATGCGCTCCTATTTTTACTTATGATGATGCTTGGAATGGAAATTAGACTAAGGGTTAATAGGCATACTTGGTTGATTCTGACTTTTGCGTTGGGAATATTTCTCGGAAAATATTGGTTACTTTCCTTGTCATTGCTAATTATCATAATGCTTGGCTTCGAAAGATTTGTCAAATACAAGAAGCGATTTCTATTCATTACGGCTATCTCTTTGATAATTGTATTTTCACTTATTCCAATCCTAGATGGAGTATTACCGATAATATCTCCAAAAGAAAGAGTTGAGCCAATTGCGATATCTTACGTCATAGCTGGTTATGTAAACGCTTTGGCAATTTCGCTCAATCCTTCCTTAGTTCTCCTAGGAGTGGGAGTATTAATATCTGGGATCTCTACATTTAGAACTGTCGCAATGCTCGCCTTCTTATCGTATTTCTATTCAAAGTTCCCAAAGTTTAGGAGAGAGGAGGTTATTGTTGGAGGGATGGGTTTATTGCTTGCGTTTCTAGTTAGAAGCTTTGCGGAGATGAAGATCTCAGGGAAACTACTTGGGATGGAGGTTCTCCTTGAGAGGCCGGCCTTTACATACTCCGTTTACGAGCATCTGTTTCAAATTTCTATGCCTTGGGGAACTAGACTTATTCTGAAGAATATCGTTCCGGGTTATGAAATTGCAAAAATATTTGGAGGAACATCAAGATACACCTACTCTATATTCGGCCAACCTGTCGTTGATTTTGGGATGTTTGGTATCTTGGAAGGATTTCTTCTTGGGTTAGCAGTGAGGAGCGTTAGGAAGGTGAAATGGGCTCATGTCTTCATGCTCACGGTGCTCACAATATGTATTGAAGTTGGCCTAGATGTGCCGAAGTTGAGTGCAATATTCCTTCTTCCATACTTAAGCTCGATTTTTTTGTCTCAAGCGTCCAAAGATACCTCCTAATCTTGGGGGAGATATTTCGAGTAAAGTGAGCTTTCAATTGCGATCTTGTCAAGTTAGATGAACATTATAAGTCTAATTGACAAAATTGGACATTAAACCTCTAATGAATTCACGTTAATTTTAAATACGTTCTTCCTTTATCACTCTCGGTTATTTTAGACTGGAGGTGAACGGAAATGGCGTACAAGTTCATAAAGTGGTTTGAGGAGCTCAGTAAAGAGGACGTACCTCTTGTTGGTGGTAAGGGAGCAAACCTTGGTGAAATGACAAGGGCTGGAATCCCTGTTCCACCAGGCTTCTGTGTAACCGCTGAGGCATATAAGTACTTCGTTGAAAACGTTAAAGTTTCCAAGGAAGACGTTAAGAAGATTCTCGGGGAGAAGGCCAACAAGGGAACCATAGCTGAGGTTCTCGCACAGGCACCTGATGAGCCAAGGCCACTTCAAGAGTGGATTATGGATATAATCAGCAGAACCAACGTTGATGACTCAAAGCAGCTCCAAGAGAACACTGAGGCAATTAGAGAGCTGATAAAGGCCCTTGAGATGCCTGCAGAGATTGCAGATGAGATAAAGCAGGCATACAAGGAGCTAAGCCAGAGGTTTGGTCAGGAGGAAGTTTATGTTGCAGTCAGATCATCAGCAACCGCTGAAGACCTTCCAGAGGCATCATTTGCAGGACAGCAGGAGACTTACCTTGACGTTCTAGGCGCTGATGATGTAATAGACAAGGTTAAGAAGTGCTGGGCCTCACTCTGGACTGCAAGAGCAACCTTCTACAGGGCTAAGCAGGGATTCGACCACAGCAAGGTTTACCTCTCAGCAGTCGTCCAGAAGATGGTCAACAGCGAGAAGAGCGGTGTCATGTTCACCGCAAACCCAGTAACTAACAACAGGAATGAGATAATGATAAACGCCAGCTGGGGACTTGGTGAGGCAGTCGTTAGCGGTGCCGTTACACCTGATGAGTACATAGTCGAGAAGGGCACTTGGAAGATCAAGGAGAAGGTCATTGCAAAGAAGGAGGTAATGGTTGTCAGGAACCCAGAGACAGGAAAGGGCACCGTTATGGTGAAGGTTGCAGAGTACCTTGGCCCAGAGTGGGTTGAGAAGCAGGTGCTCACAGACGAGCAGATAATTGAGGTCGCCAAGATGGGTCAGAAGATTGAAGAGCACTATGGCTGGCCACAGGACATTGAGTGGGCTTACGACAAGGATGACGGTAAGCTCTACATCGTCCAGAGCAGACCAGTTACGACCCTCAAAGAAGAGGCCGCTGGTGAAGAGGTTGAGGAGGTTGAAGAGGCTGAAGTCATTCTCAAGGGTCTCGGTGCATCACCAGGAATTGGTGCAGGTAGGGTCGTTGTTATCTTCGATGCAAGTGAGATAGACAAGGTCAAGGAGGGCGATGTCCTCGTTACAACAATGACCAACCCGGACATGGTTCCAGCAATGAAGAGGGCTTCAGCAATCATCACGGATGAGGGTGGAAGAACAAGCCACGCTGCTATCGTAAGTAGAGAGCTCGGTATTCCAGCTGTCGTTGGAACAAAGGAGGCTACCAAGAAGCTCAAGACTGGAATGTACGTTACCGTTGACGGTACAAGAGGTCTCGTTTACAAGGGCATTGTAAAGAGCCTTGTCAAGAAGAAGGAAGAGGCCAAGGCCGAGGAGAAGGTCGTTGTTGCAGGAGCACCCCTGGTTACTGGAACACTCGTCAAGGTCAACGTTTCAATGCCTGAGGTTGCCGAGAGGGCAGCAGCAACTGGTGCTGATGGTGTTGGTCTCTTAAGGGCTGAGCACATGATCCTCAGCATTGGCCAGCACCCGGTCAAGTTCATAAAGGAAGGTAGGGAGGAAGAGCTTGTAGAGAAGCTTGCAGAGGGCATAGAGAAGGTTGCAGCAGCATTCTATCCAAGGCCAGTTTGGTACAGAACCCTTGACGCTCCAACCAACGAGTTCAGAGAGATGCCAGGTGGAGAGGACGAGCCAGAAGAGAGGAACCCAATGCTTGGATGGAGAGGTATTAGGAGAGGACTTGACCAGCCCGAGCTCCTCAGGGCCGAGTTCAAGGCAATTAAGAAGGTCGTTGAGAAGGGATACAACAACATTGGTGTCATGCTACCACTCGTCAGCCACCCAGAGCAGATCAGAAAGGCCAAGGAGATTGCAAGAAGCGTTGGCCTTGAACCACACAAGGACGTTGCATGGGGTGTCATGATCGAGGTTCCAGCAGCGGCAATAATCATTGAGGATCTCATCAAGGAGGGCATTGACTTCGTCAGCTTCGGTACCAACGACCTAACTCAGTACACCCTCGCAATTGACAGAGACAACGAGAGAGTTGCAAAGCTCTACGATGAGACCCACCCAGCCGTACTCAAGCTAATCAAGCATGTCATTAAGGTATGTAAGAGGTATGGAGTTGAGACCAGCATCTGTGGACAGGCAGGAAGTGATCCAAAGATGGCAAGAATCCTCGTTAGGCTTGGAATTGACAGCATCTCAGCCAACCCAGATGCAGTACAGCTCATAAGACAGGTAGTCGCCCAGGAAGAGAGGAAGCTCATGCTAGAAGCAGCAAGGAAGCAACTCTTTGAGGAGGAAGAAGAGGAGGACCTCTTCTGAATTCTTAACTTCTTTTCATATATCCTCTTTTTATGGAAGAATTATAACCCAAAACGCCCAACTCCCTTCTGGTGAACATCGTGTGGAGGAATGATATTAGACTTGAAGGAGATGACTTCAGAAAGATAGATGCTCACTCCCATATACAGGAACTTGATTATCCCTTTAACGTTTCAATAACTCCTGAAGAGTTCATTGATTTAATGGATGCATATAGAATTGAGAAGGCAATAATAAGCGACATTGACAACGAGAAGATTCTTGATGTAGTTAAGGAGCATGAGGACAAGTTCATTGGGATATACTGGGTAAACCCAAGAAGCAGAGCCTCGGTTGAGGAGATGAAGAAGTTTTTAGAGAAGCATGAGTTCAGGGGAATAAAACTTCACCCCTTGCTTCACATGTATTCTCCCACCGACCCCAGAGTGTACGAGGTAATGAAGATCGCAGAAGACTTCAGCGTCCACGTTCAGATACACTCCGGACACCCCCCGACTTCACTTCCCTGGCAAATAGGGGAACTAGCCAAAAAGTTTCCAGAGGTTAGGGTGGTCATGGTTCATATGGGTCATGGGAATGCTTTTTACATCCAAGCGGCAATTGAAGTTGCAAATGGCCTTGAGAATATATTTTTAGAAACTTCTGGAATGCCAATGCCAGCTAAGATAAGGCAGGCTTATGAAGTTGCACCTAAAAGGGTTGTTTTCGGAATAGATCTTCCTTGCCATCACCCCGTTGTTGAAATAGCTAAAGTCCTAACCTCAGGTCTCGACAAAGATGCCATTGAGAGGGTGTTTTACAAAAACGCAAAGGTGTTGCTATGATCGTTGCAATAATAGACGGCTATACAGATGAGCCGGCTGGATTGGGAGTTCCCCCCTACCTTGGACTATACCCTAGGTATGCTTATGGAGCAATAAAAAAAGCTAGGAAAGACACATCCATATTTTATCTGACCATAGATGACCTAAGAGCCACTTTTGAGGGAGAAGGAGGGATAAGAACCAAGAACAAAACACCAAACTTCCCAAAAGTAAGGGAGATACTGGAGAAGGCTGATGTAATAATTTTCATTGGAGGCCTCCACACTCCTGGAAAATATCTTTCTGCAGTTCCAGGTAGCGTGGAAGAGGTTGCAAAATTTATTTCTCCATTCAAAGGAACCAAAATTCTCGGCGGGCCCGCATTCATGGGTTCAGCTAAAATGGGCGGGATAAAGATAACGACTAAGGAGCTTAAGTTTGCTGAGGAAGTCTTTGATTATGTGGTCTACGGAGATCTTGAGGCTTTTCTCTATGACTACTTCAGCGGAGGGGAAGTTGATCCTTTTAGGTTTAGGGATTATGAGGAGCTTCAGCCCTATGCTATTCTAGGAGCCGAGGTAGTTAAGCAATATCCCGGCTATCCAGAATTCGTTCTCGTTGAAATAGAAACTCAGCGTGGATGTCCAAAGGCTATGGGGATTGGGGGATGCTCATTCTGTACTGAACCAGTGAGGTATCCGGTTGTCGAGGATAGGCCCCAAGAATACGTGGCCCAAGAAGTTAAGACCTTCTACGATCTGGGAATAAGGCATTTTAGGATTGGCAGACAGAGTTGTATATTCTCCTATAAGGCAAAGCCCAATGGAAGGGTACCCATTCCGAGCCCCGAAGAAGTTGAAAAACTGTTCAGAGCAGTCAGGGAAGCTGCTCCAAACGTGAAAACTTTACACGTTGACAATGCAAATCCTGCAGTGATAGCTAACTACCCTGAAGAGGCAAGAAGAATCGCAAAGGCAATTGTTAAATATGGAACTCCAGGCAACGTCGTGGCTTTCGGCTTAGAAACAGCTGATCCGAAAGTTGCGAAGCTAAATAACCTCAATGCCACACCTGAGGAAACATATGAAGCAGTTAAAATAATCAACGAGGTTGGAGGAAGGAGAGGATACAATGGTTTACCCTGGCTTCTTCCGGGTATAAACATAATCTTTGGACTGCCAGGGGAAACGAAGAAGACATACGAGCTGACATTTGAATTTCTTAAAAAACTGCTTGACGATGGCTTGATGGTCAGAAGGATAAACATAAGGCAAGTAGTCGTTTTTCCTGGCACACCACTTTGGAATATGAGGGACAAGGTGAAGACTGAGAAGCATAAGAAGCTGATAGAACACTACAGGCACAAGATACGGCATGAGATAGATCTACCAATGCTTAGAAGGGTGGTTCCAGTGGGGACTATTTTAAGAGATGTCAGAATGGAGGTTTACGATGGAAACCTAACATTTGGGAGACAGTTTGGTAGTTATCCCTTGATAGTTGGAGTTCCAAAGAGGCTTGAACTTGATAGGTACTATGACGTGATGATAGTGGATCACGGTCTAAGGAGCGTTACTGGAATTCCAGTCCCAATAAATGTGAACAAAGAAAGTTCAAAAGTTCTCAAATGGCTTCCGGGAATTGGTAAGAAAACGGCAGCCAAGATATTAGCCAAAAGACCGTTTAAAACCGAAGAGGAATTCTTAAACCTGTTGCCAGACAACGTGAGAGAGTTGTATAGGGGTAAGATCACGACTGATTGATAGTCATTTTCGTGTTAAAAGTTAGACTTATGAAGGTTCAACGTTTTAAACTGAACATTCAAACGTTTAGGCGGGAGGTGAGAGTGTGGACAAAGTATACCTCACATGGTGGCAGGTTGATAGGGCAATATTCGCCCTCGCAGACAAGCTTAGGGATTACAAGCCAGATGTTATTATTGGCGTTGCAAGGGGAGGCCTGATACCGGCCGTAAGATTGAGCCACATTCTGGGAGATATCCCCCTTAAAGTGATAGACGTTAAGTTCTACAAAGGCATAGACGAGAGGGCCGAAAAGCCCGTCATAACAATACCAATTCATGGAGATCTAAAAGATAAGAAGGTTGTAATAGTTGATGACGTTAGCGATACAGGAAAGACCCTTGAAGTTGTAATCGAGGAGGTTAAGAAGCTTGGTGCGAAGGAAATAAAAGTAGCCTGCCTCGCAATGAAGCCGTGGACAAGCGTGGTTCCAGATTACTACGTCTTCAGAACAGACAAGTGGATAGTATTCCCATGGGAGGAATTTCCAGTAGTCACGAGGGAGTGAGCACATTTTTATTCCAATTTTTGAAAAAAGGTAATTTGGTGGTAAGAGATGATCCACAGAATTTTTGACGAGTTCGTCAACGTATATCTCATTGAGAGGCCAGAGTTTCTGATCTGTGTGGATGCGGGGATAGAAAGCACGTGCGATAAGATAGTTGAGAAAGTTAAAGAAATAGGAAAACCACTAAAGCTAATAATTCTGACCCACTATCACTTTGATCACACGGGTTCTCTTAGATGTCTAAAAGAAAAATTCCCAGAAGCCAAAGTAGTTGCCCACGAAGAAGATTCGCCAAGCATTGAAGCGAATACAGGGGTGAAAGTGGACGTGAAAGTGAAGGGTGGGGAGGTCATTGAAGGCGTTAGAATATTCCACATGCCGGGCCATACTAGGGGAAGCATATGTATTCTAGATGAAGATTCAAAGAGCCTCTTTGTTGGTGACTTACTTATGGAAAAAGGTGGGAAACTTGAGGAAATACCTAGGCAGTACTCTCTTGATCCTGAGATGAATAGGCAGAGGATAAAAGAGTTGTTAAATATAGACTTCGAAAATCTTTACCCAGCTCACGGTAATCCAGTTATTGGAAAAGCAAAGGAGAGAGTAAAAGAACTTGTCAAAAGATTAGGGGGATAAAGATGGTTAGGGCGTTTATAGCTATAGATGTTAGTGAAGAAGTCAGAGACGCAATAGTTAGAGCTCAGGATTTCATAGGAACAAAAGAAGCGAGGATAAAATTCGTTGAGAGAGAAAACTTGCATATAACACTGAAATTCCTGGGAGAGATAAGTCAAGAGCAGATCGAGGAAATAAAGAAAATTCTTGAAAAGATAGCCAGAAAATACAGAAAGCATGAGGTTCGAGTTAAAGGAATAGGCGTCTTTCCTAATCCGAACTACGTCAGGGTCATATGGGCAGGTGTAGAAAACGATGAAACAATAAAGGCAATGGCCAAAGAAATAGACGAAGCACTTGCAAAGCTTGGCTTTAAGAGGGAAAAAGACTTCGTTGCTCATGTCACTCTAGGAAGGGTCAAGTTCGTGAGGGATAAGCTGGGCTTGGCAATGAAATTAAAGGAACTAGCAAATGAGGAGTTCGGGAGTTTTAAGGTTGAGGCAATAGAGCTAAAGAAAAGCACCCTCACCCCAAAGGGTCCTATCTATGAAACACTAGCAAGATTTGAGCTTGCAGATTAACTTACTTCAAATACCAAAAGAGGAAGGTCTCATGAGCGTCACCGAGGTAATTGAGAGAGTACTGGTAAAGATAAGGCCGAGCGAGGAAGAGAAAAAGGTAGTAAATTCTATAACACGTGACCTTATTGAGTTGAGTAGAGAAGTGATTGAAGAATCTGGCCTAGATGTTACTCCCGTTCCCGTTGGTTCAATAGCTAAGGATACTTTCCTGTCTGGAGATCATGATATCGATTTATTCCTGGCATTTCCCCTAGATCTATCCCTAAACGAGCTCAAAGAAGAGGGCCTTAAGTTAGCAAAAGAGATTGGAAGGAGACTTGAGAGGTATGAAATTGGATATGCCGAGCATCCCTATGTGAGGGGTTATTATAAGGGATATCAGGTCGATCTAGTCCCTTGTTACAATGTAAAGGATTGGAGGGAAGTTAAGACAGCCGTTGACAGGTCGATACTTCATACGAAATGGGTTCTAGAGAACATAGATGGAAAAAATGACGAAGTGAGACTGCTGAAAAGGTTTCTCAAGGGAATAAATGCCTATGGGAGTGAAATTTATATAAGGGGCTTTTCTGGTTACCTGGCCGAGATATTGGTCATAAAGTTCGGCTCCTTTCTTAAGGTTCTTGAAAAGGCCGACTTCATGCTCAAGCAGAAGGTCATAGATCCAGCGGGCTGGCTCAAGAAAGAGCCAGAACTTGCAATGAAAACCGTGAAAAGGGAAATCGAGGAGGATAAACCCATAGTGGTAATAGATCCAGTTGATCCCCGGAGAAACGTTGCCGCAAATCTCAGCTGGGAGAGGTATGGCCTGTTCTACTTCAGGTCAGCCCAGTTCTTAAAGAGTCCTTCTGAAGACTTTTTCTTCCCTAAAAAGAGGATTGGGAGCTACAGGGAGGAATTGAAGAGGAGAGGAACTCACCTGGTTACCCTCATATTCCAACCTCCCAACTTAGTTGATGACATCCTCCTGCCCCAACTCGAGAGAACAGCAAAAGGAATCACAAGACAACTCGAGCTCGAGGGATTTAAAGTTCTAGGTTATGATTACGGTAAGAATTTCATATTCATCGAAGTTGACAGGACAGAGCTTCCAAGAGTTGAGATAAAGAGGGGCCCCCTATACTTTTCTACCCATGGAATGAGGTTCTATGAGAAGAACGAAAGGGTGTGGATAGAGGGGAAGGATCTGTACTCTGAAAGGGAGAGAGAAGATCACATAGTTGATGTGCTCGAGAAAATACTCCAAAGTGGAGGGTTCTCGGCAGGAAAGAACGTTAAAAAAGTTGTGAAGGAGTCGGATATCTTAGTTGATTTTGTTCCAAGAAGCTTACATGAAGATGCCTACATATTTTTGGCAAGGCAGAAGTTTATCATTAAATGTTATAAGTCAAATGGATAATTGTTGTAAATTGGGAATAGACATGAGGATAGAGGATGTCTTGAAGTCATTTTACCCAGGTGAGAATGTGCTCATTAAGTACAAGCCGGATTCTTCCCCAGAATTACTGTTCTACATATTAACTAGGCTAGGAAAAGACATCGTCGTTACAGATATCATGGACACCCTAAGTGAGTACTGCAAGAGGTTGAAGGTAGTCGGTGCAGACATCTGTGAAAAACTCAGGGTTGTAAAAGTAGGGGGCTTCAGGAAGGTTGGAGAGGTTTATGAGAAAATGGAAATAGATAAGTATACGCTAGACGTTGAGGCTTACTCTGATCTCATTGGAAAGGAGGTAATTAATGTTGTTTTGGGTCTGCATAAGCTCACTAGTATTCTTACAGGAGAAGAGGTTCTTAATCTAGTTGGTAGCATTTCATCCTTGATTGGGGAAAAGAAGGGTGTCACCTTCTACTTCGTGAACGAGGATTTTATGAATAGACGGGGAGGGGGCGTAGAGCTCTGGAATGAAATAGCAACCTCAATAGTCGAGTGGAAGAGAGTTGGAAAGCGACTTATATTCCATATTGTTAAATCGGCAAATCCATCAATCGAGGATATAACCCTAGGAACTACAGCCCTGGAAGTTCTTCAGGCTCAGTATCGAGGGAATAAGATCTTGGAGTAAAGTTTTCCTTATCAAAATCTACGGATATGACAAACCCAGTTCCATTATCTACCTTGTCCAGTGGAAGGAATGTATATAACTCCAGAGTTGACGACATTACCGCAAACAAATCGGCCCCATAGAACGTGAGGAGTTGGGTGTATCTTCTGTGATTTTCATCCTCCCACAGATCCTCTTTCGTATACGCCGTTGCGAACACCTTTATCTTTTTTGGAGTCATTATTATTCCTCCAGTGTTCAATGAAGTCCTCACAACAGGTTTTAACAGGGCGAATCTTCTGACGATTTCCTTATCGTCGATTTCAGTGAGGAATAGTGAAGTATACATTCCGGCGAGATATGAGTCAGATACTTCCTCAAATCTCTCCTTTGGAAGCTTTAACCCTTCAAGAAGCAAATCCTTGATAAGATCTCCATTGTGAATAAAATACAGCTGGTATCCATGCGGGCTACAATAGGAGAAGGGCTGGGTATTGAATACATTCACTCCACCCTGACTTGCAGCCCTTGAATGGAGCAGTAGCACGCTGAACCCTTTGAGCTTTTCCATCAATTTGGTGGCCATTTCATCCTCGAAGATTGGCTTTGGCGACCTATAATATTCTAAGTGTTCCTTTGTTACAAGAACATATCCCCATCCATCTTTATGCTGGTTCCCCCTTCCCCTTGCAGCCTTGTATGGGTCATTCTGAGATGCTTTTATCAAGGCCTCGACCAACGGCCTCATCCTGAATCCTTCACCAACAGCGGTAAGAATCCTACACAATTTAGCTCCCCCTTAGGAAAATATTTAGAACTCCGTATATATTTGTTGGAGTGAAGATGAGGGAAGTAATACGTGAAGTTAATAGCAAAATCAGAAAGTTTGCCCCAATATACATGAGAAACGAAGAGGCAGTTAAGCAGCACTTGATACTCCCAATACTAAAGGCCTTGGGCTGGAACACTGAGGATCCAACGGAAGTGAGGCCTGAAGAAAAAACAATTGAAGGTAGAGCGGACTATGCACTAATAAAGGATAACAGGATAGTTGCATTCCTTGAAGCTAAGAACCTCAGCGTCAGCATAGATAAGCGTGAGGTTATACTTCAGCTTGCCAAGTACTGTTTTGATAAGGGTGTTGAGATTGGAATAGTAACAAATGGGAGAATATGGCTCATATTGAGGGCATTTTCCCCAGGGGAGGAAATCGACGATAGGATTATAGCTTCCATTGATATAATAAACGAACCCCCCGAGAGAGTTCTCGTTAAGTTTTCGGGAATAAGAAAAGACTTGATAGAGAATGCACTTGAGTTTTATGACAGTCTCTCTAAATTTGAGGAATCATCAAGAAAATTGCTCAAGATTGGCCTATCCGAGAGAGATTTGTCGAGCTACCTTTACTCCCTCTCCATGACTGGTAACGTTGTCAGTATCGAGGAAGTGGGGCCTTCGGAGAGAATAAGGGGAGTTTACCTCTTCGAAGACAAATGGAAGTTTCTTCCGGTTCCAGGGGGTAGCGTGAAGGATGCCCTAATTGCAATACTCTCATACTACAGGGACAAGGTGAGTGGGGATGAAAGAAAGGCAATAGAGATTGCGATCTCAAACCTTAAGGTTATGGAGCTCAAGCATGAGAAGATAATCGCCCTAATTAAGGGTATTGAGGAGGAAAAGGGGATTGAAATAAGGATAGCACTATAACCAAGGAACCTCCCCCTTTATCTTCCACATCCCCAGCAACTTCCTGCTTCCCCATGTTGCCTGAACCTCAAAGGCCATTACCATATCTTCGTATATGTCAATTAAGTTGAAGCTGTTTCCAAAGGGATTCCTATGAAGCTCCCAGCTTATGCTACCAGCATTTATTATGGGAGTTTTTTCGACCTTTACTGCATGAGAATTTCCTCCATGTCCAGTTAGGGTCAACTCCGTCTCTTCATCGGTGATTATCTTCAGAACGTTTCCGGCATCTTCCAAGTATCCAATCTCCCTTGCCCTTGGCACCGGAACAAGGTTGTGGTGCATAACCACTATCCTAAACTTCTCTCTAAACTCCTCCAGCAGTCCCTTCAATACCTTTTGCCCTATTCTCCCCACAACCCCTATCGGAGTCTCGTACTGGGCCGAGAGGATTGGAATAAACACGAAGTCCCCCTTTTCTATGACCTCAGGCTCCCCAAAGTACTCTCTGAAGAGGTCATATCCAAGGTATGTAATATCATTATGCCCGGGAACTATCAACTTCTCGGCCTTGACCTTCTCATAGAACTCCAGTGCCATCTCGTAATGCCTCTCTATCCCTTTCTCCACAACGTCACCACAGTGTATTACTATATCTGGCTTGTACTTTTCATTTATTGCGTTTATTGCGTTTTCAAGAACTTTCCTCCTGAAGTATCTCCTATCCGAGACATTGCTTTCACTAACTTGGACTATTCTTAGAATTCTCTTTCCTTTCGGTATGAATATTTTTGGCCTTATAGGTCTGTGCTCCTTCTCCCTTTCTTCTCCAGTTACCCGCCTTATCTTAACCTTGACGCCCCTCTCGGTTATCTTCACGATGTTGTAACTGTTTACATCCCCCTTTCTGGTTTTCCTGCATGAAGTGCATCCGGCATTATCCACCACTAAGTCCTCCACCTTGTAAACATTGGGGACGTGCTTGTGGCCGCACATGTAGAGCGTGACCTCGTGGCTTAGCAGAAGATCTAAAACGTCACCTGCATTAAAAAGAACGTTTCTCTCCCTACCAGTGTCAGGTAGAGGGACTAGATGGTGGTGGGCCGCGACGATCTTGATTTTCTTATGGCTGTACTCCTCAAGCTTTGCCTTGAGCCATCTGAACTTATATCCCCCTATTCTTCCGTCGCTTAGGTCGGGAATCGTTGAGTCGACCCATATTACTACGCCATTATCGAACTCATAAGCCCCAAACAGCGGCCCTATGTACTTCTCAAATAGCTCATAGCCAACGTTCCTTGCGTCATGGTTCCCTGGCACAACTATTAGCGGTTTCTCTATCTTCCTTATTAAGTAGCTTGCATGCTCGTACTCCTCCCTAAGGCCATTGTTTGTGACGTCCCCCGTATGAATTACAAGGTCAAATGGGCCAGTGTTTATCTCGTTTGCTATCAAATCAAAAGCATATGACTTGAATGCAACTTCATTTGTTATGTGGGTGTCGCTTATGTGGGCTATGAGCATAAGTCATCACTCCGTTGAAATTGCTGTTTCAAGCCTTCTTCTGCTGGCCTCAAGAAGGTCACTCAGTGTGAATATCCCCACAATCTTCCCTTCCTCCTCTACAAGAATGTGCTTGATTCTGTGCTCAGCCATCTTCTTTAGAACTTCACCAAGTGGCGTATTTGAATCCACCGTTATCAGATTTTTTGTCATTATCTCCCTTACTGGAGTATCATAGGGTAGCCCCGGGACTATGACCCTCCTTAGAACGTCACTTTTGGTGAAGAAGCCTATTACGTTGCCATGGTCATCCACAACAACTAGCGACCCGACCTCGAACTCCATCATAATTCTTGAGGCTTCCTGAACTGTTGTATTTGGCTTAACGCCCAGAAGCTTCTTTGTCATGTAAACCTTAATTGGAGCCCGCATGTCCATCTCGTTCACCCTAAAATCTAACTATACTTTTCAACTTATTTTTCTTTACTGTTCCTCTTTCTAAATTTTCTTGGCTTTCACAATTCTGTTATAGTCTTATTAGAACAACACATGTCAACCAAAACTTTTCAACATCTTGATAATATCTTCGGCGACCTCATTAAGAGAGGAAGGGAACACGTCGTCTTCAAAAATAACAATTGCATCAGAACCACCGTTATAATCCTCAATAATATAATCCTCTAACATTAATTCACACGCAAGGTCATACAGGATGCACTCACCAAGAACACCATCAACAACGGGCCTGACGACAACGACCCTCTCCCCATTCCATTTCTCAACACTGACTTTTACAAATTCCAAAACACCACTAAAATCACAAACGTTGCACAATACGTTGTTCTCACACAACTCACCAAAAACACTTTCAAGAATTTCGTCCAAATTAACATGCGAGTTTATCATCTCATAGACGTCAACGACGAGTTTAGTAATGTCAACACCAATATTCACTGACGTTATTGAACTGATGCCCTTCAGTTTTTCACGTAGAATTTTAATCTTGTCCTTGTCACCGTATATCAACAATTTGACTTTCACGATCCCCACCACATTCAACTTTCAATTCTCTTATAGTCTTATTGGAACGACGAGGAGTTTAACAAGAAGGTGAGAGTGAACGATGTTCTTTCAATTCTTTTTTAGTCTTATTGGAACAACAGCCCGTCGCCCACGTCGGCTATTAGTCTGTATCTTTCAATTCTTTTTTAGCCTTATTGGAACGAGGTTAATGGCAAGCAGTTCGTAAGGCTCAGGGCCTCTTTCAATTCTCTTATAGTCTTATTGGAACAGTGATGTCAGTAAGGGCACTGAGATTAGCGTTGCTGTGTTCGTTCCAACTTTCAATTCTCTTATAGTCTTATTGGAACTTTACCGTTTTGCCTCCAAGTGTCCACCCAAGTGGGACTTTCAATTCTCTTATAGTCTTATTGGAACTGATTGCAGTGGATGTCCAGGACACTGAGAGTAACTCCTTTCAATTCTTTTTTAGTCTTATTGGAACGGTCTTGGAGTGATACAAGACTTGGGTAGCAACTTGACTTTCAATTCTTTTTTAGTCTTATTGGAACCCCTAAAGAAGCCCTCCCCATCTCCTCCAACACCTGGCTTTCAATTCTTTTTTTAGTCTTATTGGAACGGGCGGTCTACAAGGACAGACAGACTGGTAAGGAAGAGCTTTCAATTCTTTTTTAGTCTTATTGGAACATGACAAGATACCATGAGGGAGAATCCCTTATCTATGACTTTCAATTCTTTTTTAGTCTTATTGGAACTAGAGCCTCCGCGAACGAAAATTGATAGGATTCCACCTTTCAATTCTTTTTTAGTCTTATTGGAACTCAAAATTTGCTGAATTTGATGAAATGTGTAAGAAGTTCTTTCAATTCTCTTATAGTCTTATTGGAACGCAAAGGCGGCCCGTCCAGTAGTCTACGAACAGCCCTCTTTCAATTCTCTTATAGTCTTATTGGAACGATTATCAGTAGCCCCCATGGGATGAAATCGAGCCCACTTTCAATTCTCTTATAGTCTTATTGGAACCGCCGGCCGCAAGAAGCTCTCCGAGCCAGCACAGTTCCTTTCAATTCTCTTATAGTCTTATTGGAACATAAAGCTCTTGCTTTCTATGTCTTATTTGTTGAAAATACTTTCAATTCTCTTATAGTCTTATTGGAACCTGGAGCCAAATCTGAGATAATAAGTCAGTTTAAGAGCTTTCAATTCTCTTATAGTCTTATTGGAACGAAGGTTTTGAGTTCTTCTTCGGCTTTTCTGGCGAATCTTTCAATTCTCTTATAGTCTTATTGGAACCCCCATAGCCTCTTTTTCAGCCCTTTTAACAGCCCCCTTTCAATTCTCTTATAGTCTTATTGGAACTGGAACCCAGAGACGCTCATCAGCTGGCTTCTGGATCCTCTTGCTTTCAATTCTCTTATAGTCTTATTGGAACAGGGGGCTTTTTTGGTGTTTTTTGTTTTTGTAGTATTTTCCTGCCTTGATTTTTTATAAGGTTTTTGTGAGGGGGGCTTTTTAGAGTTGGATGAATGCCTAGAGAAGAGAACTCTAAACCGTTCTATCATCCAAAACAACGCCTTGTGAATCCTCTACCCTCAAGTAAGTTTTGAATAGTGTTAAACTCCAATGGTCAATCATAAGAGTAAACTCAAAATCCGGGCGTGAGGGTAGAGTGTTCTCTAAAACTCTAGGTTTCCATAATGTTTAGGGTTTTTGGAGGGTTCTAGTGGTTCTACTAAAAATTTTGAAAAAATTTCGTGATGGTTTTTTGGATTAATTATTACGGATTGTAATATTCTAACGATTGATTACTAAAGCCCTCCAATCCACTCTCGAGGAGTTAATTTTGAAGTAAAGGGCTTAGAGAAGAGTAAAACTAAAAACAACCCAAAACACCAAAAACCGAAAAAATTCGAGGACATGTACACTCCTGTTCAGTTTACTTTTAACAATAGAATCCCTAAAAGAGTGCAATTCTGGAAGAAAATGATGTTGTTTTGAAAATTGTGGTGCGGTGGCCGGGATTTGAACCCGGGTCGCCGGCTCGGAAGGCCGGCGTCCTAGACCAGGCTAGACTACCACCGCACTTGCTGGTGGGGCGGGGGGGATTTGAACCCCCGACACCCGGATCTTCAGTCCGGTGCTCTCCCAGGCTGAGCTACCGCCCCACCCTCGAAAGTTATGGTGAAGGAGGATTTTTATAAACCTTGCGGTCATTTTAATATATGCTCGGACTAAAAACCTCTCTCATTGGGAAAAAAGTTGTTTACTTTCAGGAAATTTCTTCAACAAACGATGTAGCTAAGTCCGAGAAGTTTGAAGAGGGGACTGTGATAGTGGCCGATGTCCAGATCAGTGGACATGGAAGATTAAACAGGAAATGGGAATCTCCTAGGGGAGGCTTGTGGCTTAGTGTTATCTTGCAACCTAATGTTTCCATGGAAGACCTACCCAAGATAACTTTCCTGGGCGCGGTGGCCGTTGTTAGGACCCTTGAGGAATTTTCAGTACCAGCAAGGATAAAGTGGCCAAACGATGTTCTTGTTGATTTTAAGAAAATAGCCGGGATACTTGTCGAAAAAAAGGGAAAAAGAGTTATCTTAGGGATAGGTCTCAATGTTAACAACGATGCTCCTGAGAATGGAACTTCGATGAAACTTTATCTTGGGTCTGAGCTTGCTTTGACCAATGTATTCAAATCGTTGATAGAGAACCTTGATGAGCTGTATAAGGTTTTCATGGAATCTCCAAGAACGATCCTTGAGCTGGCTAGGGAGTTAATGATACTGGGTGTTCCGGTGAAGGTTGTGGGGGATGGTGAAGTAGTTGGAGTTGCTGAGGATGTTGATGATTATGGGAGGCTCATTGTTAGACTTGAGGATGGCAGTAAGAAGGCCGTGATTTATGGTGACGTGTCCCTAAGGTTCCTCTAACATGTCGAGGCCTTTTTTCTTCATAATTTCGAGTGTTTTTTCCATTATGTCCTGCATTATTTTTGCTATCGTGCTTTCAAGTTCGATGTTCTCTATTATTGGTACGTTATGCTCTCTGGCCTTTCCTATTAGGTACTCTTGGATTTCCATTATGGAATCTAAGTGTGAGATGTAGTACTCTGCGGATCTTTTGCTGTATCTCGTTCTTTCGTAGAACCTAGCTTCCAGGTCTTCTCTACTTTTTGCAACTATCATATACATGAACGTCATCTCGTGCTTCATGTCGACGAAGCCAGGGACAACGTGGATCCCCTCTATTATGGCGTTAAGCCCTTCTCTTCTTGCCCTTTGGATCACGGCGTTTATTCCAACTGTTACTGCACTTACCTGGCTTTCAAATCCCGCTATTATTGGGGAACCTTCGACTGTTCCTTTGAGCTCTTTCCATGCGAGGAATGTTGATGTGTGAATTGTTGGAAGGAGTTCTGGTGTTATTATTTTTCTCATGACCTCTCTTATTGTATCCGTTCCTATCACGCTTCTTATTCCAAGTCTGAAGGCTAGCTCTGTGGCTATTGTTGACTTTCCAACTCCAGTCGGGCCGCCGAGGAGAATTATTAATGGGATTTTCATCTTTCTGAATCTTCTCCAGAATAGATACCTTCTTGCTTCTTCCTTGAACCCCTTCTCTATTAATTTTTGATAAGTCAGCCTTCTTATCTCGTCTTTCGTTACAATGGTTTTGCCTCCCTTCTTTAGTTCTTCCTGAACCTCTATTGCTATTGCGTATGCGAGATCAACGTCTATTCCCACGGATGTTATTGACCTGGTGAGGATGCCTCTCGAGAAGGGCAATGCTATTTTGCCGTCCTTTTCAACGACCCTTATCATTGACTACCCTCCTGGCTAAATCTTTTACTGCAGTTGCAAGGCTTTTGCCATCGATGTTTCTTGGCTCGTTGTCTAGGAATACGACCTTCTTTCCTTTGGAAAGTGCATCCCTTACCGCGACGTCAACGGCTCCGGCCTTTAGCTCTACTATCATCGTGTCATAGCTGGCCTTCTTCAGCTCCTCCATAAGCTTTCTTCTGTTTGCCAGATTTCCTGAGAATGCTACTATCTCCAAGCCTAGCCTGTTTAATTCCTCAGAAATCTTTCTTGCTGATTCCCATGATGTTGTTGCCACGAATGCTTTTCCTTCTACGCTTCCTATGAGTCTTGGGGCAAACCTTGTAACGTGGATGTCAGCGTCTGGGTTTATCTCTCTCACAGCCTTGACTATCTTTTCTGCATTCTCGGGCGAGGAATCGGCCATTGTCACTACTACTATGTCTGCAAGGGCGATTCTTAGAGGGCCGAAGTAGCTCTTAACCTTTTCAATGCCTTGAACGGCGCTTACAACTGTTATGAATCCATCCGCTAGAACGTTTGCAAATGTTGGGCCAGAACCTTCGAGGATTATTATCTCAGGGTTCAGGGACTTTGCTACTTCTATTCCTTCCTTTATTATGTCAAAGAATGAAAATCCCGCAAGCCCTCCTCCACACCTTCTGCAACCAACTGTCGCGACTCCTGCCATTAGGGCATCTTCGAAGTGGTCTGATGCAGCGTGCTTTCCTTCTTCAGCTACTCTAAGAAGGTATTCTGGGGTTATCTCTATGAGGTCTCCTCTGATGACCTCTGGCTTTTCAGGCCCTCCTCTGCCCATGGTCACTATGACGACATTGTAGAGTTCCTTCAGGGTTCTGCCAACGAAGGCTCCTACGGATGTTTTGCCTACTCTCTTACCCGTTCCTATTATGTTGATTGAAGGTACATCAACTTTGATCCATTCCTTTGGTTTGAACTCAAAGTCTGCTCCTCTGTACGATACTCCCCTTCTTAGGAGAAATGATGCTATCTTGAATCTCAGTTCAGGGGTTAAAACGGGCTCGTCGCTTAGGTCTATAACTTCTTTAATTCTATTTTCTTTCAATGCCTTCTCCAGGGCTTTAAACACATCGGTATCATGATAGAGCTTGACTCCAAGAGCCCTTTCAACGTCCTCTATCCCTCCAATCTTCTCGATTCCTCCGACGAAGACTGCACAGCAGGGCTTTATTTTATCCAGGGCCCACCTGTTAACATCAGGATAGTGCTCGCCATCTATGAGGGCTAGCCTCATGAGAATCCCCCATTAAACTTTGCTGGAGGGATTAAAACGTTTCCTCCGAAAATTTTTAGTTAAATTACTTTATTTAACAATTAGGTAAATTTAACGAAATTCTTAAATTTGATACCCTGGCACTCAGTTGGGGGCTAGCTATGAGGAGGGCCATTGTACTACTCCTTCTCCTTGGGGTTGTTCTAAGCCTTGGTTGCATAGGTTCAGAAGCCACGACGAAGTCTGAAGGCGGAGGAATAAAAGAAGCTAAGCTTATAATATTTCATGCAGGTTCCTTGAGCGTTCCGTTCCAGCAGCTTGAGAAGGAGTTTGCAAAATATGCGGAGGAGAACTTTGGGGTTAAGGTGACATTTCAAGATGAGGCCAGCGGAAGTGTGAAGGCTGTTAGGAAGGTTACTGACCTGGGGAGGAAGGCTGATATAGTTGCGGTTGCTGACTACACCCTAATTCCCCAACTCATGGTACCTAACTACACCGACTTCTACGTTCTCTTTGCGACAAACGAGATAGTTATAGCCTTCACGGATAAGAGCAAGTATGCGGATGAGATGCTTAAGAACCCAGACAAGTGGTACGAGATTCTTGCAAGGCCTGATGTTAGGTTCGGGTTTTCTGATCCAAATCAGGATCCGTGTGGGTATAGAAGTGTTATGGTCATGAAGCTTGCAGACCTCTACTACAAGAAGCCGATATTTGAAACTCTCGTTGAGAAGACTACCAACATCTACGCGAATGGGACTCACATATTTGCTCCAAAGGAGATTGAGGTCAAGGATAGGAGAGTTGTCATAAGGCCTAAGGAAACTGACCTGGTGGCCCTTGTTGAGAGTGGAAGCTTGGATTACTTCTTCATATATAAGAGTGTCGCTGAGCAGCATCATCTCAAGTATATAACCCTGCCCGATGAGATAAACCTTAGGGACTTTAGCAAAGCTGACTTTTATGGTCAGGTTTCAATAACTTTGGGCTCTACGGGGAAGACGATAAAGGCAAAGCCGATAGTTTATGGAGTTACAGTTCTAAAGGACGCTCCAAACAGGGACTTGGCAATTGAATTTCTGAAATTCCTGCTTGGAGAGACCGGTCAGAGAATATTCAGAGAGAATTATCAGGATTTCATAAACCCACCCGTGGCCTTTGGAAATGTTCCTGAGGAAATTAGGGGGCTTGTTAAAGTTTCTTCTGAGTGATCTCCCTCTATTTTTATATTTAACAATTGTGTTTAACATCAAGCAAGGTTTAAAAATTTTTTAGCGCATTAGCGAGCGATGAGGAAGGAATACACACTATATTTCTTTGCAGGGATGGGGAGCTTCCTTGTGGTGTTCATAGCCCTTCCATTAGTGGTGATTTTCATTAAGCAGGCTTATGACTTTGAAATGCTTGTGAAGACAATTCATGACCCTCTTGTGAGGGAGGCCCTTCGAAACTCTGTAATCACCGCAACTGCAACTGCAATCCTGTCAGTTTTCTTTGGAGTGCCCCTGGGTTACGTGCTTGCAAGGAAGGAATTTAGGGGGAAGAGCATAGTGCAGGCTTTAATTGATGTTCCAGTGGTCATTCCTCACTCGGTTGTTGGAATAATGCTCTTGGTAACTTTCTCAACGGCAATATTAGACAGTTATAAGGGAATAGTTGCTGCAATGCTTTTTGTATCTGCCCCGTTTGCGGTCAATGCTGCTAGAGATGGATTTCTTGCGGTAGATGAAAAGCTTGAGTACGTTGCAAGAACACTTGGAGCTTCTAGGCTTAGGGCCTTCTTTTCAGTAGCCCTCCCAATGGCTCTCCCCTCGATTGCAAGTGGTGGGATCATGGCTTGGGCCAGAGCGATAAGTGAAGTCGGGGCTGTCTTAATAGTTGCTTACTATCCAAAAACGGCACAAATTCTTGTTATGGAGTACTTCAACAACTATGGGCTTAGAGCTTCCAGGCCGATATCTGTGATTCTAATAGCGATGAGCCTCACGATATTCATACTCCTTAGATGGCTGGTAGGTAAGGCCTCAAGGTGATACTATGCTGAGCGTGGAAAACGTTTCGAAGGATTGGAAAGAATTCAGGCTGAGGGGGATAACATTCAGTGTTAAGAGGGGGGAGTATTTCATAATCCTAGGGCCTAGCGGTGCTGGTAAGACTGTGTTGCTTGAGATAATAGCTGGAATAATAGAGCCCGATGAGGGTAAAATTTTACTGAACGGGAGGGATGTTACTAATCTTCCCCCAGAAAAGAGGGGGCTGGCGTACATCCCTCAGAATTATGCTCTCTTCCCCCACATGACAGTTTTTGACAACATAGCCTTTGGGCTGAAGATTAGAAAGGTTCCCAGGGAGGAGATTAAGAAAAGGGTTGAAGAAATTGCCGAGATACTTGGAATAGCGAACCTGCTTCACAGGAAACCGACGACACTTAGTGGTGGTGAGCAACAGAGGGTTGCCATTGCGAGAGCCCTTGTAATAGAGCCTCCCTTAATCCTTATGGACGAACCCTTTGCGAACCTTGACGTTCAAACAAGATCAAGACTTATTAAAGAGATGAAAAGGTGGAGGAAGGAGCTGAACTTTACGGCAATTCATGTAACACACTCTTTTGAAGAGGCAATTTCACTTGGTGATAGAGTTGGAGTAATGCTGAATGGAAAACTTGTTCAGGTTGGAAAAGTTACCGAAGTATTCTCGAGGCCGAAGACTGAGGAAGTTGGTAAGTTCTTAGGGTTTGAGAACATATTGGAAGGACAGGCGGAGGGGAGGGTGTTAAAAGTTGGGGGCATAAAAATAGAACTACCTCGGGAGGTTAAGGGAAAGGTTAGGATTGGCATACGACCTGAGGATATAGTTCTCTCCACTGAAAGAATTAGAACTTCAGCAAGAAACGAATTTAGGGGGAAGGTAGTCTCTATTGAGGACTTGGGTGCCCTCGTTAGGGTTACTGTTGAGGTAGAGGGGATTCCTTTTAAGGCTTTTATAACGAGATCCTCAATGATAGAAATGGGGATAAGTGAGGGGAAAGAAGTGTACATAACGTTTAAGGCCTCTTCGATACATATATTCTAAAATTCTGGCCTAATGCCATCTGTATACCTCTACTGGTATTTCCCGTATGCTTGTTTTGATCTTTTCACCGTTTTCTCTCATCTTCACATAAAACCTCTTCCATGGTCTCATCAGTTCAAAGCTCTCCAAATCCCTTGGGGAGAGAGTGAAGAGTGTTCTTGAGGCTATTAGGATTAGCTTTTCTTTGGCCCTACTACCTGCAACGTTGAGTCTGTTTGGGTTGTATATGAAGTCCATGACCTTCATGAGATATGCGGGGTCGCTTGATGTCATTGAAACTATTATGACGTCCTTCTCTCCACCCTGGAACCTTTCGACGGTGTCAACCTGGACGTTAACTTTTTCCCTTATAATCCTCTTCTGGGCTCTGTATGGAACAACAACTCCCACGTCGACCTCTTTTATTGCCCTTACTATTTCCTCAACGAGTGAAGCCTCAAACTCGTTTACCTTGGTTGAGGATGATTCTCCATGGACAACGAGAATTACTGGATAGTCTGGATCGAGGATGAACTTTAGGAATTCAGTACTCCCGGCACTTCTTAGGGCCTTAATGACGTTTTCATTGAGTTTTTTATTACTTCTAAGCTCTATCCCGTCAAATGAATAGAAGAGTTCGGAATGTAACTTGGCGAGGGCCTGTGGAAGTCTGTAAGTTTCCTTGAGTCTGTGCAGTGGGAGTACTTCATCCTTGCTCTTCTCCCTCCATTCTGGGGGATCTCTTCCTAAAATTCTCTTGAACCTCTTAAGTTCCCTCTCTTCGAGCTCTCCTCTTAGGAACCTTATGAAGTTCAACGCCGATAGAAACGGGAGATGTTCTTCAATGGTTTTTCTATCTTCCAGCTCCCATTCGTGAACCTGAATTGGTTGCATTTGTCTATGGTCTCCAACGAGTAGAACTTGGCCTCTAGCTTTTGAGGTTGCCAGGAAGAACATTGGAAGATCAATCATACTGGCTTCATCAATAACTACTAAGTCTCTGGGTGTATCTCCAGCGAGTCTGTAAGCAGTTTGAGGGGTTGCGAAGAGAATTGTGACCTTTGGAAGGAACGACCTAGAGTTTACATCAATATCAAGCTTTTGATACTTAAACTTGATGTTCTTCATTGGTAGCTCCTTCTTTATTGCCTCAACAGCTTCCTCACCCGCAACTCCTCTGACGAGTTCAACGTGTTTCAGTTCCTTAAACGTTCCTTTTAGTTTTTCGAGGAGTTTGTGCGTCTTTATTAGGGCTTCATTAACTGCTCTATGTGAGAGTCCGGTAACGATGAAGAGGGCATTCTTTCCCTGTTTCAGGCTTGAGTATGCCCTAGCAAGGATTGCCGGTGCAAGCGCTCCTGAGGTCTTTCCTGTACCAGGTGGTCCCTGAAGGGTTACGAGCCTATGTTCAATGTCCATTACAAATTTTCTTTGTTCTTCATTAAGATAGTTGAGGTTGCCTAGAATCTCTTCTATGTCCTCTTTTCTCCAGATGTTTATTCTGTAATCCGCTTGGATGTTCCCGTTATACAGGCTATTCAAGAAGATATAAATGGCGTGTTTACCCTCTCTCTGGATTTTTTCAAGTTCTTCATAAGCTTTTGACATGCCAACTTCGTCTATAGCTGGGTCGAGTACTAGATAACTTCCAGCTGATATCTTTATTCCGCTAATCTCTAGCTTCCCGTTCCAGCACTTGAATTCTTTTTTCTTTAGAACAAACTTTTTCCCACCTATTTTAATCATCTTCAAGATCAACTCTCCGGTTTTGTAGTTTATACCCTCGACGACTCCCAGTGGGGAAGTTCTAACGGTCTTTGCAGGATCTTCCCGTCCAAATGCCTCTATGGGAGTGACGGACACCCAAGAATCTTCATCGATGTTTATCAGGACTTCATCTGGTGAATAATCTTTGAATCCCCCTTCAACGGGTAGCATTATCTTGCCGTAGATTATGCACTCTCCTTTAACCTTTCTCTCAATTCTTTCGACTTTCAAGATTGCAGAGTCCTCCGAATATCCCCTTATTTCCAATGGCAATCGGTAGTATCTCTCTAATTGGCCTTTTCTTGTCCCGAACTCAAGCGCTAGGTACTCCATAAGAACGCCAACTAGGTCTTTCTCTGGCAAATTAAATCTGTCAAATTCCTCTTTTCTTATTGGTCTTTTTCTGGCGTAGTAATCCTTATACTCCTCCTCTATCTCTTCCTCTATCTTTTCCATAGCCGAGACAATTTGCATTAGGATGTCCTCTATATCCTCACGATGACCATCCTTTAGGGCTTTCCAGAAGAGTGCGAACGGTATTTCGTCATCATCTCTGTTTAATACTGGATAGTACTCCTTTATCGAATCAATCTCTGCCACACTGTAGAGTCTCTTTAGGGATATCGAACCGTCAGATGATTTTTTGGCTAGGATCATTAGCATATCTCTGAATGATTCATTGTCGTTCCACCTGTAGCCGAATTGTATTGAAACTGGAACTATTCCCAGTCCCTGGGCGAAGGGCATTGCATGTCTGTCTATGAGCTCGTCTTTGAGTATGGAGAACCCTTCCCAGTCGATGACCTTTCTAAGGCTTAGTATTGCCCTTATAGGAGCGCTCCACCAGAGAGTTTCATGCCTTCTTAGGGCATCAACTAGGTCTTCTCTTTGACCCCTTGTGTAGAAGTATAGATGGAGATATATTTCATTTCCAGGCGTTACATCCTTTATGGCGTCTATCAGTTCTTCAAAGAATTTGCTTAGCATTCTTTTCTCTTCCTCAAGGCCTGTTTCAATATCGATTGGAGGCTCTTTAACAATACTTACAACATATTTTTTGCCGGCTTTTCCTTTGATAAGGGCGGAGATTGCGAGGAGAGTTTCTGTTATCGGGCTCTTTTGAACGTAGAGAAAGACCTTGGTTAAGTGAGAGTACTCGTATCCGCTTATCTTAGGTAGGTTGTACCCGCTCCCGGGTATGTAAAGTCTTTTTGCATCTCCCTTCCTTTCAAGTATTACTGCCTGTGCTATCCTCGATAGTTTTATAATGTTAAGACCGGTTTTGGCCACTATATTCTTTACCTTCTCCGGTTCCTTAACTTTTGGAGGAGTAAAGTCTACGGGAGAATTTGATGAGAATTCTACTAGCTTTGCGAGGTCTTCAATTGTTTTTATACCTGCCTCCTCGAGTATCCTTTTATCTCCAGGCGATATCCCAAGAAGGCCTAAATCTCCCTTCTTTAAGACCTCTGAAAGACAGAGTGGTTCAAATTGACAAGTTGTGCATCTGGCCGTGATCCAGGGAGTAGTGTCTTTTATGTCCTTGTCCAGCTCTTCCTCGATAGTCAGGATGACTTCTGTTACATCCTCCGGAAACTTCAAGAACTTCTTTGGCCACGGGAAGTTTTCCTTTGTAACAACGGAGATTTCTAAGTCACCATCAATTATATTCTTCAGCAACATCCCGTATATTACGGCCTGTATCCTGTGGGGTAGCTTCTCTTCCCTCGTGAATTTGGCTTCGAGCAGGTAGTATTTTCCATTAACTTTCACAATAAAGTCGGCAATGCCTTTAATCTTAAACTTTCCAATGCTTCCAATAAGGGGAGCTTGATATAGCAGGAAGTTTTCCTTCTGTTTTAAGAGGTCTTTTACTTTGTCGAGGGCTTCTTCTTCCTTTTGGTACCTCACAATACCATCTGGATAATACCTCTGAAAGAACCTGAGGGTTACATCATCGTCACTACTTTTAAAGAAAGCGTAAAACTGAAAGTCGAATTTTCTCTTTAGCTCTTGCAGGATTTCAAGCTCGAAGTTCTTTCCCCATCTAGCTAGCTCTCTACCCTCAGCTTCTTTTCTGTTTACAATCCACTCAACATCTTTCAGTTCTCCTTCCTTCCTTTTTCGAAGAAGATTCATGAATCTTGGGCACCCTTGGAGTTCAAAGAACCTTGCAATTTCGCTTGGATGTAGCTCAATCATGAGGAGTACTAATTTAGAAAAGAAATAAAAGTGTTACTTCTTGATTTTAGAAGGCATTAAACTTTGTAAAGAAAGCTAGGCCTTGTCTTCGAGCCATATCTCTATCCTCTGTTTTCCTTTTCCAATGCTGGAGCGCTTGAGCTTCTTTATGTGGCCGATCTCGCTGATATCTCTAACGTGGGTTCCACCACAGGGAATAACCTCGAAGTCTCTTATCTGTGTGTATCTTGTTTCCCCCTCCCACCAGATCTTCATTTCTCCTCCTTCATCGACGTATTTGTTGAATAGGTCTATTATCTGTTGCTTATACTTATTGATGTTTTCAGGATAAGCTATGTCGTACCTTCCTTTCTCAACGCTCATACCACTGCCTACTAGCTCCCACTTCCCATAGCCAAGTACTTCGTTGAGAACGTGCTCGAGCAGATGGAGGGCTGAGTGGATTCTCATAAGTTTATAGCGGTAATCCCAGTCTATCTTGAGCTCTACTTCATCTCCAACTTTGAACTTCTCTGGCTCCTTCACCACGTGCCAAACGTTATCCCCTTCCTTGTAAACGTCTAGCACTTCAACACCATTTATCCACCCTCTATCGTGAGGCTGACCTCCTCCTGTTGGATAGAATATGGTCTGATCGAGTAGGAGAGCATTTTCTCGGATTTCAATAACCTTTGCCTTGGCCTCTTTTAGGTAGGCGTCCTCATAGTAGAGCTTCCTTGTCATGATATCACCAATGGGATAATCCATACCAAACTTTTATCACTATTTCCTAATCAATAGCTATGGAAAATCCAGCGGTTCGCTGTGAAACTCGCTTCCTAGGAAATGGAAGTGCGAGCTCATAAAATAGAGATAAAAACAATGTATTGGTCTCTATCTAAGCCTCCCATACTTTTCCATTATTTCAATAAGTTTATCCTCAGGAAGTTTGTACCTAATGTGGTTGTCTCTTCCATCTAGGGTTCTGGCCTCTAAAAGGGAGTTCACTATGGCTTCTTCAACTGCTTCTGCTGTTGCTTTGAATAATGGGGAGAGTACTGGGTCTGGAAGGGATTTTATTGCAATTTCTTCCTTCTCGTAGTGCTCTATTATGTTGGCCGTTGAAAAGGCTAGGCTTATGTCTCCACTTCCGTTGTACGCATATCCTCCTGTTCGGGCGAGTCCTACAATGGCCCTTTTGGCGAGTCTGTTAAGCTGTCTGTGGGTTAATGGAGCGTCCGTTGCGATTATCATTATTATGCTCCCTTTTCCTTCTCCTCCTCTTCCTGGCCAGTCTTTTAGCTCTATTCCAACTGGAACTCCTGCTATCGTTAAGTCTTCTCTCCTTCCGAAGTTCGAAAGAACGAGGGCACCCACCGTGTACTTCTTCCCTTCAATTTCGACTATCCTTGATGATGATCCTATTCCTCCCTTGAACTCAAAGGCGCTCATTCCCGTTCCAGCTCCGACTGCCCCCTCTTCGAAGTTCTCTGATGCGTTTTTTATAGCCTCAACAACGTGTTCTCTCTTTACGTGCCTTCCTCTTATGTCGTTTAGGTATGAGTCATTGCATTCTAAGACTATTGGATTGACTGAGCCTGTTTTAATCCCTATGTCTTCATTTTCTTCCAGAATGTAGTCTAGCAGCCCTTCAATTGCTGTTCCTATGCTTAGCGTGTTTGTGAGTATAATTGGTGTCTCTATAGTTCCTAGCTCCCAGAGCTGGATTAAGCCTACTGGCTTTGAGTAGCCGTTCATTACAAAGGCTCCTCCGAGAACCTTTTTCTTGTATATGTTCCCTTCGTGGGGCAGAATTGCTGTGACTCCTGTCCTTACTGGCCCTTTCCCAGGGATTAACTTTCCTTTTCCTTTTATAAGTGTTACATGCCCAACTTTGACGCCTTTAACGTCAGTTATGCTGTTCCTTTTTCCTCTTTCAAATGTTCCTATTTCTATCCCCAGCTCGGGAGCTTTCATGCACTTTCTTTTTCCTTTCTACCATAAAAATCTATCTTCAATTTTTCTAATGAATCTAGCTCGCTTGTAAGAAAGTTATAGGCTTTTTCTGAAAGTGTTTCTTTCTCTACCGCCACTATCAAAATTCCTCTGTATAGTGTTGCCATATCTTTGAGAGTTGTTATGAATTTGAAAACAGCTCTTTCTCCATTCTCCAAAATAAGGTAATCTATGCAGTCTATGAGTATCACTTTATCAATTTCAACTCCTCTCATAAAGTCTGCGAGCCTCTGGGTGAGGTATTCCAACTTCGTTGGTGAAACGGCCTCTTCGTGTTTGACTTTTGATATCCAGATAACGGGAGTGAGTTTTAGGTTAAGTTTTTCTCTGAAGATTTCTGGCGGGTCTCTACTTATGGCTATGCCAGGTAATCTCAGATTTAAGAGTTCTTTGAATGCTGCATAGCATTCTTCCCTTTCGCAGTAGTATCCGCCCCAGGACTCTAAAGTTGGCTCTGTTGCTACTTTCAGAACCATATACCTTCCTCTTCCGAAGGGGATGTAGAACATCATGACAGAGAGTAGGAGAAGGAATGATGCTAGGGTGAGCATTACAGATCTTATTGCTTGCCAAAAATCCATTTTCGGGAAAAGAATTGTTGTATTTATCAAAGCTCCAATTACTTGGGCTATTGAAATCAGAACAAAACTTAGGAGTGCCGAAAATGCTGCTATTCCGAAAGGCCTATACTTCATGGTAGCCTTTGCCTTTCTCCTTAATAGGACTATTATGAGAGCTGCTGTGGTTGTTGTCGCAAGGACTATTAAGTCTCTTATAAAGTAACCTAGATGGACTATTTCCACCATTCTACTCCAGAAGGTTTAATTATCCATACTCCCTTATATCCTTTGTCCCGTGATGAATCTCGCTCGGCTGAAAGGTGATGAGGGGCATACTGGCTGAGGTGGTTGTATGTGGAAGGATAAGTTGGGGATGATACACATCTATACGGGAAATGGAAAAGGAAAAACTACAGCAGCTTTAGGTTTAGCCGTTAGAATGCTGGGTTCTGGGGGAAGGGTTATTATAGTCCAGTTTATGAAGGCTCCGAAGGTTTATGGAGAATATGAGATGGCCGAGAAGTGTGGTTTCAGAATTGAGGCGTATGGTCCTCCAAAGTTTGTTCACGGGAAGCCAGATAAGGAAGATATTGAAGCTGCTCAGAGAGCCTTGGAGAGAGCAAGGGAAGTTGTGAAGAGTGGTGAGTGGGATCTTGTTATCTTGGATGAGATATGCGTTGCAGTGGCTTTTGGATTAATAAGTATTGAAGATGTTAAAGAGCTTATAAAGTCGAAGGCGGAGAAGACTGAGCTTGTACTCACGGGGAGGTACTGTCCTGAGGAGCTTTATGCCTTTGCCGATTATGTTACCGAGATGAGGGAGGTTAAGCATCCTTATCAGAAGGGGATTCTTGCGAGGAGGGGTGTTGAGTATTAGCCTTTTTCTCCATCTTGATTATATAGTCCGCTGCATTCTGAAGTGCAACTGAGAATCCGGGCTCTATTCCTATTATTACGGTTTCTTTTCCCTTCCTTTTTGCTTCGCTTATTAGGGGTAGGAAGTCTGCATCCCTGGTTGCTAGGGCCAGCACATCTACGTCTGTGTTGTAAATGAGCTCCATAGCTTCTATTGCTACTCTGACATCTGTGTCTCCAGCAACTATTATCGGCTCAAATCCTTGGTTCACAACTGCTTCTATTAACCCCTGGGGGGCATATTGATTAAGAACAACTTTAGCCACTCTTATCTTCCCTATCTTCTCTAAGGCGGCCTTTATATCTTCAAGCTTTATTCCGAACTCCTTCCTCAGAATGTTGGGTCCATCTATGATCAATCCTATTGTTTTCTCCCCTTCTTCCTCTTCTTCCCTCTTCAGTATCCTCGCTATAACCTTCCTCAACACCCTCACCTCTTGGGGTAAGTATTATCACGTAGTCTGCCGCGTGTTTCAATGCTGAGCTCAGACCGGGCTCTACTCCAATTATTGCAGTTTCTTTTCCCTTTTCCTTCGCCTTTAGTATTATTGGTACGAATTCAGTGTTTCTCGTTGCTAGGGCTATCATGTCTATGTTCGGGTTGTAAACTTCTCTCATAGCCTCAACAGCGAGCTTAACTCCAATTTCCCCCGCGACTATGACGGGTTCAAAACCTTGGTTTGAGACTGCTTCGATTAAGCTTTGGGGGGCATATTGGTTTAGAATAACCTTGGCAACCCTGATGTTCCCTAACTTGCTTAGGGCTTCAACTATATCCTCTAGATGTACTCCAAGATCTTTCCTGAGTATGTTTGGTCCATCAACGAGGAGTGCTATCCTCTTTCCTCTCGCCATTATTTTACTTTTTATGAATGCTATGCTTTTGACCCCTTCAACTATTCTCTCCCAACTTGCCATCTGTGACACCTTTTAAGGATGAGATCTATACAATAGGGGAGGCATGCCAGATATTAAATGAGACTAAGTGGTATTTTTGTTTTTCCATACGTTGTTTAAATTAGACCACTTCCCAGTACTTTCCTTAAGTCTTCTGAGGTTTTCACTCTGAAAAAGCTCCACCAAACCTTTTCATTTTTTGAAATTAGGTTCTCTATTATTACATACTCAGCATCTATGTATTCTGGCAACTTTGAGAGTGATGTAACTCCATCAGCTTTCATTCCCTCGAGGGCGTTTTTGAGTGCTCTTGCGTTATACACTGCATGGAAGATTTCAGCTTTTCCATGTTTCCATTTTGGTATTATGGCATCTGCAAACTCGTCTAGATATAGTGAGGTTAGGTAGTTCACTAGGAATGGCATAACGAGGGGTCTATTTCCTTCTATTAGGAATATATCTCCTCCACTTGGAAGGCCTTCTAATAGGGCGTCTATCACATTCCTGGCCCTTACCGGTTTGACGTTGGAAACATGCAAAGAAAATTTCTTTTCTTGGCCTTTTCTGACAAGTGTTATTATGTCTTCTATCCTTTTGGCCTCTCTTAGCCTTCTCTCGATTATTTTAACCATGGGCTCGTCGTTTATTGGGATTAAGTAGTTGTCTTCTTTCCTAATCTTCACGGCAAATATTATTCCTATCACTTTAACCACCGCTAATGCGTTAAAGGTTGATGTTGAATTAGGTCTGCGATGATAAGGAAAGTGAAGAGGGAGGTTAGGGTCATAGGTTTTGACGATGGAACCTTTAGGTGGAAGGCTAGGGGTGAGAGGGTAATACTTGTTGGGGTTGTTATGAAGGGCTCTGTCGATGTTCTCGGCGTTGTCACAAGGTGGATAACTATAGATGGTCTGGATGTGACCGATGCCATTATTGATGCCGTTCTCTCTTCAAGGTTTAAGGATTTAAGAGTAATCCTACTTAAAGGAATAACCTATGCTGGCTTTAACATAGTTGACGTTCATAGGGTTTTTAGAGAGACGGGCCTTCCAGTGGTTGTTGTCATAAGGAAGAAACCCAATATTCAGGCTATGGAAGAAGCTCTGAAAAAGCATTTTGATGACTACGAAGTTAGGATAAGTCTTCTAAGAAAAAGTGGCAAGCTTGTCGAACTTGTTCCTGGAAAACTTTATTATCAGGCTGTTGGGCTTACTGAAGAGGTTGCCAGGGAGGTGATAGAGATCACCCGGAAAAACTCTCTGATTCCAGAAGCACTAAGACTTGCTCACATGATTGCATCCGCAGTAATGACAGGAGAGAGCAAGAGAGAATAGTAGATTTAGGTTTTGGCTTGAACTATCATTGCCCCCGTTATTATCATCCCCGCTCCAATTAACTGAATTAGGCTTAGCTTTTCCCCAAATATTACGAAGGCCAGTGTCATTGCTACGACTGGCTCTATTGTAGCTATAACTGAAGCTCTACTTATTTCAACGCTCTTTAGGGCCGTGTTATATAGCACATAGCCAAGGAATGTTGGGAAGAAGGCTAGTGCAAGTAGATAAGGAATTGCCTTAAGTGGCACCTTGAAGTCCACGAAGGGAAGTAGAAATATCGCCCCTATGAGCAGAACGTTGAAGAGAGCCCTTTCTGGTTCTTCCTTTTTTACTGCCATTTTCGCAAATACACCATAAAGTGCGTAGGTCAGCCCACTTGCTAGTCCTGCAAATATAGCCAGCGTTGAAAAATTGAATGAGTCGGTGTTTAGTAGCAAGACTCCCCCTATGACTAATGCTACTGCCAATAACTTCATTGGAGTTATCTTCTCTTTGAATATTATCCTTCCAAATACGACTGAATATGCAGGGGCCGTGTAGAGCATTAGCACGGCGAACGATACAGAGGATATCTTAACGGTGTAGAAATAGAGGGAGTAAAATAGGAATATGCTGAAGAAGGCAAAAGCAATGTAGAATTTCAACCTTTCTCTTGGGATTAAAACGGGAGTTCCTTTTATCTTCAGATAAACAAAGAGGAACATTAGAGCAAAGGTGACCCTGTAAAAGACTATTGTGTATGTTGAGAGGTTGAACTGGTACAGGAATTTTGCAAAGATTCCGAGTGTTCCCCACATGGCTGCGGCCAAAAATACTAGGATGTACCCTGTTCTCATCGCTCCACCATTTGGATTTCAATTTATTAACTTTAGGGAAAGGCTATAAGCAGTTCTTCTGTATCTCTATCGGTGTTGAAAAATGAAGGTTCTATTGCTGGGATTTGAGTACCTCCCAATAAAAGTTGGGGGCCTTGCTGAAGCTTTGACATACATCTCAAGAGCCTTGGCCTCTTTGGGAAATGAGGTTATAGTCTTTACACCCTCTCATGGCCGCTATCAGGGTGAGCCTATTGGAAGGGTAAAGGCATTTGGGGAGACTCATGAAGTTAAGGTACACAAGGAGGAAGATGGAAGTTTAAGGATATATAGGATTGGAGGAAGTTTGTTGGATTCCACGGATGTTTATGGACCAGGATGGGATGGCCTACTTAGGAAGTCTGTTATATTCGGAAAGGCGAGTGTTCTCCTACTAAATGAGCTTTTAAAAGAGGAAGAGCTTCCAGATGTTGTGCACTTTCACGATTGGCATACTGTATTTGCCGGTGCATTAATTAAAAAGTATTTCAACATTAGGTCTGTTTTTACAATTCATAGGCTTAACAAGGCAAAAGTTCCTGCCTATTACTTCCATGAGGCTAATTTATCAGAGCTGGCTCCTTATCCTGATCTCGATCCGGAACATACTGGAGGATACATCGCGGACTTAGTGACAACTGTGAGCAAAGGGTATCTGCTGGATGAGTGGGGGTTCTTCAGAAATTTTGATGGCAAAGTTACATATGTTTTTAATGGAATAGACTGTAGCTTCTGGAGCGAAGAGTTTCTTGAAGGTTCTAGGGAGGAGAGAAGAGATAAACTATTAAAGAAGCTGGGTCTTGAACCGGGGATTGCCTTTATGTTCATTGGAAGGTTTGACAGAGGGCAAAAGGGAGTTGACGTTCTCCTTAGGGCGATAGAGATTCTTAGCAAGAGAGAAGAATTTAGGGATATGAGGTTTATAATCATTGGAAAGGGAGATCCTGAGCTTGAAAACTGGGCGAAGAATCTGGCAGGAACATATAACAATATAGCCGTTATTACCGAGATGCTCTCTAGAGAGTTCGTCAGAGAGATTTATGGTTCCGTTGATTTTGTCGTTATACCCTCGTACTTCGAGCCTTTTGGTCTGGTTCAGCTCGAGGCTATGTGTCTTGGAGCTATTCCAATAGCCTCCTCCGTTGGGGGACTTAGGGACACTATAATAAGCCTTGATAGAGAACCTCACACTGCAACTGGTCTCCTAGTTCCTCCAGGTGATCCATGGGCCTTGGCAAATGGAATACTAAAGTTGTATTCACTTTATAAAGAGAAGCCAGAGGTTATAGAAGAATTGAGGGAGAATTGTAGGAGAAGAGCTAGGAGCTTTACCTGGGAAAAGTCTGCAAAGAGGTATATTAAGGTATATAGAGGAAATGTCGACAGGTTCTTTGAGTTTGCAATTTAGATCAGTACCGGAGTTTATCCCTCACCACTCGGGAAGCGGCCAAGTTCATCATCTCTTCCTTTTTCTTTTAAGGTAATCCTCTAAATACGTGGAGGCTATCTCACAGTTTTCATCTTTTGTCCAAAGCTTTTCCTCCTCTACTAGCTCCTTTAATAGCCTTATTATTTCTTTCGGGGCTTTTAATTTTATGACCACGGAAGCATCAAAGTTTTCTAGAGCTCCATGTGGTTCTACGTATAGAGTATCATTAAGCATATGAATCTTTGTTAACGCAACTCTTATGAATGCTTCATGCTCCTCCTCTTTTTCTCTCCAGAACGAATAAAAGGTCAGATGTCCATCCCTAAGGTAAACTTGAATCGTTGGCGGGATTATTCCCTCTATAAGAGGGTATTCGTGCTCCCCAATCACTAAGTACGCAATTCCCTTGACGTTCATTATCCTAAGTCCTTCGCATAGATCTTTGATATAACTCCCTATGACAAACTTTACGGTCTCCATACTGCTTCATCATATTAATTTTTGTTTTCAAAATGCTTAAGTAATTGCCAATTAACGCTTTCAGGGGGTTGGGAAATGAGAATAGTAGCAGCTGATACTGGAGGAGCTGTACTTGACGATGCTTTCCAGCCGATAGGTCTGATAGCTACTGTCGCCGTTCTTGTTGAAAAGCCGTATAGAACTGCAAAGGAGGTAATCGTGCAGTATGCTGATCCTTACAACTATGATTTAACTGGGAGACAGGCTATAAGAGATGAACTTAAGTTGGCCATAGAGCTTGCAAGGAAAGTTAGGCCTGACGTCGTTCACTTGGACTCAACACTTGGTGGGATAGAGGTTAGGAAGCTAGATGAGCCAACCATTGATGCTCTTGAGATATCTGACAGGGGAAAGGAAGTTTGGAAGGATCTTTCGAAGGACTTGCAACCATTGGCTAAGAAGTTCTGGGAGGAAACTGGTATAGAAGTATTGGCCATCGGAAAAAGTAGTGTTCCCGTCAGAATAGCTGAAATATACTCTGGTATATATTCGGCAATGTGGGCTCTTAAAGAGGCCCAAGAGAAAGGTCATGTAATTGTTGGACTTCCAAGGTATATGGAGGTTGAGATTAGAGAGGATACGATAGTAGGGAAGAGTCTAGACCCTAGGGAAGGAGGCTTATACGGGGAGGTGAAGTTCAAGCCTCCGACATGTTTGGAATGGGAGCTTTATCCAAATCCCCTTGTGAGAAGATTTATGATATTCGAAGTTACCTTTAAATGCTGACATTTTGACAATTTTTTATTTCATTTTTTATAAATAATTTGCCAAAAATTCTAAATTTGAGGTTTGTTATTTCAATTGGTGATTAAATGAAGATTCTCATGATTGGAATGGGTGGTACTATTGCTAGCATTAAAGGTAAAGAGGGGTATGAAAGTGCCCTCTCAGCGAATGAGATATTAAAACTCTCAGGTATTAGAGTAAGTCACGAAATAGAATTTTTGGATCTGATGAACGTTGATAGCACTTTAATCCAGCCTTCTGATTGGTCTCTCCTAGCAGAAACTATTTACGATAAAATTGGGGAGTTCGATGGGGTTGTAATAACTCATGGTACCGATACTTTAGCTTATACTGCTTCGATGCTTTCATTTATGATTAGGAACCCTCCAATCCCCATAGTTTTGACTGGTTCAATGATTCCTATGACGGAGGAGAATAGTGATGCTCCCCTCAACCTGTTCACGGCCTTGAAGTTCATTGAAACTGGAATAAGAGGTATTTATGTGGCATTCAATGGGAAAGTTATGCTTGGAGTAAGGACATCAAAGGTTCGGACTATGCACTTTGATGCCTTTGAAAGCATAAACTATCCAACAATAGCTAAGCTATCCTCGGGAAAACTAGAAGTTCTCCACGTTCCTGAGGTAAGTAAGGGTGAAGTGAGGCTAGATACTAGGTATGAGCCTAAGGTTCTAGTTCTCAAGTTAATCCCCGGACTCTCGGGGGATATAATAAGGAGTGCTATAGAGCTTGGATACAAGGGAATTATTTTGGAGGGATATGGAGCTGGAGGAATTCCCTATAGGAATAGTGATTTATTAAGCACAATTTCTGAGGCCTCCAGGGAGATTCCTATAGTGATGACAACTCAGGCTGTCTATGATGGGGTAGATTTAACTAGATATAAAGTTGGCAGAATGGCCCTTAAGGCAGGTATAATTCCGGCCGGTGACATGACTAAGGAGGCTACGGTGACGAAACTTATGTGGATACTTGGGCACACAAGAAAAGTAGAAGATGTTAGGGACCTAATGAGAAAGAATCTTGTGGGAGAACTTACTCGAGCTTTTTGAGTTCTTCTTCTCCAATCATTAACGGCCTTGTTGCCTCATAAACATCGGCAAGCTCCCATTTTACTTCTCCTTTGTTCATCAGTTCTGCATACCTCTTAGCTATCTCTACGGCCTTTTCGTAACTCTCGGCTTCAACTATCCTTCTAACGTACCACTTTTTGTTTCCAAACCTAAGCTTGAATTCGGCCATGTACATGAGCATCACCCTTTGGAAAATTATTTCATAGAAATAAAATCTTTTCCTCCTCAGTCTGGAACGGCTTCCTCATCAGCTCGGCAGCTACCCTGTTGCCATCATCGGACATTCAAATATTATCAGGTTAACCTTAAATTATTTTGGCTAATAACGTGTATTGAGCAATCAACATCTTCGCAATAGAGGGCAGAGTCAAGGAGATAATATAACCTATGATGATGGATCAACCGGCTGAGACGTGATGAAGTCCGCATCACCTGAGGTTTAGGGCTTTATCCTTAAGTACGCGGAGGTACTGCTCTTAGATGGTTTATTAGTATCCTTATATCTGTCTTAAAGGGTTCCTCAGCTCTTTCTTCCTCTTTCTCGAGTAGGTTTATCAGATCTTCAAGATTTTTTGCTTCTTTAGAAAGTTTTAGTGCTATTTCTCTTAATTTTGAGTAGTACTCAACATAGGGTCTAACTTCCATTAAGGCTTCTTCGATGTTCACCATTTTCTCCCACCCAGGAGTTTGTACCACCAGTATCTTTGCATATCCTCAATCTTCCCTAAGATTATCAACCTCCTAAGTATTAGAAAGTTGAGGAACAGTAGGAACCATACGAGGATTGAGTATATGGGAACAACAGTTGAGAGGAATGCGAAGTAGTCCCATAGGAAGTGTAGCAACATAGCCAGCGTGAAGTATGGTAAAACGCTGTTGATCTTTCCTTCGGCCTTTAGTCCATATCCTACCCCAACTATTGCGCTCCAAGTTGCATGTGCAAATGGAGTTAGCAGGGCTCTTTGAATTGTAACTCCGAGACCATAACCCAGGCCATAGAGAAGGTTCTCGGTGGCGGCGAATCCTAATCCCGCAGCAACTCCATAAACGACTCCATCCATTATTCCGAAGAGGTTTCCAGTATTGTATGCGTACTTTATTGCTATTGCCTTTGAGGGTTCTTCAACGAGTCCTGCAACCAGCGCCGTGTAGAAGAACGTCGCCGGGAGGAGGGCTGGAATTGTTGTAAACCATCTTGGGACTAGGATGCTCTCTAGAAGGATTGCTACTGCAATGGAAAGGCTTCCTCCCAGGATAAAGGTTCCTATAACGACTCTCTTTGGCTCGGGTTCTAGCCTATCTTGGTGGTAGAAGTACCAGAGGAATGCTAATGCTGGGGCATATGCAAAGAATATTAGGTAGGAGAGGAGAGACACTTTATCACCACCGGTCGGCGAAGCGAAGAGTCATCATCCTTTCAGGTGTCCTCGGCTTCCTCATCCCGCCTTTTCTAGGTATTTCTCAAGATTCTTTGCGGGAGGGTCTATTGTTAAGTTTAACTTTGAGAGCATAATACTCACGGCGTATCTACTTTCGAAGCTGTTTTTGGGCTGGAACTCGTTGAATTTTTCAACGAGCCTTTTTATGTCTTCGTCCTTTCTTACTCTCTTGAATTCCTTAAAGTGCTCCTTAATGTCTTTTATTTCTATTCCCGCGAATTCAGGGATTTTATTTATTGCAGTTTCGTTTATGCTGGCCAGCAATCTTGCTATATCTAGGAGGGGAGTCTTTTCGTCTATTATTAGCCTCTTAACAACTATCCATCTCCCGTACTTTGCTGTAAAGTTTATGTGGTCTTCCTCGTACCTGGGTCTTATTTTCATTTCTTCTATTTTCCCTAGGGCGAATTCTATTGGCAGAACGTCCTTCAGGCTTTCTCTGACGAGGACGGCCTTAGCGACATCGACGAGGAGCTTTTTCAGTTTTTTGTCATCTTCAATTACGTAGCTTCCAATCTTTCTAGATGTTCCAGGGGATTTCAGTAGCTTTAACCTTTCTTCAACTGTTCCTTCTGGTTTTAGTGTTAGCAACCCATCAATGTCAATTTTTTCTGTTAGGTATTGGGGAAATTTATCTAGAACAGTGTTTGAGACCTTTGCAAGGAAGCTTGCTATGTTTTCATTTGTGAATTCTTTCACTTCATCTCCCACATTCCAGTCCCTATGCTTTACGGTAAACTCGAGTACCTCCACTTTTCTCCCCCCTTGATTTTAGAATTCTGTGTTGAAAATCTTTTGGTATGTTTGTGTACTTCAAGTGAAACAAATTTTTTATACCTTTGGTTTAACACTTTATGTTGGTGGTCGTGGTGAAGGTTAGGGAACTTATTGAAAAGCTTAGTGAGAGGCAGAGGAAGACTGTTATGGGCTGTCTTGAAAGGTGCAACCTCTTTGATATGGATGAGGAGATTGAAATTTATCCGAGAAATGAGGTTGGTAGGTTCTTGAAGATACTTTCGAATCCCATTAGGTATGGAATTTTGAAGATGCTCATGAACAGGTGGATGTGTGTTTGTTTGATAGCTGAGGCGTTAGAGGTTGATCAAACCCTGGTTAGCCATCACCTTAGGATATTAAAGGATCTCGGCTTATTGGAGGAGAAGAAGGAGGGTAAGCTTAGATTTTATAGAACAAATAAGGAGAAGCTTAGGGAGTACTTGAATGCAATGCTGGAGGATTTGGGGGTATGAAGCTTCAGAAAGACGTTGACGAGCTTATAAAGAAAATGGGAGGCTACTGGACTCCATCACAGATGCTTACTGCGTTGGTTGAGGAAGTTGGGGAGCTTGCTGATGTTATTTTATCTTTTGAGGGGGTAAAGGGAAAGAAGAGTCGTGCTAAGCTTGAGGAAGAGCTTGGTGATGTTCTTTTTGCACTAATTTGTATAGCCAACTATTTCGAAGTTGATCTTGAAAGTGCTTTGAGACAAACAATTAGAAAATATTCAACAAGAGATTTGTGACGCTGTATTAACTTTGGAATGTTGGAAATCTTCCGAAACGTTTTTATATTGCCAATTCTTCATCAGAAAGGGTGGGCGTATGAGGAAAATTGATAAGGTTGATTTGCAGTTAATTAAGGTGTTATCTCAGAATTCTCGGCTTACTTATAGAGAATTGGCTGAAATACTTGGTACAACGAGACAAAGGATTGCAAGAAGGATGGAGAAATTGAAAAAACTTGGAGTTATTAGAAAATTTACAATATTGCCTGATTTTGAAAAACTTGGCTATATGTATGCGATAGTCCTCATTAAGCTTAAGCCTCTCATCGATGTCGACGATGTCATTAATGATATCGCGGATATTGAATACGTCAAGGTTATAGAGAAGGGTATCGGGAAATATAACCTCCTAGTTCATTTATTAGTTCCGAAGGACTTGCATGGTGCTGAAGAGAAAGTCAACGAATTTTTGAAGAGGATTAAAGATATAGAAGAGGCAGATGTGGTATTCGTGAGCAAAATTTCAAAATTTGAAATTATTTAGCCCTAAGCTGCTACTTCCTCTGGCTCCTCTAGAACCTTTATCTTTCTAATCTCTGAATTCTTGAGCGGGTATATCTTCTTTGCCTCTTTTGCTATCTCTGCAGCTATCTTCCCGTTTACAGCTTCTAGAACGAAGTCCTTGAAGTTGAGCTCTGCAGCCTTCTTATATATTATGTCCTGCATGATCTTTCTTATAGCTCTCTCTTGGCTTGTCTGTATCCTTCTCATAGCAATTGCCATTGCCATGACTCTTAACTTGTAGCCGTCTTTTGTTGTTATGTTAAATATTCCATCTATTCTTGTGGTTCTCCTTCTAACGATTGACCTTATGTAGTGCCTTGCGAGCTTCATGCCCTTAAACTTGGTGTAGGCATTCTGCCCCTTGACGTCATAAACTTGGAAGTATAGCTTAATGTAGCCGGCCTTTGGGGAGAACTCTCCCGTAACATCTCTGAGAGTTACCTCGATAACTCTGTTGAGGACCTTCTCTGGATCATCTGCTGGGGTCAATCCAACTTCAACATTTCCAAAGAAGTCTGGAGCGTAAATGATATACCACTGCTTGAGCTTCCATTTATCTCTTGTCGCGGTTACTCTCCTCTTAGCTGCCATCATAACACCTCCTCAGCAACTTTGATCGCGAATATTAAATCATCGAGAGCAACTATGAGGGTCTCAATCTCCCCATCATATTTAACTTTTGTTATTACCCTCGCTCCTTCGGGGAATGTAACTAAATTTAAACTTTTCTTAAGTCCTTCGGGAATTGAAATGTTATCAACGTTTACGGCTTTCGCAATTGCTTCAGCGATTCTCTCATCTTCATATTCCCATACAAACTCTACCTCAGCTTTTATCTTCATCCTTTTTCACCTGCTCCCCAAGTAGCCTATCTATCAGCTTTCTGAACTCTGCAAGTCTCGCTTTTGGTATCCTAATTCCAGCGGCTATTGCATGTCCCCCTCCTTCCCCTCCCACAATCTCTGCGGCCTTTCTGAGAGCTTCACCTAAATGATAACCTTTTGCTATTGCTTTTTCTGTGGTTCTGGCTGAGCCTTTTAGGAGATTTGGATCTTCTGGAGTATCTGCAAAGACTATTACTGGCTTTTCTGGATTTGCTAGCCCTGCGTTTATTGCCATGCTCGCGGCTATTCCAACAAGTGTGTCCCTGATGTTGTTGCCAACATAAAGGATGTAGACGTTTTCCCCTTCCCATACTTCGGTGTTCCAGTTCTGTATCAGCCACTTTCTCGCTTCAATTTGCTCTTTTTTGTACTCTTCGACCATCTTCATAGCTTTTTTGAATGACTCTTCATCTCCGAGGCACACTGCAACTCCGAGGTTTCCTAGATTCAGTCTTCCCGTTGCATTGAGAAGCGTGGCAAATTCTCTAGCTTCATGCCTTGGATCGCCCTCCGGATAGAGTGGGCTTATTACAACGTCCCCTATTAATCTGTCTATTTCTTCTTTGCCTGCTCCGTGCTTTATCATATGAATAACAAGTAGATCGTGAAGTTTCTTCTTCTCCTCCTCGCTCAGCTCCCAGTATTTCTTGTCGGGATTGAATCCCTTGTTTCTTAGCCACTCTATCGCTTTTCTCTCATCTCCTGTTATTTCCGGAATCTCTGGATTTGTTGCATAGGCGAGCATTTGATAGAGGGGCCTTGTTTCCCTCCCAAACAGCCTTAACTCCTTTCTCACTTCAAGAATTCCCAAGGATTTCCCATCTTCTATTATATCAAGGTTCATGCCGTGAAATACACCGTCATTTTCTTGCATATCCCCAACTGCACCTACGATGGCTATGTAAGCTAGATCCTTATTTACTTCGTTAAGCTCTTTGGCAAAGAAATAAGTAACTCCAGAACCGCTGAGATCCCTAACGCTGTTTGCTCCAAAGGGCACTGGATTCACGAGGATATGCTTGTCATGTGTTTCAGTAGTTTCAGGTGGATGGTGGTCTAGAATAACAACAGTTTTGTCGGATAAGTATTGTCTTATTAGGTTTATACTCCCACTTCCTAAATCGGAGAATATTAATATCTTGTAGTCCTCATTTCTAAGTTCCTTAACTAGCTCTTCACTTACCTGCTTGACTATTGAGACATGAACATCTGCACCCTCCCTTGTAAGTGCCTTAACGAGAATTGCTGCCGCCGTTATTCCGTCTGCGTCCCTATGGGAGATTATCCTGATGGTGTGTCCTAACTCAATGTGGACCTTAACGATTTCAACTGCTTCCTTAACTTTTCCCAAAAATCCCTCCTTGTCCATAAAAAACACCAAAGGAAATAATAGGAATCAGCGGACAAGAAGCTTTGCTTGCTCTGGATCGTAACGCCAGTCCTTAGGTAGTTTGCCCTTCCTCTTGTAGTACTTCACAAGCCTCCTTATCTTACTCTCTATGAGCTGTAGACCGCGCATTGAGTGAAGATCCTTTGGATGTTGCTCGAGGTGCTTCCTCAGATTTACGGCTCTCTTGATTAGGAACATGAGGTCCTCAGGTATCTCTGGAGCTAGGCCGTACTTCTCTAATATCCTAGTTATCGTTAAGTTTCTGTTTGGGTTGTCTGGATCCTTAAACAGCTTAACGGTTGGTATTCCATATTGATCTCTTAGTATAGTTCCTATCATTGCTGTGCTGTAACCTTGCTTCCTTAGCTCTACAACAAGCCTCTCTATATCTTCTACCGTGTACTCGAGCCATATTGGGGGAGCAGTCCTTGGAGGTCTCTTTGAACCGCTCTTACCCCTTTTTCTAGCATGCATCCTCGCCATTCACACCACCTCCTATGGTGACGGCCAGCCTTGGCCGGCCGCCCCTTCGGCTCATCCTATTGGGTTCTGCTTAAAAGGTTTGTGCACATGACTAAAGCTTTTAAAAATGCCCTTGAGTTCCTAAATGGGTGGTGAGATGAAGATACTGTGGGCTCCATGGAGGATTGAATATATAAGGTCCCCTAAGCATGAGGGGTGCATATTTTGTGACTTTCCAAAGGAGAACAGGGATAAAGAAAGGCTCATCCTTTACAGAGGGAAACACGCGTTTATAATAATGAACAATTATCCTTACAACCCCGGTCATGTAATGGTTGCACCTTATAGGCATGTTAGAAGCATTGAGGATTTGACGGATGAGGAGATGCTTGAAATCATGAAGCTTGCTGCCTTAATCATGAAGGCAATAAGGAAGGTAATGAAACCTGATGGATTCAATCTTGGATTTAACATAGGGAAGGTTGCAGGTGCTGGGATAGATGGGCACGTTCACCTCCACATAGTCCCCAGGTGGAACGGGGACACAAACTTTATGCCAGTTATAGCAGACACTAAGGTGATACCCGAGTCCCTTGAACAGGCTTATGACGAGCTTAAGAAGGCTTTAGAGGAGATTGAAAATGCTGAGTGAGAGGGAACTTGAAAGGTATGATAGGCAAATAATGTTGTTCGGAAGAGAAGGACAAGAGAAGCTTAAAGAATCGAAGGTCGCTGTTGTTGGAGTTGGAGGATTGGGCAGTCCCGTTGCTTATTACCTTACGGCGGCTGGAGTCGGGAGAATTCTCCTAATAGATGAACAGGTTCCAGAACTTAGTAATCTCAACAGACAAATCCTTCACTGGGAGGAGGATCTTGGAAAGAATCCGAAGCCAATTTCGGCAAAGTGGAAGCTTGAGAGGTTCAACTCAGATGTTCAGATAGAGACTTTTGTTGGGAAATTAAGTGAAGATAACATAGATGATGTTCTTAAGGGGGTTGATATTGTCGTTGACTGCCTTGATAACTTTGAGACTAGGTATCTGCTTGATGACTTCGTTCATAGAGTTGGCATCCCTCTTGTTCATGGAGCCGTTGAGGGGCTTTATGGGCAGGTAACAACTATAATTCCCGGAAAGACAAAGAGGTTGAGGGAAATATTTCCCAGGGTTAGAAAAAAGGGAAAATTCCCGATTCTTGGGGCAACTGCTGGAGTGGTTGCCAGTATCCAAGTTGCTGAGGTTGTTAAGCTAATAACGGGATATGGAGAGCCTCTGGCAAATAAATTGTTGATCATAGATTTAGAGAACAATGTTTATGAGGTGATAACTCTCTAGGCTCGGCCACTCTGGGGCCAATCATCGCATTAGCTCAGCATTGGATTCAGTCGTCATCGCCTTCTTTCTCCCCATGATAACGTTGTTGGAGATACTTAAACATTGTCCAGTTTATACTGCAAGGCTGGCTAATATTCTTACAATTTCTTGGATATTATTGAGTTATAAATCCCTTGAAAAACAGATTTATGTAAATATTGATTTTAGAAACGGCATGATTTAAGCATATATATGTAAGTTCGTGAATTTTACCCACAGAACCTAGTTACAATCTCTTAAAAGTATTTTGGTCAAAATTTTGTAAATTTCCCAATGAACCAAACATTTATAATGAAGATTCTCGAAAGGTAGCTTGGCGGCGGGCTAGGCCGGGGGGTTCGGCGTCCCCTGTAACCGGAAACCGCCGATATGCCGGGGCCGAAGCCCGAGGGGCGGTTCCCGAAGCCGCTCCCGGAAGCCGGAGCCGAACGATGAGTCCTCGTCCCGCGGGGTGCCCGGTGGGGGAGGCGCGGCTGAAGGGCCGCGCTAACCCCCTTTAGGCCCTGAACCCCGCAAGGCCCGGAAGGGAGCAGCGGTAGGGGCCACGGAGCACGCTCGCGGGGGTGCGGGGATGAGGTAGGCTCCGGTGGAAGGGAGCGGTGGAGGGTTCCCACCCTCGGGCGTGCCCGCCGCCGCTCGAGCTTTCTTGTAATTTAAGCTTTGGGACATCAAAATTCTTTTATCCTTTCGATTCTCATATAAGCGTGGTGATCGTGATGCACCCAAAAATAGCTTCCTTGCTTGCTAAGTTTCCAAGAGTTGAACTGATACCATGGGAAACTCCGATTCAGTATCTTCCCAAGGTAAGTGAAATGCTTGGAGTGGAAGTGTATATAAAAAGGGATGACCTAACGGGTTTGGGGATCGGTGGTAATAAAGTTAGAAAACTAGAATACCTGCTCGGAGATGCCCTTGCAAAAGGAGCTGATGTTGTAATAACAATGGGGGCCGTACACTCTAATCATGCTTTTGTTACCGCCCTTGCTGCCAAAAAGCTTGGGCTTGATGCTGTGTTGGTATTAAGGGGGAAGGAAGTTCTTAGGGGCAACTACCTCCTCGATAAGCTCATGGGAGTAGAGACTAGAATATATGAAGCTGAAAATTCATTTGAGCTGATGAAATATGCGGAAGAGGTTGCGGAAGAGCTTCGGGAGCAGGGTAAGAGGCCCTACATAATACCAGTTGGGGGAGCCTCTCCAATAGGAACCTTGGGCTACGTTAGAGCGGTTGGGGAGATCGCCACACAATCTGCAGTTCTCGGGCTGGAGTTTGATACTATAGTTGATGCCGTTGGGAGTGGTGGAACGATAGCTGGCCTGGCATTAGGCTTGGCATTGGCTGGGATGAAAACCAGGCCTGTCGGAATGGCAGTGGGGTTATTTGGAGAGAAAATGGTTCAGAGAATTGAAGATTTGCTTAGAGAAACTTCAGAATTGTTAGGAGTCAAGGTTAAAGTTGAGGTTCCGGAGATATATGATTACAGCTTTGGTGCATATGGAAAGATAGTGAGGGAAGTTTCCGAAATTATAAGGTTAGTTGGGACGAAGGAGGGAATACTCTTGGATCCTGTTTACACTGGAAAGGCATTCTACGGGCTAATTGACCGGGCAAAGAAGGGTGACCTTGGAGAGAAGATACTTTTTGTCCATACAGGAGGAATCTCTGGCTTGTTCCACTATGGCGAGGACATGCTTAAGCTCCTTGGTAAGGTTTGAGTGAGGATGACAAAACTTAATTTTTATCTTCTTATGTTCTATTGCTCGCTAAGTCTTCACTATCATAGTTGTGTTTCCCTTGGAAGCTTCATATTTGGGTGAATAGCTAAAGTGTTTTAAACATCCATCAAGACACAAATTAGAGAAGTTCAAAAGCGTCCTTGGTGATGATGATGAAGGCGTTCATAGCTGAGAATGTTCGGGGTATTTATGCATTCGACGAAAACGGCAAGCTCATAGCAAAGAGGTACTTCACAGAGAAGCCAGAAAAAGTTCTTGACAAGCTCCTTAAGGGGGAATTCGTTAAGGATCTAGAGGTTCTCTTGGAAGAGCTGAAGGAGAAGGGATATGATGAGTTTGTGTTTGAACATCCAGAGCTGAGCAGAAGGGCAAAGGAGCTTGGGTATTCAGCAACAACAGAATTCCCCAACTTAGCGGGTGAGAGGCTAAGGAGCAACCCGGAGGAATTCTTGGGAGAGAACTGGTTCGAAGATTATTACAGGGTCGGGGTTGATTTAACGAGGCTTAGAATCCAGGAGCAGAGCGGTGCAAGGGATAAGATGGTAATACAGGCTATAGAAGCCCTTGATGACATTGATAAGGTCATAAATCTCCTAGTTTCAAGGCTCAGGGAGTGGTACTCTCTGCACTTCCCAGAGCTTGATGAGATACTCCCCAGGCATCCTCAGTATGTGGCCTTCGTTAAAACGATAGGGCATAGGGATAATGCAGACGAAGAGAAGTTAAAGGAGATTGGCCTTAGTGAGGAGAAGATAAGGAAGATCCTTGAAGCAAAAGAGAAAACCATGGGTGCATGGATGGATGAGACAGATATAAAGGTTGTTCAGGACTTCGCTGAGGAGATTGACAGGCTGTACAAGCTCAGAAGGGAGCTTGAAGATTATATTGACAGGGCAATGGATGATGTTGCTCCGAACCTCAAGGCTCTTGTGGGGGCAAAGCTTGCGGCCAGGCTTATTAGTCTTGCTGGAGGCCTGAGAGAGCTTGCAATGATGCCATCCTCAACGATACAAGTTCTAGGTGCAGAAAAAGCCTTGTTTAGGCATCTCAGAACTGGAGCAAAGCCACCAAAGCATGGAGTAATTTATCAGTATCCTGCAATAAACCGCTCACCATGGTGGCAGAGAGGTAAGATTGCCAGGGCCCTAGCAGGGAAGCTTGCTATAGCGGCGAGAGTGGATTACTTCTCAGGTGAATACATAGCGGAAGAGCTGAAAAAGGAACTTGAAGCCAGGATCAGGGAGATAAAAGAGAAGTATCCTAGGCCACCAAAGAGAAAGAAAGAGGAGAGGAGAGGCAAGAAGCCCTGGAAGGACAAGAAGAAAAAGAAAAAGAAGAAAAAGAAGCCAGGTAAGAGGTGAGGTAAATGGTTGAGATTAAGAGGCATAAGTTCCCTGGAGTTTATGTAGTTATTGACGAGGATGGAAGTGAGAAAATAGCAACGAAGAACCTTGTTCCGGGGCAGAGAGTTTATGGTGAAAGGGTAATCAAGTGGGAGGGCGAAGAATATAGGATATGGAACCCACACCGTTCAAAGCTGGGAGCCGCAATAATGAATGGTTTAAGAAACTTTCCAATAAAACCTGGAAAGACGATTCTTTACCTTGGAATAGCCAGCGGTACAACGGCATCACACGTGAGCGACATAATCGGATGGGAAGGGAAAATATATGGAATAGAGTTCTCTCCAAGAGTTCTTAGAGAGCTCGTCCCAATAGTTGAAGACAGGAAAAACATAGTGCCAATACTCGGCGATGCCACGAAGCCTGAGGAGTATAGGGCCCTTGTAACTAAGGTTGATGTTATATTTGAGGACGTCGCTCAGCCAACACAGGCAAAGATACTCATAGACAACGCTGAGGCCTACCTAAAGAGGGGAGGCTATGGAATGATAGCCGTAAAGAGCAGGAGCATTGATGTTACTAAGGAGCCAGAGGAAGTCTTTAGGGATGTTGAGAGAGAGCTAAGTGAGTACTTTGAAGTTGTTGAGAGGCTTAACCTTGAGCCATATGAAAAAGACCACGCCCTCTTTGTCGTTAGAAAGCCTTAAATTTGCTTTCTTTTTCTAACTTTCAGGTGCTATAATAATGAAAGTCTCAGTTGTTATACCTACCTATAATGAAAGAGATAATCTTGAAGAGCTCTTCTCGAGAATAGATAACGCGCTGAAAAATTATGATTATGAAATAATTATAGTAGACGATGATTCTCCAGATAAAACTTGGGAAAAAGCCCAGGAATTGGCCTCAAAGTACCCTGTCAAGGTTATCAGGAGAATAAATGAAAGAGGATTGTCTTCTGCCGTAATAAGAGGGTTCAAAGAAGCAAGTGGAGACGTTCTAGTTGTTATGGATGCTGACCTCCAACATCCTCCAGAGGTTATACCAGCGTTGTTAAAGAAAATTGAGGAAGGTGCCGATATAGCGATTGCCAGTAGGTATGTAAAAGGGGGAAAGGTAGAGAATTGGCCTCTCTACAGAAAGCTTATTTCAAAGGCGGCTATTATGATAGGAAGGGTTGCATTACCCAAGATAAAAACAATAAAGGATCCAGTAAGTGGATTCTTTGCATTGAAAAGAGAAGTTGTTGAAGGTGTAGTGCTTAATCCGGTCGGTTTCAAGATACTCATGGAGATCCTCATCAAAGGGAATTATTCAAAAGTAGTCGAAGTGCCGTTTACTTTCGGAACTAGACTTACTGGAAAGAGCAAGCTTAAGGGAAAAACAATGCTCAACTATCTGAGACACATCTACAGGTTAATGAAGTGGGAGGGAGAGATCGACAGGATAATTAAGTTCTCTATAGTTGGTCTTTCTGGAATTCTCGTTAATGAAGGCTTCCTTTGGCTCTTCGTTAAGCTTGGCCTCTCGAAGGAGGTGGCAGTTATCCCTTCAACGGAGCTTTCAATAATAAACAACTTCATATGGAATGACTTGTGGACGTTTAAAGATGTAAAGAAGGGAAGCCTAGCTTCAAGGTTAGTGAAGTTTCACCTCGCGGCATTTAGTGGAGCAGTTGTCCAGTTCGTAATATACTGGGTCTTACTCTTCCTTGGTGTATACTACCTGTTCGCGAACCTCGTTGGAATAGTGTTTTCGTTTATAGTAAGGTATATCGTAAACAGGCATGTCACATGGGGCTGATTATATTCAGTTCTTCTAGTATCTTTACTGCCTCTTTTACTCTATCCTCCTTTATCTTCCCGTATTCGTCCCTCAATGCTTTCCATGCTTTTTCTTCTTTGACTCTCTCACTCAGCATTAAGAACTCATGTATGTGGACTATAGTCATTCTCCCGTCTTCATAGATGTCCTTCAGCCTGTTGGCGAGCTTTTCATTTATGTACTCGATCTTCTTTGTGCTTATTATCCCCCTATCCTTCCACACTATCCATCCATCCTCTTCAAGTTCATGCCCCATGTTTAGACCAAGGAATTTTGAATCCCTCGCTAATCCATCCATGACAAAACTTTCTGCCACCTCTATTTTCCTCTCAACTCCCAGCTCTCCTAGATATTTCATAGTGTATCCCCTTGCAACTCTCTCCAACTCATCTTTCTCTGCCTTTGCCAGGAAAATGGCAGTCGAAAGCACGGCCTTTCCTATTATAGAGAGGCTTTCAAGGCTCAGCTTTTCTGGAGTATCCGCTGAGGTGTGGTAGTAGTTGTCTGGCCAGGTTATTGGCATTATTCCCGGAACAGAGAAGATGTTGAATATGTCGTGGTCACTTCCCATCTCATATGGATAAGCCTTAAACTTCATTCTGGGTAAGGGAGATCCGGAGAAGCTACTTCCTCCGGAATTGTATTTCTCGATAAACATCTCTGCTATTCCTGAGATTATCGAAAATCTTGAAAGTGGAGTTCTCACGAGCATTATGGTTGAGTTGGCCCTATCTTCGCTACCTCCAACCATGTCCAGGTTTATGTTTGCATAAAACTCTTCAGTCTTCACCTTAGGAATGAAGGCCTGAGTTCCATGGTATTCCGGGATCCATAAGAATGCGAACCCAACTCTTCCCTCAACTTTACTGAGGATTCTTGCCAACTCTATCAACATAGCCGAACCGGATGCGTTGTCGTTTGCTCCGGGCTTTGGATGGCATATGTGGGCTGAGAAGAGAACATATGGTGGCTCTCCGATCTTTGCATAAACTATTGGAAGGTCTCTTTTTGTCAGTATTTTAGTTTCAACCCTTACCTTAACCCTAACTCCTCCCTTCTTAGCTTTTCCTATCATATCACTCGCAACGCTCTCTGGGACTGTGAGGGCTGGAATTTTTGCCCACTCTAAATCTTTCTTAGTCAAGAAGAGACCGATGTATGGAAAAGCATTTCCAGTTCCCTTCCTGTAGGCAATAAAAGCCTTTGCTCCGGCCTCGTTGGCCTTTTTGTAATAATCTCTCCACTTTTCGCCGACTAGAACGATCTTTCCCTCAGCTTTCTCAAAGTCTTCTTCGCTGAAAATTGGTAAGACTTCTCCTTCGGCCTCCCCAGGTGGGGAGTGTGCCATTACTAAAAGGGGTGAATCCTTGGTTGTGAAGGTTTTGTTTTCATAGCTAAGCTCTCCTTCAATGATATCCCACGCTATAGGGGAAGGGAGTGTCAGGTGGTATCTTTCTCCGTCATATACATCGGTTATCATTTTTGCATCGACTCCGATCTCCTCCAGCCTGTTAAGAACGTACTTGGCGGCATCCACAATCCCCTGAGACCCCTGGATTCTGTGGTACCTACTTATGCTCACTACATCGTTGAACACGTTTTCAACGCTGAACTCCTTTACTTCTTGGATTTCCATGTATATCACCATGTTAAAATCAAGATTTGATCTAAATATTCTTTGCGAAGCATTTAAATACACTCATTCGGAAGCATACATCGGTGGTACGAAAATGTACATTGGACATATTAATGATACCCCTGAAAAGGATGTGCCAAATGCCAAAGAGACGACAATAAGATGGCTGATAAGCCCAAAGGTTGGGGCAAAGAACTTTGCAATGAGGTACTTTGTAATCAAAAAGGGAGGAGAGATCCCAATTCACCAGCACGACTGGGAGCATGAGATATTCGTTGTGAAGGGTGAGGGGTACTTAACTAAGGATGGCAAGAACTGGTTCAAGGTTGTTCCTGGCAGTTACATTTATATACCTCCAAATGAGCCCCATGGCTACAAAAATGAGGACTCCGAGACGTTTGAGTTCATCTGCATAATTCCTGCAAAAAGAGAGGCAATTCCAGATGACGAATGGGCAGAGTGATATCATTTTGGCATTCCTAATTTTGGAAACCTTTTTAATTTCTTTACACGAATTTGTATATGAAGCCGATCATTCGTAGGTGGGAAGTTATGGATTCAGGAGAAGCCTTAGAAAAACTCGAGGCCTTATTACGAGTAATAGGTTTGAAGAAGAATGAGATTAGAATATACAGACTTTTGGTTGAGAAAAAAAGAGGAATGAGAATAAGGGAGATTCAGAAAGAGTTGGGTATAAGTGAGAGGAGCGTAAGGGCTCACGTTCTCAGTTTGTATAGAAAGGGTCTTCTCAGGAGAGAATTAATACAGCGTGGGTGGCTTGGATATGTTTATCTTCCCGTTTCTCCTGTAGAGATACTGCAGAAGATAAAGGCGAGCATAATTCAAAGAATAGAAGAGCTTGAGAAGGAGTTTAAGAGTTGATCCATTTATGAACGTTTTAAAAAGTATCACTCCATATAAGAAAAGCTAAAAACCATCTCAACGTATTTTACTAAGGTGAAAAATGCCAGGCGTTGATGAGATCGATGAAATAATAGTTAGAGAGCTTAAGAAAAACGGGAGAATAACCCTAACAGAACTGGGAAAGAAGGTAGGTCTCACAGCCTCTGCAATAAAAAACAGAATTGAGAAGCTTGAGAAATTGGGAGTTATTAAGGGATATTCTGCAGTTGTCGATCCCTCCTTCTTTGGGGAGTTTATAACTGCCATAATAGAGGTCGAGTTAGTTGAGCCGGATTCTCAAGAGTTGTCCAAATTACTTAGACCAATCCTTAGGATGGAAAGCATAAATGACGTTTATAAGAAAACTGGAGAGTTCCAACTAGTTATAAGGGGAACCTTCAAGGACGTTGATTCTCTTAATGGTTTTTTAAAGGATCTTAGGGGTATCTATCTAAAGAACCTTGCCAGGAGAACGAGAGTTTCAATAGTCCTCGAGAACTTTAAAGAGAGTGGGGTAATCTTGAAGTAGGTGGTGAGATGCTATTCGTAATAAGGAGGGGGCGTAAAAAGGGAGAGCTTGAGGCATTCATAATTGAGAACCCCCCTGAGAAGCTCTCTCAAATAAGGAATATCAAAGCTGATAGAGTACTTAGGCTAATAATGCGAGATGGCAGGTTATTCAAGGTTCTCGAGGGAAGCCAGTATAGGAATCCCAAGGAGATTGAGAAGCTATTAAGGAGCTCAAGGATAATCCTTGCTGACGCTGATGAGTGGGAGGACTACTTTAGAAGAAAGCTCATGAACAAGAATGTTGAAAAAGCAAGCCTATGCAGACTGTGTCTCATAAATGGAAAGATAACAGTACTAACCGAGGGAAACAGAATAAAGTACAGGGACGAATACATATGTGAAAGCTGTGCGGAGGAAGAACTGAAGAACGAGCTTCGAATTAGATTCAATTCCCTTGGAATGCTCGAACAGGCAAAAAAGCTACTTGAGAAGTTCAGAGATTTAGACAAAGTTCTCTATGCTTTCGACCCGAGGTTTGACCCAACGGAGCATCCAGAAGTAACAAAGTGGGATGAGCTAAAGGCGAAGCGGGTGAAAGTTGAAAAGCTCACGATTGACGAGCTCAAAATACCTGAAAAGTTCAAGGATGTGCTGAAGCTTGAGGGAATAAAAGAACTGCTCCCTGTCCAAGTCTTGGCAATCAAAAAGGGTCTTCTTGAGGGGGAGAATCTCCTTGTAGTCTCAGCCACCGCCAGCGGAAAGACGTTAATTGGAGAATTGGCAGGTATTCCAAAGGCATTAGAAGGAAAGAAGCTCCTTTTTCTAGTCCCCTTAGTTGCCCTGGCCAATCAAAAATACGAAGATTTCAAGAGGAGATACTCACGACTGGGCCTTAAGGTTGCAATAAGAGTTGGAATGAGCAGAATAAAGACAAGAGAGGAACCTGTAGTCGTTGATACGGGAATAGACGCCCACATCATAGTGGGAACCTATGAGGGAATAGATTATCTCCTAAGGGCCGGGAAGAAAATAGGGAATGTGGGAACGGTAGTAATTGATGAAATCCACATGCTTGACGATGAGGAGAGGGGACCAAGGCTGGACGGGCTTGTTGCTAGGCTGAGGAAACTCTACCCAAGGGCCCAGTTCATAGGACTCTCGGCCACAATAGGAAACCCGGAAGAACTCGCGAAATCCTTGGGAATGAAGCTCGTTCTCTACGACGAGAGACCTGTGGATCTTGAGAGGCACATAATAATAGCGAGAAATGAAAGCGAAAAATGGAGGCACATAGCAAAACTCTGCAGAGCGGAAGCAATGAGAGTCAGCTCCAGGGGATTTAAGGGACAAACAATAGTCTTTACCTTCTCCCGAAAGAGATGCCACGAGCTAGCCTCCTTTTTAACGGGCAAGGGATTAAGGGCAAAGCCCTATCACTCTGGCCTTCCCTACAAGCAAAGAAAAATAACAGAGATGGAGTTCCAGGCCCAAATGATAGATGTTGTCGTGACAACGGCAGCCCTAGGAGCTGGTGTTGATTTCCCAGCGAGTCAAGTTATATTCGAGAGCCTGGCAATGGGAAACAAGTGGCTTACCGTTAGGGAATTCCATCAGATGCTTGGAAGAGCAGGAAGGCCTCTTTATCATGAAAAAGGTAAAGTCTACCTTATAGTGGAGCCGGGGAAGAAATATTCAGCTCAGATGGAAGGGACTGAAGATGAAGTGGCGTTAAAACTTCTAACATCTCCAATAGAGCCAGTAATAGTTGAATGGGGAGAAGAAATGGAAGAAGACAACGTGCTTGCCCACGCATGCGTTTTCAACAAACTTCCGGTAATTGAGGAAGTTCACTCCCTAACTCTCGGGGCCTCTCAGAGTGCTGAAAATGTCTTAAAAAAGCTTGAAGAGAGGGGATTCGTTAGAATACATTCAACCAGGGTTGAAGTTACCCCCTTTGGAAGGGCAACGAGCATGAGTTTTCTCCTACCCAAGGAAGCCGAGTTCATAAGAGACTCCCTCGATTCCTTGGATCCGTTGGGAATTGCTATAAGGCTGTTCCCCTTTGAGAATGTTTATTTGCCAGGCTTTCTTCAGAGAGAGCTGGAAAGTGCCGTTAGGGGAAGGATAAGCTCGAACATATTCTCAAGCTCATTCACCTCTATCCTAGAAGAGCTTGACAAAGTGATTCCAGAGATAAGCCCAAGCGCTGCGGATAGACTGTTTCTAATTTACCAAGACTTCTTTAACTGTCCGGAACAAGATTGTACTGATTTTGCAATGGAAAGAATCGCGAGGAAGATAGTGGAACTCAGAGTTAATGGCGGAGAACCCTCAAAAATCTCTGAGCACTTCAGGAAAGTTTATGGATTGATAGTATATCCCGGAGATGTTTTTACATGGCTCGACGGTATTGTCAGGAAGCTTGAGGCCGTTGAGAGAATAGCGAGCGTTTTCAACAAAAAGGAAGTCGCCAGGGAAGCTTCTATAGTGAGGAGGGAAATAGAGGAGGGGAGAAGGTTTAAAGTTGGGATGACCAATAAGATATCGGGAGGGGGAGAAAATTGGACGAGAAGAAAAGGGCAGTAAAAGAGGGAGACTTTGTCCTTCCGGGTGACTATCTTGGAGTTATAGAAGAATACCTGCCTGGAGAAGGCGTAATAGTGGAGGACGGAAACCTGTACTCTACCAGGGCAGGTTGGGTTAAAATTGATAAGGATAAGATAGAGATAAGCCTGAAGCCCGCCTCTTCTACACCCCCAATCCCAAAGGTAGGGGACATAGTGTACGCGAGGGTTATAGATGTAAAGCAACAGGCAGTCCTCCTGAGAATGATAAAGATCGAAGGTAAGGACAACAGGGAGATAGCAACATCAAAGCTTGCCGGAATACACATTTCGCAGGTCAAAGATGGGTTCGTTGAAGATTTGAGGAATGAATTTAAGATAGGGGACATCGTCAGGGCTAGGGTAATAACTGATGAAAAGAGCCCAATACAGCTCACAACCAAAGATCCAGACCTTGGAGTTGTCTATGCCCTTTGTTCCAAATGCAGGACTCCTCTTGTTAGAAAGGGTAACCAGCTCGTCTGTCCAAAGTGTGGCAACGTTGAAACGAGAAAGCTCTCCACACTCTACAGGAAGGTGAAGATATGAGGGCAAAGAAAGTCATAGTGATCCACGTGAGGGATGACGTTGAGAAGGAAGAATTCATGAAAGAAGTACAAAGGCTAAACCTTTCAGCCTTCGTCTACATCCATGGGAAGCTAGACTCCCTTAAAGTAAACGTTCAAGGGACAAAAGATGAAATAAGGGAAGCAATTAGAGCAATAAGAGAGGCCCACAAGAGGGTTAGGGGAAGACTTTATCCAGACAGGAAGGGGCTTTTCACTTATTACCCAGATGACATATTCAGAGAGGCGAGTGCCAACATTTCACTTCCAATCCTCCTGAAAACTCTAGAACTTCTGGGAGAAACAGTGGAGACTAAGGAGGATTACATAAAGACCTCAATGCCTTGGAGAGAAATAGTAGATCTAGTTAAAAGGTTAAGTCAGAACCTGGAGCAGATAGCCCTACAGACGACGAGACAGATAAGAGAGGTAGTCGTTCCGGTTTCCGTGGCATATGATATTGACCCGGAAGAGCTACTCGACATGCTTGTAGACTTAGGGCTGGCTGAGTACAAGGAGGATAAGTTTAAATACGAACTAATAAAGAACAAGGAGCAGGCCCTTAAGGAGCTGTTAGAATATCTAGAGGGTGAGGAAGATGAAGATAGAGGTCATAAAGAGGGAGGAGAACCTGCTTGAGTTCTATCTAGAAGGGGAAGATCACACGTTTGCCAACCTCCTCGTTGAAACTCTAAGAGAGAATCCACACGTGAAGTTCACAGCATACACAATAGAGCACCCAATAACGATGGCTAGGAAGCCGAGGTTTAGGGTAGTTACGGATGGGAAAGTAACGCCAGAGCAAGCCTTAGAGGAAGCTGCAAAGAAGATATTCGAAAGAGCAAAGGAAACACTTGAAGTGTGGGAGAAGGCAATCAAAAAGAAAAAGTAGCCTCTCCTTTTCTCCAATCATGAAGGTTCTTGACTTATTTGCGGGAGCTGGGGGCTTTTCCCTGGGATTCAAGCTTGCAGGATTTAAGATAGTAGCGGCTGTTGAGAACTTCAAGCCTAAAGCCAAAACGTACACCCTGAACTTTCCTGACGTTAAGGTTCATGTTAGTGATATAAAATCCTTAAACCCAAGAGAGTTCCCGAGCGTTGACATCATAATTGGAGGGCCTCCATGTGAGCCTTTTACCGCTATAAATCAGAAGAGGAAGGAAAATCCCAGAGACAGGTTGTACAAAGATCCAATAGGCAGACTTGTTCTGGAGTTCATAAGATTTGTTAGGGAATTGAAACCAGAGATATTCATCATGGAGAACGTTCCACAGATAATGGAGCTGGAGGATTATCTTGTAAAAGAATTCGACAGGGCGGGATATTCAGTAGAGTTCAACATTTTGAATGCCTTAGACTATGGTGTCCCTCAGATAAGGAGGAGGGTTTTTATTTCGAACATTAAGATAAGACCAAGAAAAGTTAAAGGACCGAAAAAAGTCTGGGACGTTCTTAGTGATATTCCTCCCAACCTTCCAAACCACGAGTTCTGGAATCCCCCCTCTAAGATAGCTAGGAGGATCCCTTACCTAAAGTGGGGAGAAGGGGCTCAGGGCTTTGGAAGGTTCAAGAACTGGATCAGATTACACCCCTATAGGCCCTCTCCTACGGTTAGGGGTAGTAGTAGGTTCGTTCATCCATTCGAAGACAGACCCTTGACTGTAAGGGAACAAGCAAGGCTTATGGGATTTCCAGACAATTTCGTCTTCCTAGGTGGAAGAAATGTGCAATTTGATAGTGTTGGTGAAGCTGTTCCTCCCCCTCTGGCTAGGGCAATTGGAGAGGCCATTAAAAGCAAATTCCTCTAGTCCTTTTGAATAGTGCACCAACGGCTTTAGGCTTTAAATTAAATACCGAAAGCCTGCTTTTTCTGCGCTATTTAGTTCTTCGGAAACTTGGAACAAGAAGCACAACTGTTATGCTCTTTTGTGTATTGTCCCCGAGCCGGTACAGGGAGCATCGAGTAGGATTCGTTCTCCATCAGCTGTGCCATGTGGCTCGTCTTCCCACTGGGGGCGGCGGCCATGTTTGCGATGGTTTCACCGAGTCCGGGTTCAAGGGCAACGGGCGGGTACATCGAGCTGACCTCTTGAATGTGGAGAAGTCCGCTTAGGTATTTAGGGGTTGAGGTTATCGAGAACGGCTCCCTCGTCAGGCAGAAACCCTCCCTCGCCCAGGGACGTGCCTAAACTGGAACCTGGGGGTTTAAAATTATATTGACCTTCTGCTCTTCTCCAGGCCATAGAGGTAGAGCGATGTTGGGATAACATCCTGACCGAGCTCGTCCTTCGAGAGGTAGAGCACCGGAAATGGGTAGCCCTTTCGCTTCACCCGGCCGTACTTGACCTCGATGCCGAAGAAACCCCCATCCCTTATGACAATGTCGCACTCCTTCGAGCCGTTGTAATAGAATCCTGCAAAGGCGTGCTTCTCCCTGAGAACCGGCTCTTCAAGGTGCCAGATAACGTGAGACGCGACGGTGTGCTCCACGAGCCACTCAATGTTGCCCTCGACGAACTCCACCGGCTCCTCCCCGAGGTAGACGGCGAGGGCCGTCGCTATGAGTGGGCTCTGGAAGATTATCTTTTTCTCCTTCCTGTGAGCGTGGCGCTTTCTGGTTACGTCCCATGCCTCCAGCGTGTATAACACCCTCGCCCTCTCCAGCGTTGAGAGATACTCCCGCACTGTCGGGTGGGAGACCCCGATTTCCCGGGCCAGGCTAACGTAATCAACCCTGTTGCCCCTCAGCCGGAATATGGCCTCAAGGAGTTCCCTTGCCGTCTCCTCACTCTTTCCGGACTTTGCGATTTCCCCGAGGATGAGGCGGATCAGCTCCTCGTACCGCTCTGGCTTCACCTTCCCATCGCGCCTGAACTCCAGAACCGCCTCTGGAAAGCCACCTGTCTGGAGGTAGGCGTAGAAGAGGCCTTCAAGCTCTTCATACCAAGGGAAGAGCTCATCGACATCGGGCTCCCTGTAGGTGAAGGACACATCGGGTAGTTTGGGCCTCATGAAGCGCGCGAACTCGCGGAAGCTCAGGGGGTTGAAGTAGTACTCGTTGCCCTCTATCCCCCTCCCGGGAAGGAGCTCGCTCTCGCGCTTCAGCTCCACCGGGTTCGAGCCAGTGGCGACGGTGGTTACGCCCTCCTCGCCGAGCTCCTTGAGAAGAAGCCTCCAGCCCCTCAGGTAGGTTATCTCGTCGAGGAAGACGTAGAGCTCACCGTGTCTGAGCCTCAACTCGTCTATGAAGGCCCTTACCTCTCCCCCCGTGAACCTGTCGCAGGGAATGTAGGCTATCCTTCTCGGGTCCGTGCCGTTCTCGATGAGGGCCTTTATCAGCGTCTTGATGTAGAAGCTCTTGCCCGCCCGTCGGATTCCCCTGAGAAGTGTTACGGAACCCTCCTTCACCTCAACGCGCTTCCTCGGAATTATCTCCCTGGTCCTCGACAGGTCCCTGTCCTCTTTCTCCCAGCCTTCGCTCTTCCACCAGGGGTTGTGCTTCACGAGCCTAACTATCTTTATCGCCATATGTGAAAGTCCGCTTTCATAATTTATAAGATTTGTGAAAGCCTACTTTCACAAAGGGCCGATTTTATGAAAACGGACTTTCACAAATCACACCATCTGTGAAAGTGGAAGTTTCATAAAATCGGACAAAAGGGGTAAGAATCAAAAACCCTTCGAGGAACCTTTCGGCGCCCTCGAGGTCGTTCTCGCGGGCTAAAGGGAACTCTTTCTATACTATTTAGTTCTTCGGAAACTGCCCAGAAAACCAACCTCGGCGATTTTGTTATCCTTGAAGTCCTTTCCATACTATTTAGTTCTTCGGAAACCACAAAAATGTACATGGGTGCTGCACCCGATGGACAACTTTCCATACTATTTAGTTCTTCGGAAACTTGGATATCTGAGGTTGTTAGCGTTTTTGAAGAGGGCTTTCCATACTATTTAGTTCTTCGGAAACTGATTTGTTTTCAAAAGACATAAAAGAGAATTGGACACTTTCCATACTATTTAGTTCTTCGGAAACCGGTTAGAGATGGCATTATATCAGTCGAGCAGGCAACGTCTTTCCATACTATTTAGTTCTTCGGAAACTGGTGGTTCGCAGTAGTTACATATAGAATTGACGGTAATCTCTTTCCATACTATTTAGTTCTTCGGAAACTTTGCTGCTCGCTAGTATTACCGACCGACCCACCATTTACCAGCTTTCCATACTATTTAGTTCTTCGGAAACCATACAATTGGTGATCGGCAATGTATGAGATAAGGGAAACTTTCCATACTATTTAGTTCTTCGGAAACTTTGGGTTTTTTTTGGTTGTTTTCCTTCATTACTCCCTCCCCAAGGCTTAAATAATTTACCCCTTCAGGAAACCCGTGCTACTGCACTCCCTTTATAAACCCAACCCTAAAATGAAGAACTCACGAAAACTCTCTCACTAACGAGTGGAGGATTGTGAATAGTTAAAACGAGAATTCAAGAAATCGAAGCATGTTGAAAATGAAAAAATTACCTAAAACCAAGAGAATCCAAAAACAATGCTTAACTAGACCTCCTAGACTATCCAATTTTGGGGTCTCCCGCCTTCACTCCCTAATTAGACTTATGAGAACCCCCAGTTTTCAAATGTATTCAATTGGCAGGGAATTACTACTGGCGGGGTAATCTGAAAACTAAATCAGTTTTTATGGTCTTATTCTTGTTTTACTTTCTCATTATTGCTTGTTTTTTGAATCTCGACCCCGAGCAGTGCTTCAATCCTCGAGTACTCAATGCATTAACCCCAACTCTACAAATGAAAAAACCAGCATAACACAAAATAACACCAACCAAACAAAAAAATAACACAATATGAAAATGTGAATTTTGGCTCAGATTCGTATATTTTATATACAAAAAAGTCACAAAGATTATTATGTAGTAGGGGTGTTTATATGAAAACACCTATATACATAACCCAGCCTGGTATATTGGAACGTAAGTCTAATACTCTGTTTTTTGTTAATGAGAATGGAAAGAAAGCATTGCCAATAAACACTATAAGTGAAATTCATTGCTTTAGGCCAGTGACTTTGACAAGTGGAGCAATAAAGTTGTTAGCAGATAATGATGTTCCTGTACATTTTTACAATAAATACGGCTACTATAGAGGTTCCTTTATGCCAACTGAGTCCCAGGTTAGCGGGGCAATAGTGATAGCTCAGGCCGAGCATTATCTCGATGATGAAAAGAGAGTATACATAGCAAGGCAGTTTGTTGAGGGGATTAAGGCCTCTACGATAGCTCTTCTGAAATCTCAGAGTGTTGATCCAATGTTCATAGAGGAAATTGAGGTTGAGGGTTCTTCTGCTCAAGAGCTTATGGGGATTGAAAGCAAGCTCTGGCAGGAATTCTATAAGGACTTTTCTGGGATGCTGAAGTATTTTTCTTTTGATGGGAGAAATAGAAGACCTCCGAGGGACGAGGTAAATGCTATGATAAGTTATGGGAACTCTGTCTTGTACACTGTGGCGTTGAGTGAGATTAGGAAAACATATGCCCATCCAGCCATAAGTTTCCTTCATGAGCCTTTGGAGCGGAGGTATTCTCTGGCCTTAGATATAGCTGATATTTTCAAGCCTATAACAGTCTTCAGGGTAGTGTTAAGGCTTGTGAACAGGAGGATGATAAGGGAGGAACACTTTAGAAGGGATGTTGGTGTTCTGCTTAGCAATGAGGGGCTTAAGATTTTCCTTAAGGAGCTAAATTCTGAACTAGAAAGGAAGGTACTTCATCCGAGGCTAAAGAGGAAGGTCTCTGTTAGGTATCTGATGAGACTTGAAGTGTATTCTCTTGTTAAGCATTTTCTTGGGGATAGGAAGTACAACTCCTTAAGAGCGTGGTGGTGATGTACGTTATAGTCGTCTATGATGTTAATGTTGAGAGGGTTGTAAAGGTCAACAAGTTACTAAAGACGTATCTTTATTGGAGGCAGAATAGTGTTTTTGAGGGTGAACTTAGCAGGGCTCAGCTTTATGATCTTGAGAGGAGGCTTAGGAGGATAATAAATCCTGATGAAGATTCTGTGCTGATTTATGTCCTTCCTTATAAAAGCTTTGATCTTCACGTTATAGGAGTTGACAGATCTCCGGTGGAGATGATTCTATGAGGATTACGGGGCTTATGGTTCAGTATTACTTCACATGTAAGAGGGAGCTTTGGTTCTTTTCTAGGGGGATAAATTTTGATTTTGAAAACGAGGATATGCTGATTGGAAAGATTATCCACGAGGAGTATTATGATAGGGAATGGAAGGAAATCCTCCTAGAGGATATAAAGATAGATGCCTTAAGCACAAAGAAGGGGCTTAAAGTTATAGAAATAAAGAAGAGTTCTAAGCTTGAGGAGCCTGCAAAATGGCAATTAAAGTATTATCTGTACTATCTGAGAAAGGCTGGTGTGGAGGCTGTTGGTGTTATTACTTATCCCAAGGAGGGAAAGAGGGAAGTTGTTAAGCTAACCGAAGAAGATATTAAAACTCTGGAGGACGCCTTAAAGGATATTGAAAAGATAGTCTCATCTCCAACTCCTCCTAGACCAGAAAAGAAGCCATACTGTAAGAAATGTTCATATAGAGATTTTTGCTGGGTGTGAGGGATGGAGTGGGGGGAGCTTGTAAGTCTTATGAAGTCCAAGTTGGGAAAGCCGGATAAGTCCCTATATGAACACAGTAAGAACGCCGAGATTATAGCTGAAAAACTTCTAGATGGACTGGAGATAAGGGATGAGGTTAGGTCCTGCCTACTCAAGCACGTCTTTCTGCATGATGTTGGAAAGCTTGATGATAGGTTTCAAGAGAAGTTGGTTGGAAAGAGAAAGTCCTCTCCTTCACATGCATTTTTGGGAGTTGAGCTTGCTTCTAGGTTTCTCGAGTGCGAGGAACTTCTGAAAAAGATTGCACTTCTCTCAATTTTAACCCATCATTCGGACTTTCATGAGGGGTTGTTTCAGAATGAGATCGACGAGGAGGAGGTACTGATAGTCGACGGTAAAGTTATTTCCGAGCCAGCGAATTTTGTTATGGAGCTCAGAGAGTGGGCTGGTGAAATTTTTGGATGGAATGATAGGATTGGAAACTACAGCACGTTAGACTTGAGAAATCTCTATACCCTTTTTAATGGTGTTCTTAGGCTTTCTGATTGGATGGAGAGTTCATCTCTTTCTCCCTCAATTTACTTTACAGACGAGGGTTTTGTGAGGGGGAGAGTGGAGGATTATCTTATAGGGAGGGGATTTAGGCTCAGAGAGTATCAAGAATTTGTTATTGGAAAAGGGCATGGGTATTTCCTTCTACCTACGGGGGATGGTAAAACTGAGACAAGCCTCCTGGCTACTCCTCCTGGGGTTAGGAAAATTATCTACACTCTCCCAACGATAACTACGGTTGAAGCGATGAGAAAGAGGTTCGAGGCGATTTTTGGAAGGGATAACGTTTCCTTTGGTCACAGTCTGATATTCTATTCTCTCTATAAGGAGGGGAGGCTTGAAGAGAAGATAGTAAACAAGTACGCAATGAAAGGGATTCATGTCTCGACGATAGATCAGTTTCTTCTGGCCTTCCTTAATCATCATAAATTCTCGGTTAAAGAGTTCGCTTTAAGGAATTCCCACTGGATAATTGATGAGATTCACTCTTATCCACCATTTACTCTCGCCTTAATACTAAGTGGGATAAGGTATGCCGTTGAGTATCTTGGGGCAAAGGTCACCGTCATGTCCGCAACTTTACCTTCTCCATTAAGGGAGAAACTTAAGGATCTTGGGCTGAGAGAGATAATTCCCTTTGAAAAAGTGAGAGAGAGGTATGAGAGGAAGAGAAGAGTGAGGGTTAAGGTGTTTGATTGTCCAGTACTTGACTATATTGAGGAAATAGCAGATGAAAGAGGACTGGTCTTGGTTGTTGTCAACACAGTTAGCAGAGCCAGGGAAGTATTTAGAGAGTTGAAAGAGAAGAGAGATGATGTCTACTTATTCCATTCAAGGTTCACGACGTCAGATAGGGAAAAGAAAACCAAGTTGGTGGAGTCCTTGGATTCTGGAATTCTCGTTGCTACTCAAGTTGTTGAGGTTTCGTTGGATATAGACTATGATGTCTTATACACTGAGGTTTCACCCTTGGATTCTCTTATTCAAAGGTTTGGCAGGGTTAATAGGAGAGGAAGGAAAGATGGTAGGGCTTACATTTTCATCCCAGAAGGGAAAAGATTCTATCTCCCATATGATAAGAAATCCGTTGAAGTTTCTATGGGCTTAGTTAAAGAGCTCGAGAGTGCAGAGAGTGAGTTGGAATATTTGAGACTGAATGACAGATTTTATGAGGAAATATGGGACAGATATGAGGGTGAAATAAAGAGAAACATCTTGGAAAGGGAGTATCTAATAACGATTCATAGGTTCGGGATCTCGGATAGGCTGCTATCATCTAGGGACACTTTCATAACGGTTCCCGCAATTCCAAAGAATTTCTGGGAAAGTGTTGTCGAGCTTGCTGAGAACTGGGGGAAGCTAAGTGAAGAAGAGAGGGTGAGGGGAATGGTTTATGTAATAGAAAATACCGTAAATGTTCCAATCTGGGTGTTCAATGAACATAAGATTTACGATGAAAACGTGTATTCAAGGTTTGGTGTATTTGGTGTAGACCTTGATTATAATTCAGAGGAGGGCTTGCTTGAGGGAAAGGAAAAAGAGATAATATTCTAAAACCGAGGCTCATGCTCCAAACTTTTCTGTTCTGTTCATTAGATCCATCATTATCGGGACTATGTCGTGCCCCCTTATTCTTCCAAGCCCTCCTCTCATAGCTTCTCTCTCACCGAAGCTCTCGGTGTAGTCTGTTCTAACTCCTCCACCAGCTATGAGGAGCGGGACTGGATCGCCACTGTGGTTCATGACTTCACATGGGGTTGAGTGGTCTCCCGTTATTGCAATGACAACCTCTTCTAGGTCAACGTTATCAACTATGTACCCGATCATCCTATCAGCCTTCTCTATCATCTCTGCTTTGAGCTTTGGATTGTTATCGTGGCCAGCTGCATCAGTTGGCTTGAAGTGAAGGAATACGAAGTCGTACTTCTTTATCAAGTCGACAACAGCCCTTGCTTTTGCCATCTCGTCAGTGTTGTACTCTCCTGTAGCTCCCTCTGGAGTGTAAACGTCGAAGCCTATTGCCCTCGCGACTCCCTTAACTAGGGCAACTGCAACAACTGCCGCGGCTTTTACCTTCCACTGCTCGGTAAACTTCATTGGAATGTTAGGATATGTTCCTGCACCCCTTATGAGGAGGTAGTTTGCAACGGGTTTCCCTTCTTTTCTCCTCTTCTCATTTATTGGATGCTTTTCTAAGACTTCATGTGCTTTCCTAACGAACTCCTCAAGTATCTCTGCAACTTTCTTACTTTCCTCATCTTGCCACGAGAATTTGTGAGGGGGTTTCCCTGCTTCGTGGGGATCGTTTTCCCCAACTCTATATCCGGAGGCCATCCCCTTAAGCACTAAAACTGCTCTATGTCCCGTTGCTCCCTTAAAAATGAAGTCTACTCCTATATTGACTTCTTCTTGAATTGCCTTCGCTAGCTCGTGGGCTTCTTCTGTGCTTATCCTTCCCGCTCTCCTGTCCGTGATTATTCCATTTTCTAAGGTCGCGAAATTGACCCTAAATGCTAAATCATTCTCGTCAAGGTCTAGGCCAACACCTAGGGCTTCAAAATATCCTCTTCCTCTGTAGCTCTTGTAGGGGTCGTATCCGAAGATGCTTAGGTGGGCAGTATCACTTCCCGCTGGCTGACCGGGCTTTATAGGATCTTGCTGTCCAAGGATTCCGATTTTAGCTAACTTATCCATGTTTGGAGTGTTTGCGTATTCGAGGGGAGTTTTTCCGTTGAACTCTTTTATTGGTCTGTCTCCGAGTCCGTCTATAATCACGAGTATTCCCTTTCTCTTCACCTTTATCACCAACAGTGGATTATATCATCCTTTTATTATAGTTTCTTTGAATTTTATGACAGCTTGGTCATCTATACTGTATCATCTCCGTTTAGAATGACCGAGGAATTAAAAATCTCATGAAAATATAGTTAGGCCACAATAAATTGGACTTTCTCTGTTTACTTGTCCGGGGAAATACACTCGGAAAAGTTTTTGACTTCGGATGGTAACAAAAGATTTTAATACCAATTAGTCCTACACAAAGTATTGCCATGAGATTGAAATTGTCATTCGTACCAATTAATGGTAACATAATTATTGATAATGTCTCATTAAATAAACACGCTGTTCAGGGGTTCATATATAGCTTACTGAAAGGAAGCAAATACGAAGCAATGCATGATGTTCCAAAGTTCAAGTTTTTCACGTTCTCTGATGTGTTTAGGGATTCTAGAGGCTTTTACACCTTGCTTATCTCATCCCCGGACAGAGAATTCATCTTAACATTATATGAGAGGTTAAAAGGAAAGGAAAAGATATACATTGGGAAGTATGAGCTTAGGCTTATCGAAGTGAAGAAGTTTTCCCTGAAGCTTAAAAAAGCGTTCCAAACTGGATCACCTGTGGTTCTCTATAGAGACTCAAGAAAAAATGAATACTTTAAGCTTCACGAGCATAGAGACTTGAGGTTCTTCCTTGATAGGCTCAAAGAAAATGCTGAAAAGAAGTTCAACGCCTTTTATGGGGATGAGTTCTACCTCGATGGTCCAATATTTGATAGGCTCATTCCTAAGATCAGGAAAAATGGAAAGATCGATGTCTACGTGAAGGTCATAAAATGGGGAGTTCCCTTTGCCGTTATAGGGAGTAACTGGGAGCTTCTGGAGAAAGAGAGAATAAAGCCAGAAGAAAGAAAGTTCTACAAGTTTATAATGGAAGCGGGACTTGGAGAAAAGAATTCTCTAGGTTTTGGATTTTTAAACCCAATAAGGAGGTGATTTTTTGAAAGTTGAAGAGCTTATATCCTTAGGTGCCCTCCTTCATGATATCGGAAAGCCAGTTCAGAGGGCAAGGTTGTATGAGGGAGACCATAGCATTCAGGGATGGAGGTTCCTCAATGATTTAGCAGAGGATATGAAAGGTGCAAAAGATAAAATTAGACTTCTCAAGGTTCTTTCTTTGTTCTCTAGATTTCATCATAGAAGTCACTTGGGGGATTCATCTGCTTTGGAAAAAGAGATCTCAAAAATTAGGGGAATACTGGAGGATTTAGGTCTATCTGAAGAAGATTTGAAGGTTGCCCTTTATCTAGTATATATTGCTGACAACATATCCTCGAAGGAGAGAGAGGAAGGAGGCAGATATGACATAACGAGGCCATTAAGGTCAGTCTTCAACAGAGACTTATCATATCCCGTCACTAAGTTTGAAATAAAAGAACCCTTGAGATTACCAATTCCCGAAGAAATTGAAAAAGTTAGCCCCGAGCATTATAAGGAAATTGTTGAGGATCTAAGAAGAGAATTGAAGGATATACCGCTGAAGGTTGATGCTCTCTTGCCGACTCTCGAGATGTTCTTCACCTTCGTTAGCTCTGCAACCACTAAAGGAAACGTCGTGTCTTTGTATGACCATCTGAGAACAACAGCCGCCATAGCTTTGGCACTATACAATTCTGGTTGTAGACCAAGAACCCTTAGAGAGGCTGAAGAGTGCAGTAAAAAGGAGAATATACTTTTGATAGAAGGAGACTTCTCTGGTATACAAGATTTCATATATGGAGTGAGTGGGAAGGGTACTCTGAAGTACCTGAGAGCTAGAAGCGCCTACCTTGAATTGTTGAGTTGGGATATTGTGCTAGAAATCTTGGAAAGATTGAACCTGAGCTTGGCTAATTTGATTTTCAATGCTGGTGGTCACTTCCTAATAATATCTCAAAACACTCCATCTGCTACAAATAAGCTTGAAATTCTGAGGAAGGAGGTTGCAAAGTGGTTGTGGGAAAAGTTTGAGGGGAAGTTGTATCTTGCTATAGAGTGGCTTCCCGTTAGTGGGGAGCAACTTATGAAAAACTTTGGGGAGGTGAGGGAAAAGCTAGGTGAAAAGTTGGCAATTAGGAAAGTTAGAAGATTTGAGGAGATTCCTAGTATATTCTCTATTCCTAGAGGCGAAAAACTCGTGGAATGTCAAGTCTGTGGACGGGAGATTCCAGAGAATGACGTGAAAAAGCTTATCCTAGAGGAAGAGGAAATAAGGGTTTGTGACATCTGCTACAACCTTTGGCAGATAGGTGAAGATTTACCAAAGATTGAGGGATTCGTTTTAACTAAGAGAATTAGTTGGGAAGAGGGGAAGATTGGAGAGGGGCCTTTCAGAGTCTTTGTCCCCCATAAGGGCACATATGCCCTGGAGAAGGGAGACTACTTTATGGTAAAGAACACCCTGAAGTATCGGAGAGAAACTGGAGATGCAACGTTCATTCCTTACATAGTGGCTGATTATGCAAAGGAAGTCAAAGATGGTGCTATGACTAGAGTGATAACGTTCGATGAACTTTCGAATGCATCTATTGGTATTAAGAGAATTGGGGTCATAAAGGGAGATGTAGATGATATGGGGGCATTCTTCTCTTGCAGGGAGTCACTATCAGAGTACGCTACCGCCTCTAGGTTCCTGGACTATTTCTTCAAGGTATACTTGAACCATTTGATACTGGGGAAATTCGGTGACGTCATAGGCTACGTTCCATCACTTTCAGACTGGCCAGAGAATCCGAATATAGTAGTGGTGTATGCGGGGGGCGATGACTTCTTCATTGTTGGGGCTTGGAATGAGATCTTTGAACTCGCTTTTAGGATAAGGAATGCATTCAAATCTTACACGGGTGGATGTCTTGGAATTTCAATGGCCCTAGGCTACTTCCATCCGAAGATGCCTATATATAGAGTTGCTGAAGTCATGAAAGAAAGGCTTTCTAAAGCAAAGGAGGAAAGCCTTGAAAAGAACTCGGTATTTGTTATAGATAGGACATCTCCTGGAGGAGAGGGCTTCAGGATATCCTATCCTTGGGATCTTTATATCAAGCTGTGGAAGGAATATGCTGAGAAAATTTATTCTGGAAATGGGAATCTTATAAAGCCACTAAGGGAGAAGAAGAGCATTCTATATAGAATATTGGAATTTAGAGAACTTTATGTTCAAAATCCGGAAGATGTTAGATGGGCTTATCTTTTGGCATACCACTTAAGTAGGCATGAAATTGAGAAAAATAGAACCTTGGCTGATATTTTCCCAGAATTAGTTGGAATAGACGCTGAGGCTGTTGTCAAGGATAAGCCCCAGCCGGTTTACTGGATTGATGGAATTTTGAAAATTATTCTTATGGCAGTTAGGGGGTGACAGAATGTATAATAGAGGTAGAGAAGGTGGGGGTTTAAGGAGAGAAAGATTAGAAGTTGATGAAAATAGCCTTAAAAAAGCGATTCAGGAGGGATGGTTTTCTATTGTCAGGGAAGCTGTTAGGGAAGCTCTTAAAACCAGAAAGAAGGGGAGTGTGAAGGAAGTCATTGAGAAAGTCATTGAGGACGAATTTCAAAAGATAAAGGAAGATTTCAGAAATACGGGAGGGGATTTATCAAAACTTGATGATTTCAGAATAGTCAAGACTGCCGCTGTTGTAGCAGCCATGGCTGTTATTAAAGAGCTGAAAACTACCCAAATTAGGAAAATCATTGAAATGTCGAAGGGCCTAAACACAGAAGTCAAGTTAAATCAAAATGATAACACAATCAGCCGTAGGATACTAAATGGAGCTGTTCGCATGAATATGTTATTGGCATATTACGCTGGAAAGAATAGTTCAGTTCAGCCACTTCAGGAAGTTTTAGAGCCAATTCTATTATGGTTGTCTAGTAATCCAACTGTTGAGAATTTTAGCAAGGTATATACGTTTTTTGAAGCTATTGTGGCTTATCACAGATATTTTGGAGGGAAAGAACAATGATAACTAGAAAAAGGGGATTTTATGGAAAAATAATACTCACAGGAATATTGAGAGCAGAGACTGGGCTTAGAATAGGGGCTGGAAGAAATGTTGGGGAAATAGGAGGAGTAGATTCTCCAGTAATGCGTGATCCCTCTACAGGGTATCCATATATCCCTGGATCTTCTCTAAAGGGACGAATGAGATCTCTCTTTGAAGTATACATAGCAACTAAATTAAATACGCCTGATGAATTCTTCAATAAGGACATAGGAGGTACAAAGATACATGCTTGTGAGAATTACGAGAAGGCATATAATTGTCCCATTTGCAGGGTGTTTGGAAGTAGCGGAACCGAAAACTTTCCCGCAAGGATTATAGTTAGAGATTTACAGCTAACTGAAAATTGGAGACGTAAACCTTTGGAGGAAATTACAGAAATTAAGCAGGAAATTTCAATTGATAGAATAACATCAAAGACAAATTTGAGAACAGTAGAGAGGGTAGTTAGAGGAGCGGAATTTGAATTTGAAATAATATATACTATTGAGGATCTACTTCAATGGAAAGACGATTTACGGAGTGTCTTAACTGCGATGCATTTAGTGGAGGATTCTTATCTTGGTGGGAGTGGATCAAGAGGATATGGAAAAGTGAAATTTGAAATTAGTGACATAATCCTAAAGTTACCAGAGTACTATAAGACTGGGGATTCTAAGTATCTCCTTAGAGTTACCAAAAAAGAGGGGGAGAGATTCAGAGTAGAAGAAATTCTCAAAAAATTTGATGAACTATTGTCAGACTTTATAAAGGTCCTTGAGGGGGGAGAGATTAGGAATGAAGTTCAAAGTAGTTAAACTCTACCCTAAGGGACCTTTTAGGAACATTCCACGTTCAACAACACTATTTGGAGCCTTAGCTAATGCAGTAGCATACTTATATGGAGAGGATGAGATATCGGCTTTTATAAAGGGCTTTAGTGAGGCTAGAATTTCTTCACTCTTTCCATTTTCCCAAGAAACGTATTTTCTTCCAAAACCGCTAACATTTGATATTAACCTGGCTAAATTGGCAAGGCGATACCTTAAGGGTGAGTGCGGAAGCAAGTGCTTCAAGGATCGGGAAAGAAATAGGGCGTTGATAGAACTAAAGAAAATAAAAGGAAAGAAATTCGTGCCCCTTGAATACTTTGAGAAAACGATAAATGGGGAGGAAGTAAGTATCAAAAAATATCCCGAACCCTACAGACTAGTTGAAGTTCCAAAAGTTTCATTAGATAGAGTGACTGCAAATTCTTCAATATATTTCTGGGATGGCATCGCATTCAAAGAGAACTCGGGTTTGTACTTCCTTTACAAGGGCTCAAAAGAATTTTTCGAGAAATATATAGTTCCTGCAATAAGCTTTCTTGGAGATCATGGGATTGGAGGAAAGGCAACATGGGGATACGGCCTCTTTAGGGCAGAGATAGACGAATTGGAAATCAGAACTCCAAGTGGGGATTCATTTGTAACACTCTCCCTCACTTACCCATCAAATCCTGCATCCTTAAAGTACTGGAAGATTGAGAAAGTGGGAGGGTGGACACTAGGAAAAAGAAAGCCCAAGATACCTTTCGTTGTAGAGGGATCAATCCTCGATGAAGATCCAGGGAAGATGATAGAACTCAACCTTGGGAGGAAGATATACGTCTATGGGCTGTCTTTTCTAATTCCAACAAAGATTCTCTAGGTGAGTTGCATGAGGGTGATATCTCCCCTTCATATAGGGAATGGAAATGAATTAACTCCAGTAGACTTTTACCCGGCTAAAGATAGGATATATGTCCTTGACGTTGATAAGTTAATCAGTGATCTAGTAAAGCTGGGAGTTGAGTATGATGAGTTACTTGATTTCTTGAAGAGTCCGGGAGAAAGTTGGTACATATGGAAACACTATCTTGAGAGATATCACTTAAATCCAGCACATTACTCAAGATATTCATTAAAAATAAAGGGAGAGCTTGGAAAAAGAAGTTCAGGAATAAGGGAGTTCATAAAAACTAATGGAAAACCTTACATTCCTGGCAGCTCCATTAAAGGAGCAATTAGAACTGCAGTGATGTATAAGGTTCTCAGAGATTGTGGGGATGTTAATACTGTTGTAGAAGCCATTCGCTGGAGTGGTGAGATTATTAAGGATAAAAACAAGAAAAATCGGACAATTAATAAAGTGATCAGCAAGCTCATTGAAGATATCTACTATAAGAGTGAGGATCTGCTAGATTACCACCTAACTATCCTCTTAAGAGAGAATGTTGATCCAAAGTCTGCTGACGATTCTTTGGAGGCTATTGTCTTTGGTTTTGAGGTATCTAGGGGAAGGATAAGACATGAACCAAAGAGAGATCCAATGAGAGGGCTAATAGTTAGAGACTCTAAGCCAATAAGTTTGGACAAGCTGAGTCTCTACGAAGTTAAGGTTCATGGGAATCCTCAGTTGATACCAATATACGTTGAGGCCTTAGACCCAGGAACAGTAGTTGACATTGAGATAAGGGTGGATAGGGAGCTACTAAAAAGAAACGCGAATTACATGAACGGCCTATTCTGGTATTGTTTAAGTTTAAAAGGGGATCCTTGGGATGTCTTTGAGGAGTTCATCTGGGAGGCCGTTGACGATTTCTATAAGGAACTGGCAAAAGCGGAGGAGAGAAAGGCAAGGGAATTTTATAAGGAGTTATCTTCATACGAAAGAATTCTCAGAGTTGGTTGGGGAAGCGGGTGGATATCTACCACAATTGGATTACTTCTCAAGGGTAGGGGAAACAAGTGGGAGAGAGTAAGAAGAAAGCTGGGATTAGGAAAGAACCCGAAAACTAAGAATATAGTAGCTAAATTTCCGAAGACATACAGACTCACCACTAATGGTATGCCAATGGGGTGGGTTGCCTTATGAAGCTTCTACTTGCCTCCTGGGGAAACTTTGAATCGTGGGATGAAGTTACCTACAAATTTGGAAGAACAGAAGTGAGAAGCAAATCGCCGATCTCGGCACTCATTGAAGAAATTAACCCAGATAAAGTTGTCATAATACTCCCGGACACATTATCGAAGGATTTTTCTTCATTAAAATCTCTTAGGGAGACAGTAAAGAAAAAAGCTGCTGAATTCCTTGATGGGCTTGGTATCAAAAACCATGAAATCTTAATAGTTCCAGGGGTAGGAAAGTTCAGGAATGGGGAGTTCTTGGGTGATCCCATAGATGTTTACCATTACGTGGTTTATCTTTTGCAGGAGGTTATACCTGCCGTGGAAGATGTTGAAGTTCACTTTGACATAACGCATGGTTTAAACTACATTACAATCCTAACATACAAAGCATTAAGGGATATTTTAGGAGTTGTCGCACTGACGAATAACGTTAGATTAATCACATACAACTCCGAGCCTTATGTGAAAGGAGTTACAAAGGAACTTGAAATACATACGATAGAGAATGAAGTTATTAGCCCAGCTCCATTAAATAGGCGTGTATCTGGAAATCCGCCAGTTGACAGGTTTAGTATTTCTGGAGAAGAATTAGGTAAGATAAAGAGGAGCTTAGAGAATTTTGAAAGAATTAAAAGGGGTCTAAATAAAATAAACTCGTGGATATTCTCCCTAGTTTATGGGCTTCCATTGGTTCTGGCAAGCTTTTATCCTAGTCTAAGTGAAGTTAAAGGTGCTGTAGAGGAAGCCGTGGAAGTGTACGAGAGGAACATCTTTGTTGATCAAGAAAATAGGAGAGTCGTAAGGAGGCTTAGATTGAGCGATAATTTTGGCACATTAGCTCTCCTGCTATTACAGTTGAAGGTTTTAGACGAGCCCTTAAGAAAGAAATTCTCCCTCCCCAGGGAGGAACTTTCGGTAGGAGAACTTATGGAGATAGCCGAGACAGTTTTCAGGGGCAGAATACTTCATTCAACGAAGAACGAACTAAATAGGATTATAGAGAGATTAAAGGACAATAAACCTAGTGATTGGACAAGTCTCTCAAAATTCCTCAAGAATCCTAGTCCTCAGGTTAACCCAAGGAATTTCCTTGCACACGCAGGACTTGAGGCAAATCTAGTGGAGGTAAAAGTTGAGGACGATGTAATGGTTAGGTACACGAAGGAGAAGGTTTTCTACGGTGGAAGCAAGGTGAGGGTTGAAACAGCCATCGGAAGAATCCTAAAAGTTGAGTAATAGGTGATTAAAAATGTTATATCCCTATCTAAGGAATGGGGAGATGTTTCTTAAGAACTTGAACATAAGAGAGATCACGGAAGAAACTGTTAAGGAGTACTATCTTGAACCAATAATGTCTATGCTGGCGGAATCTAAGGAGGTCGCTACGGAGGGGGATGCTCTAAACGTCTTGAAGGCTGCAGGTTTTGAAGTTTCTGCGACAACTAAGAGCATCTTAGATGCCTTTATGAAGAGAAGTAAGGGAGTTTGCTCAATATGTGGGAAGGAAGGGGAGATTGTAGAGAACAGGGCGTTTATATATCCATTTGAAAGGAAGATAGACTCATTGGTTAGAGAAAATAACAGATTGGCATTTTGTCTTGAGCATGCTTTTAAGTTATACTCCGCAATGGCATATCTCTACATAGTCCCACTTGGTGGGAAGGAAAAATTAAAGTTCTTCTTTGATGCTGAGGAGAAGTATTTCAAGAGGATAACACATTTATTCAAGAATTTCTGGCGTGAGAGACTCTCCATTGAATCGAGTAAGTACTTTGATGTTAGGTTCTCTATTAAACCCTATAATCCCCATGAGGCATTTTTCTTGACGATACATGAGTTCGTAAAATTCCTTAGAAGGAGAGGGATGATTCAAGAGGCAATAGACGTTGAAAAAATGGTCAGGGTATTTCTTGTATATGGAAGTGGCCAGTTCTATGGATCAACGATAATTGAGGGTACAAAGCTCGCAAGCCTAACGAAATTCTTTGTGACACTTCAAAAAAGTGGAAAGGAAATCAAGATGAAGAAAAGAACAATACAAAAAGAGGACTCTGCAGTTGCACTTTTCTATGAAAGACTGGAAGTTCCGAGGGGAAAAGACAGGAAAAAGAATTTCATTGAGAGAGAAAAGTTTACAATTCAACTCCTTAATGGAAAGTTTGATTTTGTAACCCTCAACAAAATATTAATGGAGAGAAGGAAGGAGGAGTTGCCTTTCCCTGCTTATTATCTGACTTGGGTTAGGGCCTACTATGAGGCTTTTGGGGGTGGTGGTGTGGACTTGGAAACTTTTGAAAAAGTAAACGGGATGGGTTATAGTTTGGGAATGAAGATTAGAGGCACAAACTTGGATAGATATCTCTGGGAGATATTCAGGGCTAGGGGCTTTGAGGAATTTGTAAACAAACTTGTTGAACTCCAAGCAAAGCTTGAAACTACCTTGGATCTAAGACCGTTTTATGAAAATGAAAGGGAGTGGAAAGTTCTCAAGGCTATTCTCCTGAATGGTATGCTTAACGCTCTCTACAAGGAGGAGGGAAAGGAAAATGAAGGCGATTGAAATAGTTACCTTGACCAAGGTTGAGGGGGCAAACTTAAACTCTAATGGGACGGAGGGAGTTATATCAGTATTGAAGAAGGTCAGGGATCCAGTTGACGGAAGGGAGTATGTTAGAGTTTCTGGCCAAAGTGTCAAGTACCACCTGAGACAGATTTTGAAAGAGGAGGGTTGGGAGCTAAGTCAGATAGTTCCAAGAAAGGAGAAGGGGGAGAAAGTTATAGTATCTCAAGGGGAGCCGCATAAATACATTGACGACGATTTATTTGGGTACATGATAGCTAAGAAGGTAGAAAACAAGAATGCGACTCTCAGAAGGACTGCAGTTGTCAGAACTAATGGTATGATGTCAATATTTCCCTATCAGGAGGATAGAGACTTCGGTGTCAGGTATGACCCAACTGGAGACAAGCATAACATATACGAGACAGAGATAACGACAAACATAATGAGATCCAACTTCTTCATAGAGGTGGACAGGTTAGGTTCATTCATAGAGGGACTCGAAGTTCCTAAACTAGAGCTTGAAGCATCAGCCTATGGATTGACAAAGAAGAAAGTAAAGGATCCTACAGGAAAAGAGCTTGTTGTCTATGTTCTTCCAAAGGAGGAGAGGGAGAAGAGACTTAGGGCAATAATAAAGGCAATACTTGAATATCATGGAGGAGCAAAGCTCAGCAACTTCTTCACAAAGGTTTATCCAGAGATAGCTGTTATTGCAATATTAAAACGAAAGATTCCAGTCATTGGAGATGCATTGAGAGTCAAAGAGGGATATGTTGATGGAAAATTACAACTCGATGTCGAAAGGCTCAAAGAGACCCTTGAAGCATTCAGGGATAACATAGAGAAAGTGTACATAGGCCTGTTTGAAAGCAGATTTGCAAACGTTGACGAGCTCAGAGAAGCATTCAGCGAATGGGATAACGTTGAAATACTAAGTATGAAAGATCTAAAGGAGGTCGTTGAGAAAATAGAGATCGGTGAGTGAGTTGTTGGGTCTAATAGTTGAAGCTAGACCTTTGCAAGCTCACTTCAGGATTCCACATACTTCTTTACTCCTCGACACTTATCCCTTTCCCCCAAAAACAACCGCAGTCGGAATGCTTGCTGGGGTTATGGGATATCCTCCAGATTCTTACTTCCGCCTTCTAAGGGAGGTAAATTATGGAGTTATAATTGAGGATCAGGGGGAAAGAATTGAGGAAATTTCAGCAATATACAAAAATCCTCATTCCCCCTTATACCCAATCACAAAAGTCAGCCTATATAAGCCACACTTTAGGATGTTCTTTACTGGGCCAGAAGAGTTTATAGAGAGGGCATATGAAGCATTGCTTGATCCAAAATTCGTTCCCTATCTAGGGGACAGCGAAAGCCTATTCTATCCGGCATCTCCAGGGTATGTTAAATTAGTTGAGGTAAAACATGGAAAAGAGAAGACCTTAAGAAGTATTCTCCCAGCAAACGTTGAAGTCGAGAGTGTAGATGTCTTTAGAAAAAGAATACTCGCTCCTAAGGAATACGAAGTACCTGTTGCTTTCGTCTACAGGGGAAAGCACAGGAGGGCAGTATATAGGAGATTTTTGGCATTCTCTGGGGTAGTCATCAGATTAAAAGAACCAATAGATGTTATGCTCTTTGATGGAGAGCCGGTTTTCACATTTTAGCTTTTTATTATTCAACATTTCCCTAGAGTCTTTTGTCAATAAAAGCTAAAAGGAACGTAGAAAATTGAGAGAGTGTGATGAAGGATAGGGTTAGAGTTAGCAAGTTAATGGCCTACATTTTGAGGCATGGCCCTTGGGACTTTGGCTTAAATCCGGATGAGGAAGGCTTCGTTGAGATAAAGGATTTGGTTAATGCCTTGAGAACCCACTATCCTTGGGTTACAGAGGATTTTGTGAGGGAGATAGTTCAGAAGGACGAGAAAGGTAGGTATGAGATAAGGGGTAGTAAAATAAGGGCTCGTTATGGTCATAGTTATCCGGTTCTCCTTAACCACGAAGAGGACAGGGAATCGAAGGTTCTATATCACGGGACATTAAGGAGGAATCTAAAGTCAATACTAAGGGAGGGGCTAAAGCCGATGAAACGGCAGTTCGTTCACCTAAGCACAACGTATGACGATGCTTACCTCACGGGTAGGAGGCATGGGAGTGATGTGGTTGTCCTTCTAATAGATGCAGAGTGCTTAAGGAGGAAGGGATATCAAGTGTACAAGGCGGGTAGGAGGGTTAGAATAGTTAGGCATGTTCCCCCTGAGTGTATAGTTGAGGTGATTTGATTCAACGGCCTAACGCTCTTAAATAGTTAAGGGTGATTGGGAAAGCGGTGATGTGATGAAAACTAGAGACTTGGCCTTAGTAGGTCTTTTCGTGGCTTTAACTGGAATAGGGGCTCAGATTAGAATAAGCATTGGTCCGGTTCCTTTCACCCTTCAGGTTCTCTTCGTGATTTTGGCCGGCCTGGTTCTTGGTGCCAAACTGGGCTTCTTGGCGATTCTTTTATATGATGCAATTGGTATTCTTGGAGTTCCCGTATTTTCTGGTTTTTCTGGCGGATTTGGTGTTTTGCTCGGCCCAACTGCTGGTTACATAGTAGCATTTCCCATTGCGGCTTTCCTTTCTGGCTTAAAAAGGGATAATAAAAAGGTAAGGATAGTTTTTTCTTATCTCGGCTTAGCCGTGATCTATATCTTAGGATTTCTATGGCTGGCGAAATATCTGGGGGGTAATTACTCTCTGGCATTAAAAGTAGGTGTCATTCCTTTTGTGGTTCCGGATGTTATCAAGGTTGCGATAGCCTTGATTGTCGCTGATAGGTTGGGTAGGCTAAACCTCCTCTAGCTTTCTCCTGGTTTCTTCTGTGTTCTTTTTTACTTCCTCCAAGGTATTTTTCAGGTTGTTCAACTCAAGTTTTAGCTCGTTTAATGTCCTATTTACTTGGTATATGCCAAATATCAATATCACGAGTATTATCAGCTCTATAACTACTGAAATCCATCCGCTTGGGGTTGAACTGCCCCAAGGCATTTTTACACCTCCAGATTCTTTATCGTCTCGTTATCTATAACAATCATAAACTTCTTTGCCCTGTAATATTTCTTAGCCCTTGGGTCGTCTGGCTCAAGTCTGAGCTCACTTTCGACGAGTCCTGCCTTTTCAAGCTTTCTGAGGTGGAGGTACAGGAGTTGTCTTGATATCCCAAGAACCTTTGCAAGTTCATAAACGTACCACTCCTTTTCGCAGAGCAGTTTGAGTATCTTAATCCTAACAGGATTTGCCAGCGCATCTGCGATTGTTACTAGTTCTTCAGCACTCTTGACCATTGTGCCCACTTCCATTGCTTGTTTCTCACTATTGAAAGAAGGGAGTGTGTGATATATAGAGGTTTCTCATCTGAGGACTAATTGTGGTGAGAAAAAGAGAGAAGAATCGGTACGGCTATGATTTGAACTTTAATTCACTCATGGCGTTTATTTTTCGGAGCTTCTTAATTCATTTATTATCTCCTCGAGTAGTGCCTTTAGCTCCTCTCTGTCTATGTCATATTCGTATTCAATTTCGACCAGCTTAGTATTTGGGTCGCATTGTATGCCTTTCTCCCTAAGTTTTTCCACTATGCCCTCTGCTGGAACATTGAAGTAGTCTGCCAACTCTTGGATGGTGTAGTACCTAAGCATCTGGCCGGTTATTATGCTTTCTTCGTACTCATAATTCTCCTCATGAGTTGTCTCTTCTTCCCCAGTGGCCGAAACGAATGCAAGGTAGCCCGCTGGGAGTAAGAGCAGGGAGAGTGTTATTCCTATGACTCCTTTGACCTTTGCTTTCTTCACTCCCGACTTTAGCATGGTTATCATGCTCTTGAAGCCTATTAGGAGGTGTAGTGCTACTAAGCCTATCATTACAAAGCCTATGTACGTATGCACGTTTTCCCATGTTTCTTTTGTGAGTCCTAGGAATGTCCAGTTTATTGTCTCTGCTATTCTACCACTCGGAGCAAGATAAAGGGCGATTCCGGATATTGCTATAATGATAAAGGTGATCGTGAGTAAAAGGTCGATTAAACCTCTTAGTAGTGCTGAGGCTTTCATAATCTCACCTCCAAAAAAGAAAAAATTTCAGTGGAAGGGGCCAAAGGGATGGCCTCTACCAAAGACTCCTCCTTTTCCTCTTCCCCTAAATCCATGTCCCATGGTTCCTGTAGAGCTTAGTATCTTGTCAACTTCCTCCTGGCTTAGCACTTGAGCTTCATACTGCGTTCCCCTGATCTCCAGATTCCTTACGAATGCTCTCAGGTGATTCTCGCTTCCTCTCATAAGGCTCTCGAACACTTGGATTATGTCTGCGTTGTCGACCTTCTCCATCCACTCTTTTAGATCTTCTATATCGGTTTCCTCTATGAGGGCTCCGACCTTCAGAGCTGAAATTTCGTCCGTTGCCATTCCTATAAGTTGCTCGTAAAGGGCCTGAAGTTCCTCATTTTCGAATTTCCCAACTTCGTCAAGTGTTGATGGTGGGGTGATGTTGTACTTTTCTATTAGTTCCAGGACAGCATCTACGTGTCTCTGCTCGCTCTCTGCTATCATTTGAAATATTGGTAAGTTGAACTTCTCGTACAGCGTCATATACACGTCTCTGGCTAACTTTTCTTCTTCGACCATGTACAGGAGAGCTTCTTTTTCCTCCTCACTTAGTTCCGCTGTTGATGTTGCTAGGTTGAGCTTCGGAGCCCATTCGTAAGGTCCGGGCTGACCTCTGTACGCTGCAACGCTACCAACTACAAACCCGAGGAGGGCCAGTAGGAGCACCCCAACACCTATCAACTTCTTCCTCATGTTCATCAACCTCCTCCATATGTAAGTTTCATATTACATATGCATGCCAGAGTTTATAAACCTTTCGGTTTGTTCCAATGTCGAACTTCTTAGTGTTAAAATTCGAACTAAAATGGTAAATATGAAGGAGCTGAACTTTTAGTTGGTGGGTAAGAATGAGGGACATGAAAAGAATTGGGAATGATAGGGTGACCTCAATAGGTTTGGGGACGTGGGGTATAGGAGGTAAGGAGTTTCCCGATTATTCCCACGATAGGGAGGCAATAGAGGCATTGAGATACGGCATTGAACTTGGGATAAACTTAATTGACACGGCGGAATTTTACGGTGCCGGTCACTCCGAAGAGCTTGTTGGGGAGGCAATAAAGCCCTTCGATAGAGATGAGCTATTTATTGTGAGTAAGATATGGCCAACTCATTTTGGCTATGATTCTGCAATAAAAGCCGCAAAGGCAAGTGCTAAAAGACTGGGTACTTACATAGATCTATACCTCCTTCACTGGCCGGGAGATAGTTTCGAAAAGATAAAGCAGACCCTTCATGCCCTTGAAGATCTTGTCGATGAAGGGATAATAAGGTACATAGGAGTTAGCAACTTCGATCTCGAGCTTTTAAGGAGAAGTCAGGAGGTGATGAGGAGGTATGAGATAGTTGTTAATCAGGTTAAGTATTCCCTTATGGACAGAACTCCAGAGGAAACGGGACTTCTTGAGTATATGAAAAAGGAAGGGATGACTTTAATGGCTTACACTCCATTGGAAAAGGGTATTTTGGCTAGAAATAAGTGTCTTGAAGAAATAGGGAAGAAGTATGGAAAAACAGCCGCCCAGGTGGCGTTGAACTACCTCATATGGGAAGATAACGTTGTTGCAATACCGAAGGCTATAAGGAAGGAACACGTTAAGGAAAATGCTGGAGCAATGGGGTGGAGGCTTAGTAAAGAGGATAGGGAAAGGGCAAGATTATGCGTTTGAAAAATGTTATTAAGATAGTTGTCTCAGCGTTATAATAAAGGTGGTCATAAATGAAGGGTTACCATGGTAAGATCCTTAGGGTGAACCTTACTGAGGAGAAAATTTCAATAGAAAAATTGGAAGATAACATCATTGAGAAGTTCGTGGGCGGTAAGGGCCTCGGTTACTATCTTATGTACACCGAAGTGCCCCCTGGTACTGAACCTTTAAGCCCTGGGAACAAGCTTCTCTTTGTTCCTGGTGCTTTGACTGGTTTAATTCCGGGATCAAGTAAAGTAATAGCCGTGAGCAAAAGTCCTGAAACTAGATTGATCAGCGATTCTAGTGGGGGAGATGCCCTTGGTCCTAAACTAAAGGGACATTTTGACGGCTTGATAATAGAGGGTAAAGCCGAGAAGCCCGTGTATCTTCACATTTATGAGGGACAAGCAGAAATTAGGGATGCTTCGGAAATATGGGGTAAGGGAGTTTATGAAACTACATTAAAGCTGTGGAAAAAGCATGAAGGCTCTAGCGTGGCTGCTATAGGGAGAGCTGGGGAAAATAAGGTTCGGATAGCTAATATTGTGTATGATTCAGAAAGGGCTAGTGGAAGGGGAGGTCTTGGGGCTGTAATGGGAAGTAAGAACTTGAAGGCTGTAGTCGTTGAACCTGGAGAAAAACCTGAGGTCGCCAATAAGGAAGAATATGAAAAGCTTTGGAAGGAGTATTACGACAGCTATGCTACGGATCCAAAGTATGAACACACGAGAAACTATGGAACTACGGATGGGTTAAGGAGTTCCGCTTCTCTTGGAATGAGTCCAGCTTACAATTTCTCAAGGCCCTACATTCCAGATGAACTTGCTAGTAAGCTGGCTGGAGATGAAGTTAAGAAGTACGAAATACAGCCAGAATGGTTTATACATGGGAAAAGTTGTCCGATAAAGTGTGCCAGATACGTTGAAGTTGAATACAAGGGGAGAAAGATCAGGGTAAAGCCGGAGTATGAGAGCATAGCGATGCTTGGAGCAGCGACGGGAGTTTTTAACTTTCCTGCCGTAGCCTACTTTAATCATCTGGCAAATGACCTAGGTCTCGATAGTATAGCCGCTGGTAACGTTATAGGTTGGCTGTTTGAGCTAGTCGAAAGGGGATTAATAAGTAAAGAGGAAATTGGTTTTGATGTCTCTGGTTTTGGAGACGAGGAAGCTGAAGAAAAATTACTTTTGATGATAGCTGAGAGGAGGGGGATAGGAGCAATCTTAGCAGAGGGCGTTAAGAGAGCCTGTGAGATCCTTGGTAGGGGATGTGAGTTTGCTGTTCACGTAAAGGGTCTCGAAGCCCCTGCATGGGATCCTAGAGGAAGGAGAACATATGCCTTAAGCTATGCTACCGCCGATGTTGGGGCATCTCATATGAGGGGATGGCCAAGACCTCACCAGCTACCAAATCAGGGGCCGGCGAAGGAACTTGTTCCCTCCCTAATTGAGGCCAGGGATGAAAGTTACATCTTTGATATGCTTGGCGTGTGTAAGTTCGTTCCCTACAAGCTTGAGGATTTGGCAAAGTTCTATTCAATAGTGAGTGGAAGGGAGTGGAGCATTGAAAAGTTGAGGAAAGTTGCATGGGCCGTTGAAAATATTTCAAGAATACATGCGGCTCTAGATTGGGTAACTCCTCCAATAGATGACTCAATCCCACAAAGATGGTGGGAGCCTGAACCAGAGGGTCCGGCCAAGGGGAACAAGGCATTTATAGACTACGAGGACTTTTTGGAGGCGAGGAAAGAGTTCTACAGACTAAGGGGATGGCATGAAGAACTTGGGGTTCCTCTACCGGAGACGATGAAGAGGCTTGGATACCCAGAATTTTCCGAAGATGCTGAGAGGGCTCTGGAGATAGTTAGAAAGAGGCTGAAGCTTAGTATTGCTCTCTCATAGTCCTGATTACTGGGTCGTGGATCAGTGTTGAGGTTATGCTATCGACTATCCTGAAAAACTCTTCCTTTCCTTTTTCCAAGTCTAGGTTCTCCACCTTAATTATCTTGCATTCCTTCCCTAATATCCACTTCCCTAGGATTATTTTTTCCTTATTTTCTTTTTTTGCATCTATTCTGACCAGTCCATAAGGAATGTCTGCCGTCCACCAGTTTGCTTTGAATGTTATTTTCCATCCGGCACTCTCAACAGCCCTCGCTAGCTTGTCCATTGTGTCCCCGGGACCATAAGGGGTTCTGAATGTTAAAACAAGCCAAAGACCATCTTTATCTATGTTATCTTTTACAACCTCTTCTATCATACTTCACACCCCCTTGGTTAATGCTCCGAGTAGGAAACTTATAACTGCTATGAAGGTGGCCACCTTCAGGAGTTTCTGTCCTTTGCTGGCTCTTTCTGGATTTATAAGGACGTCAATGCTCGCTTTTATTATCATTCCATCAACTATTATCATTGGGGCATAACCTAGCCCTATACCAGCTTTTACGGGGAGGAAAGATGCGATAACAGTACTAAATCCAAAAATCGATGCTATAATGCCTGCCTTTTTCTTGCCAAGGACTATTGGTAGGGTTCTCGCTCCGATTTCTCTATCTCCTTCAACGTCTTCTATATCTTTCATTATCTCCCTAGCCACGTTAACCAAGAAGGCACAGACTGCTAGATATCCTGCAAGTCCTATCCTTCCAACTCCTAGGGCTCCGTATATTGGGGTTACCCCCGTTAGTGTTGCCACTGCAATGTTCCCTATGAAGGGGAGGGGCTTGAGTTTCCATGCATATACGAAGGTTAATGCATATGCTCCTAGGGCAAATGCAAAGGCCTTTACCCCTAGAAAGCCTGCAAGGAGCAGGCCAAGTCCGTATTGGAGAATTGCATAATAAAAAGCTGCCCTTCTACTGAGGGCTCCCCTTGGGATTGGTCTTTCTGGCCTATTGATTTTGTCGATCTCGAAGTCAAAGTAATCATTTATAGTATTTCCAGCTGAACAGCCAAAATATACCACAGCAAAGATTAAGAGTAGCTTTTCCAGGGGAGGTATCCCCTCGTATGCAACTAATGCTCCAAGTATTCCAACTATGCCCGCGAGGATACAGTTGTGGGGTCTCATTATTTCTATAAGTGCCTTAACCTCCACACCCTTCCCCAACCTTCCTTTGGGAAAAGGTTTATAAGTGAACTCCTCAACCCGATGACAGTTGAAGAAAAAACCTTCGCTTCTGGAGGTGAGTGGATTGGCACAGGCAGTTGAGATGAAGTTCGAGATACCCGTATGTACGTCATGTGGAAGGGAGATCACGCCTAGGGAGCATGCCACTCACTTTGTGTGCCCCAACTGTGGGGAAGCAATAATCTGGAGATGTGAAACCTGTAGGGTTCTTGCAAAGCCCTACAAATGCCCCAAGTGTGGATGGGAGGGACCGTGAATGAGCGATTTCAACCTTGTTGGTGTCATTAAGGTTATGCCAACGAGCCCAGATGTGAACCTTGATGAGCTCGAAGAGAAGCTTAAAGCAGTAATTCCAGAGAAGTACGGGCTTGCTAAAGTTGAGAGGGAGCCAATAGCCTTTGGTTTAGTGGCACTGAAGTTCCACATCCTCGGCAAGGACGAAGAGGGTTATTCTTTCGATGAGGTTGCAGAGAAGTTCAGAAAGGTAGAAAACGTAGAGAGCGCTGAAGTTGAGACTGTCTCTAGGATTTAAAGGCTGAGCCCCAGACCGAGGCTCAGCTTTGGTCTTTTCCACTCATCCAACATTGCCTTCAGATCCTCATTCTCAATCCTCTTATACAACTCTTCAAACTCAACCTTAGCATTCTCATCTCCCAGTCTCCATTCGGCTAGTTTTTCTATCGCTTTGAAGAATTCTCTTGTATCGTCCTCGAAAAGCTCTGCGAATATTGGGGAGACTTCCTTGAGTGCATTGTAATTCCCTTCATTAAACAGCCCCTCTATAAAGTCGAGTACCGATTCGAATGCAATCCCAAACAGCTCTTCATCATCTTCAGCTCTCTGGAGGGCTTTTCTGAGGCTGATTGCGGCTTTCTTGTTTTCCCCTTTTCCGGCGTATATTTCACTTTCGACGAGCCTTGAGTGAACTTCAACCTCCTTATCAATAGGATTCCTGAGGACTTCTTGAATTAGCTCCATAGCTTCGTCGTACTTTCCAAGCTCATAGTTGAAGTGGGCTAAGTCTATTAGGCTTATCAGGTAGTTTTTCTCATCTTTGAGCTTTGCAAATATATCCCTGGCCTTTTCCATGAGCCTTATTGCTTCTTCGACGTTTTCGAGTTCATCCTTCACTATTGCTATATTGGCTAGTGTTAGTGCCTTCTCCTTTTCATTTCCGAGCTCTTCTTCAACTCTAAGCAGTTCTTCGTATGTCTTCAATGCTTCTTCCGGCATTCCGAAGTGTTCATAGGCATCCGCCAGATAGTAAAGTGCTTCTGCGTACTTTTCTTTGTCATTTTTCCTTTTTTCAAGCACTTTTTTGTAAAGTTCTATCCCCTTTTCAACTTCACCTAGATGCTCATATGTATGGGCTATCTCATGGAGAAGGTCGAAGTTTTCGCATTCAACGGCGACTTCTCCTGCCCTCTTAAGTTCTTCTCTTAGTTTGTCTTCGTCCTCTATTGTGTCTAGGTAATCGTCAAATATATCAAGCAACTTTTCACAATTCTTCTCGCTTATCGCCTCTTCCCAAATTCTTGTTATTTCCTTCATGTCACCACCAATTTAGGCATCCCTAACTTTCGTTAAAAATGTTAGGATTTTGTTAAAATTTTCAGCCGTGCCTACTTGAATTAAAATAAGGATGTTCAATTCCCATTTTTGGGAAATGAGGCATAGAAGGGAAAAGTAAATAAAGGTGGATATAGTTTATATACTTTGGTGAGTAAGCATGAAGAGGGCCGTGGGAGTACTAGTCGCGGCTCTTTTAGTCGCGGCCGTTTTTGTTAGCGGGTGCATTGGGGGCGGAGGACCCACAAAGATTGTCTGGGCCTCCACCCAGCTGAACCCACCAGAAGAGAGGGCATTTGTTCTTAATGAGCTAATTCCGCCATTCAAGGATGAGACTGGAATTGATGTAGAGTTTGTGCCAATAAGCTATAGCGATCTGGCCACGAGACTTGAGGGTGAGGAGAGCTCTGGAAAGGTAACTATCGATGTTGTTGCAGATCTTCACGGTGGATTAGATTACTTCAATGCAAAGGGCTGGCTCACGGACTTAACCGACAAGGTAAAGACGCTTCAAGGAAGGACGTTTATTGAGAGCTACATGAAGTATGCAACTGACAAGAACGGTAAGGTCTTCTACGTTCCATGGATGAGTGCAACCTATGTCATGGTAGTTAACAAGGAGGCTTTCAAGTACCTCCCATCTGGACTGACAGAGCAGGATGTTATTCAAGGAACAGAAAAGTGGACTTATGAGGCCCTTTTGGAGTGGGTAAAGAACATATATGAAAAGACCGGAAAGAAGGCGTTTGGACTTCCAGCAGGACCTAAGGGACTTCTCCACAGGTTCATTCACGGTTACCTATATCCGAGCTTTACAGGATATGAGGCTAAGAAGTTCGACAGCCCAGAGGCAATTGAAATGTGGAACTACTTCAAGGAGCTTTGGAAGTACACAAACCCAGCCTCAACAACCTGGGATGCCATGGCAGACCCATTGCTTCAGGGTGAGGTCTTGATAGCTTGGGATCACACCGCTAGAATAAAGAACGCAATAACTACTAAGCCTGACCAGTTTGTAGTTGTTCCAGTTCCAAGAGGACCAAAGGGAAGAGGATTCATAGTCGTTCTAGCTGGGCTCGCAATTCCAAAGAATGCCCCACACCCAGATGAAGCTTGGAAGCTTATTGACTACTTGACAAAGCCAGAAACTCAAGTTAAGATCCTCGAAAAAGTTGGATTCTTCCCAACAGTGAAGGAGGCTGCTGATGCCGTTCCAGAAGGGCCGCTCAAGATCTTAGTAAAGGGTGTCACTGCCCAGTCATCCACAAAGGATGCTCTTGTGGTAATGATTCCGAATCTTGGCGAGAAAGGTGGTGAGTTCAGCGGAATTTACAGAGAAGCCTTCAAGAGGATAGTCCTCCAGGGAGAAGATCCACAGAAGGTCTTAAGTGAACTTGGACCAAAGCTCCACAACTTATTCAAGGAGAAAGGAGTACCTGAGCCGTGATATCTTTTCTCTCTGGTTTCTATTTTTTGTTTTAATATTAGGAGGAATTGCCTATGAAGACGAGGCACATCCCCTACTTGCTTCTGGCACCAGCCGTTGCGTATCTAGCATTTTTCATTGGCTATCCATTACTTCAGGCACTCTACTTAGCATTCACAAAGAATGGAGCGTTTTCTTTAGATACTATAAGGAGGGCAACTTCCGATCCAACGTTTTGGCAGGCTCTTAAGTACACGATTCTCTTAGCAGTAGCCATAGTGCCCATACAGCTTATACTTGCATTGGTTCTAGCGTTGGCCGTAAACAGGACATTCAAGGGGAAGGACTTCACGATATATGCATTAATAATTCCTCTTACAATAAGCGATGTTGCTGCCGGTTTGATCTGGTACACGATGCTTTCTGATTATGGGTTTATGAACAAGTTACTCATGAACCTAGGGCTGATCAGTCAACCAATACACTTCTTTGGTTATGAGTACAGAATGATGGAGTTTCTAGCGATAGTCATTGCGGAGGTTTGGAGGGCTACGGCAATAGTCTTCGTGATTATACTCGCGGGCCTTCAAATGATAAGTAAGGAGTACCTTGAGGCGGCTGAAGTGTTTGGGGCGGGATATTGGACTAGGCTTAGGAGGATAGTCATTCCAATGCTAAAGCCGAGCATCCAGAGTGCCCTGATAATTAGAACTCTATTTGCAATGCAGGTCTTCGGTGTCGTCTGGATACTCGCTGGAAGGGATATACCAGTTCTGGCGGGAGAGGGTTTCTACCAGCTCACGGAAATAAAGGACTATGGAGTGGCTTCAATCTATGCCCTGACGATAGCCTTACTATCGTTACTCCTCGGTGCCTTGTACGTCAAGTTCCTCAAGGCTGAATACTTGGAGGTGAGGACATGAACGATAGGACAAAGTTCATGCTGAAGAAAATAGCCTTCTACGCTTTCATATTTACAGTGGTTGCTTGGATATTGATACCAATAATAGTATCTGCCCTCTATGCATTCTCAACAAAGGCCGACTACTACAACCCTCACAAGGTTATACCAACTCATTTCACAACCGAATGGGTAAAGGTTATCCTCTTCACGTTAGGTGCTTGGGATGGAATAAAGAACAGCGTGATAGTTGCCGTTTTAACAATAGTGATAAGCTTTGCCCTTGGTATTCCAGCGGGGTATGCGATAGCTAGGTATGCGTTTAGGGGGAAGGATACTATAAAACTCTCGATAATAGCTCTTAGAATGTTCCCAATTCCAGTTATGGCAATCCCTCTAGTGGTTTTGTACATAAAGTTGAACCTTATTGACACCCTCTTCGGTGTTGCACTTGCCCACACGGCAATGGCACTCCCCTTCGTTGTGCTGATAACCTCGAGTATCTTTGCTGGAGTCGATAAGGAGTTGGAAGAGGCTGCCATGGTATTTGGTTTGACTAGATTTGGGGCCTTTAAGAGCATAACACTGCCATTAGCACTACCTGGACTGGCGGCGGCCGCTATGTTCACCTTCGTCATGAGCTGGAACGAAGTTTTTGTAGCCTCAATCCTTACACTCAAGAACAGAACTCTCCCAGCCCAGATACTCTCTATAGTCGCAGGGGCAGCTGGAGGTGCTGCTCCAGCATATTACAAGTTTGCAGCGGCTTTCATAATGATACTACCAGCAATGCTGTTCATATTCTTCGCTAGGAGGTATCTTGTAACGATGTGGGGTATAACGCTGAGGTGATGATCATGGTGGAAGTTAGGCTTGAAAACTTGACTAAAAAGTTTGGTGACTTTACTGCCGTGAACGATTTGACCCTTACGATAAGGGATGGAGAGTTTCTGGTTCTCCTGGGACCAAGTGGGTGTGGAAAGACAACTACCTTGAGGATGATAGCGGGTCTTGAGGAGCCCACGAGAGGGAAGATATACTTTGGGGACAGGGATGTTACGTACCTCCCACCAAAGGACAGAAACATAAGCATGGTCTTTCAGAGCTATGCTGTGTGGCCTCACATGACGGTTTATGATAACATAGCCTTTCCACTTAAGATAAAGAAAGTTCCAAAGGAGGAAATCGATAAAAAAGTCAGATGGGCGGCTGAACTGCTTCAGATAGAGAACCTGCTCAATAGGTATCCGGCCCAGCTTTCCGGTGGGCAGAGGCAGAGGGTTGCCGTTGCCAGGGCAATAGTTGTTGAGCCCGAAGTTCTCCTTATGGATGAGCCGCTAAGTAACTTGGATGCTAAGCTGAGAGTAGCGATGAGGGCTGAAATAAAGAAGCTCCAGCAGAGACTAAAGGTTACGACGATATACGTAACCCACGACCAAGTGGAGGCCATGACAATGGGTGACAGAATAGCCGTAATGAATCAAGGGAGACTACTTCAAGTTGGCCCTCCAACCGAAGTGTACCTTAACCCAAACTCAGTCTTCGTTGCGACCTTTATCGGAGCCCCCGAAATGAATATCCTTGAAGTGTCAGTGGCCGAGGGTTACCTGGAAGGAAGAGGGTTTAAAATAGAGCTTCCACAGGACATTATGGAACTCCTGAGGGATTACATAGGCAAAACCGTTCTCTTTGGGATAAGGCCAGAGCACATGATAATAGAAGGAGTTGGAGAGATGGCCCACATGAAAAGGACGACTAAAGTTAGAGGAAGAGTGGACTTCGTTGAAGCCTTGGGTACTGATACGATAGTCCATGTCGTCATTGGGGACGAGCTGATAAAAGTAAAGCTTCCAGGGCACATCCCACTCCAGGTCGGGAGTGAGGTCAATGTGGTCATAGATGTTGACAAGGTCCACGTGTTTGACAAAGATACCGAAAAGGCTATAATATAGCTGTCATATTGACAATACATGTGTTGATTTACTTATGAGGTTCCCTTTATATCTTTCCTGTTATTGTTAATTTAACAATAATTTTCAGTTGATTCTGGCTTTTTGTCATATAAAGTGGGTTCTGGTGTTCACTTTGTTGGATAAAATATCCAAAAGGCCTATAACCCCATGTTTCTCACAACTCTTGCTGGATAAAATATCCAAAATGGGGTGGAGAATATGGAAAATGTTTCAAGGGATTACCTCCATGAATATGCAAAGTGGGGTAGCCTTGATGTCCTTGAGAATGCAAACAGGTATCCGGGCCCAAGCGGATTCTTCGCTTATGTAATGGAGGAAGCACTCAAGGACAGTCTTGGAATTATACCCGAAATCGGGAGGAGGGCTCACTTCTCCGGAGATATATACATTCACAAGCTCCCCTACAGCCTTTACATCCCCTACTGTACTGGACACAGCATAGCAAGGTTGCTTGAGAAGGGTCTCAAAACACCAACAATAGTATCGAGACCTGCAAGGCACTTTGACACGTTCGTTGATCACGTTGCAAACTATTTAATAACCCTCCAGCACTACTTCTCGGGTGCCCAGGCCTTTAGCAGTGTGGAGTGGTATGCTGGACCATTTATAAGAAAGGAGGGCTTAGATAGAAGAAAGATAAGGCAAAACATTCAGAGACTAGTGTACAACTTGAATTACCCGACCAGGATAGGACTTCAGACACCCTTCACGAACTTTACCGTAACCCTTGACGCTCCGAAGAAGATGCTAGAAGGTGACTACGCTGTCTACGATGGTAAGAAAGTGGAGCCGCTGGGGGAGTATGAGAGGGAGGCTAAGGAGTTTATAATAGCCCTAACGGAGGTTCTTAGAGAGGGAGATGCATTGGGGCAACCATTCACGTTTCCAATACCAACCTTAATGGTCACGGCCAAGATGATATGGGATGATCCAGAGGTTTTTGAGGCAATATTCACAACCGCGGCAAAAAGGGGGAGCTTCTACTGGCTAAATACAAATGTCGTTGACCCGGATGCAAGCTATGCGATGTGTTGTAGGCTAAATATAGATAAAAATGAATTTATGTATGCTTTTGGCTTAAATGGAAAAAGTTCAGAGGAAGAAACATTGGAAAAACTTGAGAGGCAACGTTTTGGTGGACTATGGGCAATGCCAGACGTTACCGGTTCCGTCAATGTCACGACGGTGAACCTTCCGAGAATAGCTTTGAAGGCCAAGGGTGACGATGAGAAGTTTTGGGAAGAGTATGGGAAGGTTCTCGAGATAGTCAGGGTTACCACGGATTGGTTCAGGAGTAGATACATCTCCCTAATAACGAACTATCCCCACATGTACAGCATGATAAGGGAATATCTCGAGGAATTTCCTACGAGCCATTTCAACACAATAGGAATCCTTGGCTTGCCCGAGGCGGCGGCCATATACTTAAACAACCCGAAACTCTGGGAAGAAGGGAGCAGGAGGGAATGGATGGAAGCTGCAAAAATAATGAAAGAAATGGTTGAATTTGCAACGTCAAAGGCAAGGGAATGGATGAGAAGAACTGGAGTACCTTGGAACGTTGAAGAAGTTCCTGGGGAAAGTGCAGCCGCGAGGCTCGCGATAAAAGACTTAAAACAGTTTCCAGAGCTCAGGGAGTACCTAAGTGATCCCGAGAATCCAATATACTCAACGAGCATAGCTCCTTACTATGGAAGTCTGGAGCTTGGTGATAGGATAAGAATAGAGGAGAAAGTTCAGAAGAGCTTCACAGGTGGAGTGATGATGCACATATTCCTTGGAGAAGAGCCAGATCCAGAAGCCTTGGCCAAGCTCACGAAAAGGCTCATGAGGACTGAACTCGTTTATTGGAGCTACACTCCTGCAATTACCGTCTGCAACGAGTGTGGATACTCGGCAACAGGTTTATACACCCACTGTCCACGCTGTGGTAGTGAAAATGTTGAAATCTGGAGCAGGATAATAGGGTACTACAGACCACTCAAGAACTGGAATCCATTTAGGAAGAAGGAGTTCTGGACTAGAAAACATTACTCCTCCTGATTTCAATCTTATTTTTGAGGTGGTTCTATGCTCACTAGTGGTTGGAAAGCTGTCAGCATGGTTGATGTTCATGGAAAGGTCACGTTTACTCTCTGGCTTTGCGGTTGCAATCTCAGATGTCCTTTCTGCCACAACTGGAGGATAGCTGAAGGAAAGGGATGCTTTCCCCTTGACAGGGAGTTGCTTCTAGAAGAACTAATATCGAACTCTTTCCTCGTCGACTATTTCCATGTAACTGGAGGAGAACCACTGATGCAGTGGCGGGAACTTGGAGAACTTTTCCATGAAGTCCATGGGAGTGTTCCAATAAGCCTCAATTCGAATCTGACCCTAGTTGGACCTTTGGAGAGGTTGCTGAAAGGAGATCTAATTGACCATATAGCAACCGACGTTAAGGCTCCTCCCTGGGAGCTTTACGGTCTTCCACGAAATTCTAGTGATAAGCTTTGGTCGCTGTTCCTCAGGGGACTTGACTTAGTTTCTGAGTACTCGGTTCCTCTTGAGCTTAGAATACCAGTGGCAAAAGGTCTTGAGCAGTGGCCCTGGATAGAAGAGGCAGTTAGTAGAATCACAACAGACTTCTACGTGGTCTTGAACCCCCTCGTAGGAAAGCCTCTAACGAGTCCTAGGGATGAGATGTGGTGCCAACAACACTGCTGGCCGGAGAGGGAAGTTAAACTTCTGAAGAAAAGGCTTGAATTCTTGGGGCTCAGAGTTTACTTGAATCAAACTTTTGAGATACAGGCTGGTGATACGAGATTAAGGAATTAAATAATCTTTCTTTTGGTTCTTTTTGCATTTCAAAATAAAAAGAATAATATTCAGGATGTTAGAATGCTTAGAAGCGTTTCTATGTATCGAAAACCCTCATTTACAGAAGGTTCGATGAATGTTGCTTCATAGAAGTCATTCCACGTGTCTATTCTAATCTCACCGCATGAGCCGATATTTTGTAAGGCAAGATAAGTCATCTCCCTAAATCTTTTTACATCTCTCTCAATTGGATATTTAATGAAACCTTTGTCCCCCGTTCGTATGAATCCTGGTGAGACCGTAGGAATAAAGCACCGACCTTTTGATTCCGAGTATTCCCTCCACGCCGCAAGGTGCTCTTTGTAGAACTTTAAGAAGTTTTTGCGAAATTCATCTTCGCTAAGGGGGATAGAGGCGGATGAGTTATGAACTCCAAAAAATCCTATCCATCCTGTGTATCCATCTATGTACCTATCAGCTCCATCTCTTTTTATGGCCCAGTTCTTCCAGCCTTGGAAATTGGAATTGGTAGGGAGTATCCAGTTCTCATATATCCGTGGAAGTATGTCAGCAATAATGAACGGAGGCACTCCAGTGTGACTTTCGACTAAATCTCTAATCTCTCTGTAGACTCTTTCTCTGTTTACGAAGGATATCTCTGCCCAAATGAATATGGCCGGCCTACCTTGAATCCGATAGTAGTTCGGATGCTTCATAATGGGAAGTGTCTGTCTAATAACACTAAGCAAGGCATCGCTATTTTCAGGTAGTGAAAGATCAAAAGCACCAAGTTTGTTGGTTCTCATAGTGTCAATAGGCCCTATCATTATTCCTATGCTCATATTCTTTTCCAAGAACCCCTGCATTATCCGTAGGTTTCGTTCCATGGTATGTGGGGCACTCCAGGTTAAGTCCATCCAAAATACTGATATTCCAAAACCATTAGCCCAGTCGATATGCTTCCACTGGACTATGTCAATTTCAGTATCATACGGACCCATTAGTGGGTAATCAATAAATCTCTCTGATTCTGGGCTATGGATAAAATACCAGGTCGAAAACATCATATAAACAGCACTTATGGTTATACCCTTCTTTTGAAGCTCCTTAGCCCTGTTTTTGAATTCCCTGTAATACGGTGTTTTAATCTTAATTAGCCTACTACATCCCGCTTCATTGCATGATCTTATCTGAACTTCATACTCCCTCCCTCCTTTTATCCTAACAGAAACGGCTTTCTCTCCTTCACCTTTTATGCGGAACGTCTTTGGTCGTTCTTCTGGGAAGATATTATTGCTATAAGATCCAAAAATACCCTCATATGTGAGGGGCACCACTCGGACTTCCGTAACGATGTTTCCACTTCCAGACACTTGGAACGTTACTGTAAAGCTATCTACTTTATCGGAAGGAGTTTCCGAGGGCTGTATATGGACATCAGAAATTGTTGGAGGGAAAATCCTTATGGGGGATGTTGTTGTCGAAGTTACCGTGGTACGAACCGTCGTTAGGGGTGGAGAGGTTGTGGAGGTGACGAATGATGTTGTTGAGGGTGAGTGTGTTGAAGTTGAGGATGTAGGTCTAGTAGAGAATGTTGGGGTTTTTGTGGAGGGCATGGTTGGAGTTGAGGAGGGAGGTCGTTGAGTTGGTGAGGATTGAAAAGGTTCCTGATCTTGTTGAGTTCTTTGGGAGGTATGAGATGGTAAAAGTTGAGTGCTCGTTGTTGCTGATGGTAGAGTGGAATGGGGAGTATGTGTAGGGGTGGATCTAGTTGTTATGTGCTCCTCTGGAGTCGTCGTTGAGGACTGAGTTGAGGTTGTGAGTGTTGTATCTGTGAGAGTGTGAGTAGTTTGAGAAGGGACTAAAGAAGTTGTTGTGGGGGTAGTTATACTAGTACCTTCTTTATGGGAATAGGAGTATGTTCTGACAATGCAACCACTAGCGAAGGTCAAAAGATGTATGAGTATAACTACCAAAATAACTTGTCTCATACTACTTTGCACCAATTATAACATATAGGATTTATTGGACAAAAACTTACCGTTAGCATTCAAAAATTTGAGTAATGAAATGGCCAAGATTTCTCACGCTCTCTCGATAGATTACAAGAAGCTTGAGAACCTGAGGAAATACTTGGAATCCTTGAAGAGCCATGATATTAGTGGGAGGATTTCTGAGGCTGAAAAGAAGAAGTTTGGAAACGTTGAGAATCAACTGGTTCAGTTCGATAACGTTAGGATAAGTGACATTAAGAGAGCGAGGAGTCCGAAGGATGTTATCGCTAAGTTTGGCGAGGGAGTTGACTTTTCCATGAAGGTTATCGAAGGAGAGCTGAACGAGTTCAGCAAGGAGATCATGATAGTCAGAGATAACATCTCCGGAGAGCTCCAAGGAGTTATCACTGCTCTAAGAGAGTTGGGAGAAGAGATGCACAAGATAGAGAGGTGGGAGAGTTATTTGGATAGAGTGGCTAGACATACCTTTTCACTAAAAGAAGAATTGAGGCCTATAGAAGATCTCTTTGAGGAGTTTGAGGAGAAGGTTAAGAGGGTTGAGCACAAGATTAAGGAGAAGAGAAGCGTCAAGGAGCTCGAAACTGTCAGAAAGCACGTAGATTCCCTAAGAAAAATCGTAGAATCCATAGAAAACGCAACCGAAGGCTTCGGGGATATCGAAGAAGAGATAGAGAAGGTTCTAAGGAAGCTCAAAGATACAAATATAAATAAGCTTGTGTGGCAAGCAAATGACACGAAGTCTGATGTAGAGAAGATTCTCGGAGACTTATACACCCTTACCGTTAATTATATCAAGCAGTTAAAGATGATTAGGGCAAAGATTCACTATGAGATTATCCAAGCATCAAACGAGGCCCTAAAAGTAGAAGTTTATGTTAGCAGGATAAAGAGAATGAGAGAAGCTATGGCAAAAAGATTAAACAATTTGACAAAAAGGATTAGAAGGTGAATCCGTTCCTGGCTAACTCCTCATCTACTTTTGCCATATAAACCTTAGAAACCTCAGCGATCCACTTCCCAAATTCTTCTATTTTATATCCAGCCTGAGAGAACATTGATTCAAGGTCTAACGCTTTAACATTAGTAATGTTACCGTAACTCCCACCGCATTTGTATACCAAATTCAATCCAAATCCATGATGTATTGGATCAGGATCTCTTCTTACCGTATCAGTTGCAAGCTTATAACTCACTTCATCCATCTTCTCCTTTCCTTCCTTAAAATGCATCTCGATGTATTTCAGGGACTCGTTCATGATGTAGTCGGCATAATCCTTGAAGGCGTCTAGTTCGGATAGGTCTCTCCCGAAGAATTCTGAGAAGAGGTTGTAAACCTTCTCTCCAAGACCGTCCCAGATCTTAAGGATGGTCTCCCTCGCCTCCGGATGAATCTTATCTAAGATGTAATCCACAGTCTTCTTATATTCAGGATTCCTTCGATAGTACTCGAAGACAGCAGCCGTCAACATATCTGGAAGAGCACGATATCGAACACCTCTATTTAGAGCTTTTTCAATGAGACTTATCATCCATTTATCTAAATTGGGAGCATAATATGCAGAAGTTCTATACTTCAGGTTGTTAGCGTCCTTATAAATCCATTTAATTTTCCTAGTCTTATAGAGAAGTTCTAATCTTCTCCACGCCTCCTCTTCAGAAACTTTCTCGGCGTCGCGTAGAATAACATCCAACCCGACCATGTTATTATTATACGGTAGCAACAACTTAAATCTTTCGATCATTTCTTTAGCATTAAAGAAAAGATGGGTGCAACTGGTGATATAAAGACAAATTCGTAAGGGAAAAATAAGGATGTGGAAAGGTCTACTCCTCCTTAATTTCATGATACTTCTCTTCTAACTCCTTTTCAAGCTTATGTAGATCCTTCCTAATGAATTCACATTTTAATGTCTCCTTGTATCCTAGGTTTGTTACCATATAGATAGAAGCTTTTGTGATTTCTAGTGTCTGAGGATTATAGGTAATGTTTGCTTCAAGGTACTCTACCCTCCAGGTTCCCGTGATATCCCCGAATTCGTCTTGCCCATGTTTCCTAACTATGTGGAGGATGCAGTTTTCTTGGGAACATCTGACATTCTCGGTAGTTTCGTTGAACTTTATTTTGTCAGATAATGCCAGCAGAAGCTCCCCGTATGGATATGCCATTCTTTTAGCAACGGTGAAGTTGAACATTCTTTTGTCTCTATATGGTTGAGTTTTGTTGTCCACTTCCATTTTCATGTAGAGCTCTCCAGTTCCGTTTTCCCACTTTATTATGGAGTATGACTCCCATTTTTCTCCTTCGGACTTTCTGTATGTTAGCACTTTCGTTTTAGTCACCACTGACTTACCGATTGCTTTTGCCAAAATGGAGGTTGCGTTCATGAGTGTCATTTCCCATATGGCCCCAAACTGGGTCTCATTATCAATGTTGCTAAGCAGTGCTTCCCTAGAGATGGTTTCTTTTGGAACCTTTGTTTCTGTCTGGGTTTTTGTCCCGATACATCCGCTAGAAATCACAATTAAAACCGACAGTAGGATAATGGTAGCAAAACCGAGAGCTTTCTTTGAAATCATCATATATTGCCCCCTGGTAACCTTGAAGCTGTCGTTAAAAGTTTTTTCATTATCTTTTGTTAAGTTGTGAACGGTCTGTTGTTTTTGAGTCTTCCGTTTCTCCCTACCTCTTCGTTTTGTATAGGAGTGTGTCACTTTGTGTCGGCGGTAGGGAGTTCCACCTCAGCCATCTGGACTTTTCAATCCAGATGGCTTCATTGGTGGCGGTCGAGGCCAACGGCACGGGCCTCCCATTCACGCAAAGCCCTCCAGAGCTTGAGGCAGAGCCCCCATCACTCTGGAGGGCTCTCAAAAGCAAATTCCAGACGGCAAGAACGTCCCGATGCCAGACTTCACCACCAGCACTGCAAACGCCAAAACGGGAACCGTTCTCATACTTCATGATAGCATTGTGGACGGGGCAAATTCTTGAAGTATTCTTTGGGTTTACCTTTATTACCGGAACTCCATATTCTTTCGCCTTCCTCTCAATAGCCCTTTGAATTCCAAGGAACGCGGACTGGTAAATCCTGTGGCGAAGTTACCTGTCCCTAATTTTCTCCAGCATTTTTCTTGGAGCGTTTTTTGGGAGCTTCTCTAGGACTATTCCAGCATTCCTCCTCGCCTCAAGCACGATAATCCTCGCGAGCTTTTCCCTGACATCCCTCTTCCTGTCTTTCTCGTGGAACTTTCTGAAAAATCCTCTTCTTCACGCGGTTCCTCGAACCGAGCTTTTCATCCCACTTCCCCTGCACCCTCCTTCTCCTATAATAATAACTGAGTGTGACGCTCTTTATTCCAGTCTCGAAAATTATCTGGAGTGTAATCGATTAGGGCAGTGACATTGTCCTCGTTCACGTCAACTGAAATCCACGCTTTTGATAACCGAAAAGTTTATAAGCAACACTAAGGAACCTATGGGTGGAAGATACAACATGTAACTAAAACCCCTTGTGGGGCCAAAATAAAAATTAAGGGAGGTGGGCGGAAATGGCCCAGTTAGCAGGTCAACCCATACTAATTCTGCCTGAAGGAACTCAGAGATATGTTGGAAGAGATGCCCAGAGAATGAACATTCTCGCAGCTAGAATAATTGCCGAAACAGTTAGAACTACCCTTGGTCCAAAGGGTATGGACAAGATGCTCGTTGACAGCCTTGGAGACATCGTCATTACCAACGACGGTGCAACGATCCTCGACGAGATGGACATCCAGCACCCAGCAGCAAAGATGATGGTAGAGGTTGCAAAGACCCAGGACAAGGAGGCTGGTGACGGTACAACCACGGCAGTCGTCATTGCTGGTGAGCTCCTTAAGAAGGCAGAAGAGTTGCTTGACCAGAACATCCACCCAAGCATAATCATTAAGGGTTACATGCTCGCTGCCCAGAAGGCTCAGGAGATTCTTGACAGCATAGCCAAGGATGTCAAGCCCGATGACGAAGAGATCCTCCTCAAGGCTGCAATGACCGCAATAACTGGTAAGGCTGCAGAGGAGGAGAGGGAGTACCTAGCTAAGCTTGCAGTTGAGGCAGTTAAGCTCGTTGCAGAGGAGAAGGACGGAAAGTACAAGGTTGATATTGACAACATCAAGTTCGAGAAGAAGGAAGGTGGAGCAGTAAGCGACACCAAGCTCATCAGGGGTGTCGTCATTGACAAGGAAGTTGTTCACCCAGGAATGCCAAAGAGAGTTGAGAAGGCTAAGATTGCCCTCATAAATGACGCTCTCGAGGTTAAGGAGACCGAGACTGATGCAGAGATCAGGATTACAAGCCCAGAGCAGCTCCAGGCCTTCCTCGAGCAGGAGGAGAGGATGCTCAAGGAGATGGTCGACAAGATCAAGGAAGTCGGTGCAAACGTAGTGTTCGTCCAGAAGGGAATTGATGACCTCGCACAGCACTACCTGGCCAAGTACGGAATCCTTGCAGTTAGGAGAGTCAAGAAGAGCGACATGGAGAAGCTCGCCAAGGCCACAGGTGCTAAGATCGTCACCAACATAAGAGATCTCACGCCCGAGGACCTCGGTGAGGCCGAGCTTGTCGAGGAGAGGAAGGTTGCTGGAGAGAACATGATATTCGTCGAGGGCTGCAAGAACCCCAAGGCAGTAACAATACTCATCAGGGGTGGAACCGAGCACGTAGTTGACGAGGTCGAGAGGGCCCTCGAAGATGCAGTTAAGGTCGTCAAGGACATCCTCGAGGACGGAAAGATAATAGCCGGTGGTGGAGCTGCAGAGATCGAGCTCAGCATCAGGCTTGACGAGTACGCCAAGGAAGTCGGAGGTAAGGAGCAGCTCGCTATTGAGGCCTTCGCAGACGCTCTCAAGGTCATACCAAGGACACTCGCAGAGAACGCAGGTCTTGATCCAATCGAGACTCTAGTGAAGGTCACCGCCGCCCACAAGGAGAAGGGACCAACAATCGGAATTGACGTCTACGAGGGCGAGCCAGCTGACATGATGGAGAGAGGAGTCATCGAGCCAGTAAGGGTCAAGAAGCAGGCAATCAAGAGTGCAAGCGAGGCAGCAATAATGATACTCAGAATCGACGACGTCATTGCAGCCCAGAAACTCGAGAAGGAGAAGGAAGGAGAGAAGGGAGAGAGCTCAGGCCCAGAGACCGATACTGAATTCTGAAGCCTTTTAACTATTCTTTCTTCTTCTGATGTTTTCTAGTTGTTAGTACTGTTCTATGCTGTTTCTAACAATATTGAGTTTTGATGAATCCTTTATAATGTTGTCATTTGTTCATAAAATCTCCCGATAATCTTTAAAGTGACATATTCCTTGCCAATTGGGTGGGCATAGTGATACCGAGGGTTATGAGTACTCAGCATCCAGACAATTATTCAATACCCTTCTTTTCTCACTCTCCAGTACTTGGGGGAGAGGATGAAATAACAGAGGCTTTTTATGCTTATAGTGTTCTTGGTGCCGATGAGCAGATGTGGGACTTTGAAGGAAAAGAAGTCGATGAATTCGTTGTTAAGAAGTTGCTTGAGCGTTATCCAATGTTTTTCAAGAAGAAAATCCTAGGCAAAGACTTAAGGCTAACCCCAAGAGTTCCGAACCCCTCGGTTGAGAAGGCTGAGGCTAAATTACTTCTTGAGACGCTTCAGGGTATAACGAGGGCTGCTGACTATGCTCGAATATTTTACAATGACTCAATAGCCCCGATATTCGAAGTTATCCTTCCAATGACGACGAGCTCTGCTGAGCTTGAAAGGGTGTACCAGCTTTACAAAAAGATAGTTGGGATAAGTAGCGAGGTAATACACGATGTTACGGTTGGTGAGTGGATAGGAGAATTCTACCCTGAGGAAATCAGGATAATTCCTCTTTTTGAAACAAAATCTGCCCTATTGAAGTCATCTAGAATAGTGAAGGAATTCCTTAAAGATAAGGATTTTGAGCATCAGAGGGTTTTCTTTGCCAGAAGTGATCCCGCGATGAATTATGGTCTCATAACGGCTGTAACTTATGTCAAAAAGGCTCTGTACGAGCTGGCAAAGCTTGAAGAGGAGATGTCAATCTCCTTATATCCAATAGTGGGTGTTGGGGGTCCTCCATTTAGAGGAGGAATGAGGCCGGACAATGTTGATGTTGTTCTCGAGGAGTATCCCAGCGTTCAGACATATACAATTCAGAGCTCATTTAAATTTGATTATCCTGCCAGGGATGTTGTGAAGGCCGTTGATAAGATAAAGTCAACGAAAAGGAGAGCTCCTACGCCCGTTGATATTCCAGAGTTCTTAACTGCCTACGAAGTGGAGTATCAGAATCAGATAAAGCTCTTGGCTCCCCATATTAGGAGACTAGCTTCAAGGATTCCAGATAGGAGAAGAAGAAAGTTACATATAGGGTTGTTCGGCTATGCAAGAAACGTTAATGGCCTTGCTCTTCCAAGAGCTATTAAGTTCACGGCATCTCTGTATTCCATAGGTCTCCCACCGGAGTTGCTGGCCTTGAACTCAGTAACGGATAAAGACCTTGAGAGGGTGTCAGAGTATTACCTTCACGTTTATGACGACCTCGAGTTTGCTATGAAGTTCTTCTCATTCAAAGTTGCTGAAGAGGTCGGTTTAAAGAAGCTCGCCGAGAGGGTGAGGGAATTCAAGCCTGATCAGATTCAGGAATACGTTGAGGAGGCGGAACTCGTCTTTAGGGGAGAAGGGGATGTTATGAAGCTGGCTCAGATGAGGGGATTCCTTGGATAAATGAAGACGAGAGGATAGAAGTCAATTAAAGCCTTTTTTCTACTCACTCTCCCTCATGGCATTCAAAATCTGGAATGATTATTGCTGGAGTAGTTGTCACTGGGCTAGAGGGAAAAGCGTATAAGCTAACTAATTTTTTAACTTTTGGGAGCTATAATGGAGGTCGCTGTAGTAGGAACGGGCCTTGCCGGCTTGACATCGGCAATTTCATTGGCAGAGAGAGGTGTTAACGTCACGATATTTGGCCCAAAGTCCAAGGAGTCAAATTCATACCTGGCTCAAGCGGGTATAGCGATCCCAGTATTAGAGGGGGACTCAATTCTATCACATGTTCTTGATACCCTGAGGGGAGGGAAGTATCTAAACGACGATGTTGCTGTATGGAATGTAATATCGAAGGCTTCAGAGGCTTATGACTTCTTACTTAGGATGGGAATCACCTTCACGGGAACCGAGCTTGAGGGGGGTCATTCGTTTCCAAGAATATTCACCATAAGGAGTGAGACCGGGAAACATATAATCCCAATTTTGGAAAAGCACGCAAGGGAACTTGGGGTTAATTTTGAGAGAAAACTTGTTGAGGAGATCGGAATAAAGGGAAAAAAGCTTGCTGGGGTTTTTGTTGAGGGAGAGCTTAACAGATTTGATGCTGTTGTCATAGCTACTGGGGGATTTTCAGGACTTTATCGCTTCACCGCTGGAAATCAAAATAATATTGGTCTTCTAATTGGGGATGTTGCAATGAAGGGACTTCCTCTGAGGGATATTGAGTTCGTTCAATTTCATCCTACTGGGTTCGTTGGCAAGAGAACGTACCTAATAAGTGAGGCCGTGAGAGGAGCTGGTGCGAAGCTGATAACCGGGGATGGTGAAAGGTTTGTTAATGAGCTTGAGACCAGGGATGTAGTTGCTAGAGCGATCTACCTGAAAATGCTTGAGGGAAAGGGAATATTCCTCGATGCAAGATCAATAGAGGACTTCAAGTCTAGGTTTCCCTATATATACTCGTTCCTGCGAAAGGAGGGGATAGATCCATATAAAGACCCAATTCCAGTTACCCCCGTAGCTCACTACACAATAGGGGGAATAAGTGTTGATTACTTCTATAGGACCAGGGTAAAGGGTCTGTATGCGGTAGGTGAAGCTGCGAGCAATGGTTTCCATGGAGCCAACAGGCTGGCTAGTAATTCCCTCCTCGAATGTATTGTTTCTGGACTTGAGGTCAGTAGGACAATCCTAAGGGAGAAACCGAGTAGGGAAGTTAATGATGCTCCCTATTCTGGATATGAGCTTGGAGATGTTGAGGGGCTGAGGACTTTGATGTGGAACCATGCTGGCATCGTTAGAAGTGCTACATCTCTAAAAGAAGGACTGAGAAAACTTGAGAGCATAGAAGCTGATCCAAGGTTAAAACTTCTGGCAAGGGCCGTTCTTGAATGTGCTCTTAAAAGGGAGGAAAGTAGGGGAGCTCATTATAGAGAGGACTTCCCATATACCAGGGAAGAGTTTAGAAGGCCAAGCTTCTTCCTTGGTACTTGCCTGCTTTGAGGTTCTTGGTCATATATGTCCAACAAGGTTTTAATGTAAATTAATGACAATATCTTCAGGTGAGTTGATGAGGCTTGAGGAGCTTATGGAAGAAGTGAAAAGGCTTAAGAAAGAGAGGAATGCCGTAATTCTCGCCCACAATTATCAGCTGCCAGAAGTGCAGGATGTTGCGGATTTTGTTGGGGATAGCCTTGAGTTAGCGAGGAAGGCAACGAAAGTTGATGCAGAGGTTATAGTTTTTGCCGGTGTTGACTTCATGGCTGAAACTGCAAAGATCCTTAATCCGGACAAGACCGTCCTCATTCCTACAAGGAAGGCTACGTGTGCGATGGCCAACATGGTTAAGGTTAGACATATTCTTGAGGCTAAGAAAAAGTATCCAAACGCTCCGGTTGTACTTTACGTTAATAGCACGGCTGAAACTAAAGCATACGCAGATGTCACCGTAACCTCGGCTAACGCCGTTGACATCGTTAGCAAGTTGGATTCAGATGTCGTCATATTTGGCCCCGATAAGAATTTGGCCCACTACGTTGCGAAGGTAACTGGGAAGAAAGTTATTCCAGTCCCTCCTAATGGCCACTGTTATGTTCACCAGAAGTTCACACTTAGGGATGTGGAGAGGGCTAAGAGGCTTCATCCAAATGCAAAGTTAATGGTTCATCCCGAGTGCATTCCAGAAGTTCAAGAAAAAGCTGACATAATAGTCTCTACTGGAGGAATGATAAAGAGAGCGTGTGAATGGGATGAGTGGGTGGTTTTTACTGAGAGGGAGATGGTATATAGGCTCAAGAAGCTTTATCCGGAGAAGAAGTTTTATCCGGCGAGGGCGGATGCTGTGTGCGTTGGAATGAAGGCTATAACATTAAGACACGTTTACGAGTCACTGAGGGATATGAAGTTTGAAGTTACAGTTCCTGAGGATATTGCGGAGAAGGCTAGGAGAGCAATAGAGAGAATGCTAGAAATGAGCTGAGGGATGTTCTATGGTTCCCCTTCGCTACCTTTTGAGGTTCATTGAGGAGGATGCTCCTTATGGTGATGTAACCAGCGAGGCCATAATTCCCAAAGATATGAAGGCGAGGGCCGTTATAATAGCAAAGCAGGACGGCATAATAGCGGGAGTTGAAGAGGCGAAGGCTCTTTTTGAACACTTTGGCGTTGAGGTTACCTTGAGGAAGAGTGATGGGGAGAGTGTTAAAAGGGGAGAAATCGTGCTTGAACTCAAGGGAAATGCAAGAGCAATTCTCCTTGTTGAAAGGACAGCACTTAACATAATGGGAAGAATGAGTGGGATTGCAACTGAAGTTAGGAAGCTCGTTGAGAGGGTAAGGAAAGTTAATCCTAAAGTTAAGGTTGCCGGCACAAGAAAGAGCCTTCTGAGGTTAATTGACAAAAGGGCAATATTGATAGGTGGGGGTGAGCCCCACAGGTTTTCTCTAAGCGATGCAATCCTAATAAAAGACAATCATTTGGCATTAGTTCCTTTGGAGGAGGCCGTAAAGAAAGCGAAGGAGTTCAGCGTTTACAAAGTTGTTGAAGTTGAAGTGGAAACAGTTGAAGATGCAATAAAAGCGGCAAAGTCTGGGGCGGATATAGTTATGCTCGATAACATGAAACCCGAGGAGATCGAATTAACATTGAAGAAGCTTAGAGATCTTGGCTTGAGGGATAAAGTTAAGATCGAGGTATCTGGGGGAATAACTCCCGAAAACATTGAGGAATATGCGAGATTGGATATAGATGTTATAAGCCTCGGATACCTGACCCATTCGGTTAAAAACTTTGATGTCAGCTTAGAGATAGTGGAGAGGTTGGAAGATTAGACGAGCGGTTTCCTCTTCACGGGTCCTCTTGGATATTCTTCCTCAAATATTTCGGCAGTAAACTTGTAAACTTTTGTATCCTCGTCCAACCAGCAGTCTGGAGGAAGTCCTGCCTTCCAGCATGTCTCCGCTAAAAACTCCTCCTCGTCCCATCCCCATTCTACGGGAACTTGGGGTAGTAATAGCCCTGAATATATCCCTTTTTCTACTATCAATCCATCCCTTCCAACCTTTATTTTTTTGGGCCTTTCCTCGGGCGGCCCTTCTATGAGTTCTGGTGGGGTTAAGATGCTAACCTCAACGGTTAAGTTGTCCATTTCTTCGGGTTGTACTGGAGGAAATCTTGGGTCATCAACTGCCGCGTATATTGCGGCTTTTATCGTGGCCTTGACTAAGGGATATATTGGTAGGGGAAATCCTATACACCCTCTCAATGCTGCCTGAGGAGGTACGTTGTGCCTATTCAGGGTCACGAAAACTCCCATTTTTTCCCACAACTCTGGTGGCGTGTTGTGAGGTGGTTCAATTTCTCTCCCAGTTCTGAGGTACTCTTCTATCGCCTTCCTTGCGAGCTTGACCAAAAACTCTCCCCATTCATCTTTGATCTTGTACCCCATGAGCATCACCGCTCTAGTTGGTTAGAAGATTCTTTATATAAAATTTCAACCCAAATTCTTAAGAAGTGTTCTGATGGTGGGGCCGCCGGGATTTGAACCCGGGTCACGGGCTCCCGAAGCCCGCAGGATAGGCCAAGCTACCCTACGGCCCCGTCGGGTGAGATTGACTTTTAACCAAATTATAAACTTTTTCATAGGCTCTCCCTAACTCTCCTCCTTATGTTGGGATCTCTGTCGGCAATTTCTTTCAGAAATTCTTCAAAGCTCTTCCAGTCTGGAACTTCTTCATCAAGGTATATTCCCGTTCTCCCTATTCTATCCCTCCTAGTAAGGACTTTAACCCTCTCTTCAACTATGTCTATGCTGACTCCCAGAATCTTTGCAACTTCAGGTTCTCTCCCAACAACTTCCCTTTCAATGTGGCCTTTTTCCGTTGGGATAATAAGTATCAGCTTTTTATTCACCCCTGGGACTCTCTGCTTAGTTTTAACTCCCCAGAGGTCAAGCATTCCTCCCCACTTATAGAATTCAAGCTCTCTATCTGTAGGATCGACAAGGAAGAATGTTACTGTTGTTTCTTCGTCTATTTCTATGTGACCCTTTATTAGGTGCCAGGGAGTTGCCATAACTATTCTCCTTCTCTGAATTAGATCCCCTAACGCGAGCTCTATAAGATAGCTTGGAACCCTGTATGGAATAACTATGTCGATGTCGCTGTCTTTCCTCACGTCCCCCCTGGCCACGCTCCCATAAACGTGAGGGTCAAACTCTTTGAGGAGCTCCATAATTTTTAGGGCCTTTTCTCTTTTCTCCCAAAGAATCCTCCACCTTTTTGGAGTGTAAACTACTTCCCTCTCGTCCCAAACTCTAACAACCTTCTCCCTTGGCATTCTGAAATAAAGAATAAAGGGGGAGATTATAAAACTAATCCCACTCATTCGGTAAGTTTCTTCCAGAACAGCTTGGTCACCATTATTATCATTAGGGAGAGGAGGATTGGTAAGTAGTGAAGTGTTGTGGAGGCTAGGGCAACTGCGATCATAAGGATCCTCCATGGCATTTTGAGGCGGCCGTTGTACCAGCCGGTGATTGCTATGGATAGCATGTACATTAAGAGTATTGTCCCTGCAAAGTAGTATATAACCTGGAGGGCCGTGGTAAGGGTCCAATGTTTGACTGTGATTAGGAACATTTGGGGATGTGTGAAGTATATATACGGGCCTAAATATCCGGCTAGAGCATATTTTACTGCGTTCATAGCGGTTTTCCAGAAGTCTCCTCCGGCTAGTGTGGAGCCTGCATAGCTTGCAAGTGCTACTGGTGGTGTTACATCTGCGAGAATTCCAAAGTAGAATACAAAGAAGTGGGCTGCTAACATAGCTATTGGGGTTGAAAATCCTGGAACTGGCTCATTATATGGGGGTAGGGAATGAACTACATTAAAAATTGCGGGTGCCATGACTAGTGAAGTTATGATATAGTTTGCCGTTGTAGGAACTCCCATTCCAAGTATAAGGCTGAATACCATGGTGAATATGAGGAGAAGCCATAGATTGCCCCCAGTTAAAGATGCTAGTTTGTATCCGAGGGAATTCGCTAATCCTGTGATTGTTAAAGATCCTTGAATTAAACCTGCACTTGCTGCTGCCAGCATTACTGCCACACTCGTTTTACCGGCTTCTATCATAGATGTGTATGTGGCGGACAACATTATCTTTCCGTCTTCTGTTTTTGAGAGCAGGCCCACTATTAGGGAGAACACTATTCCAAATATTCCCGTTAAGAACAAGAGGTTCTCTTTATTCATCCCAACAATTTGGTTTAAAACAATGAACCCATAAAATAGAAGTGTTATGTATAATTTCTCGTTGAATTTTGCGTATTTCCCTTGTATTGCTAATACAATTAACATTATGGACAAGAGGACTAATAATTGATATCCTCTTCCAGAAAACATAACTATTGTTCCTGCAATCACACTTGCAACGTATAGCAGTTCGTTTCCCTGTATATTGTCTTTTGAGATCCAGGCGACCCATATAGCTACCCCTAATGAGGATATCGCGGAGATATGGGCCGGTATACCCCATACTAGTGCTATCGTTATGACGACTATTGGAAGGAGTATGTAACTTTTCCTTAAAAAGTATCTTATTGGTTTGAATTCCTCTTTTGGCATCCCTTTTAGACCGAGCCTTTTCGTTTCTCTGTCTATGAATAAGTACACTCCTGAGTAATATACAAGTGCTGGTAAGACTGCTGCTATTATTATCTTATTATATGGGACTCCTATAAACTCCGCCATTATGAAGGCTGCCGCTCCCATTATTGGAGGCATTAACTGTCCTCCCGTAGATGCAACGGGTTCTACAGCCCCAGCAATTTCTGGCGGATACCCAGCCTTTTTCATTAATGGTATTGTAAATGTACCGGTTGTTAAGACATTGGCAACGCTTGAACCGCTTACGGTTCCCATTAACCCGCTAGCTATGACCGCTGCCTTTGCAGGCCCTCCAGGTCTTGATCCAAATACACTTATCATGAACTCTGTTATATAGTCGCTAATTCCAATTTTGAGAAGGAACGCTCCGAAAAAGATGAATGCAAAGACGTAAATTGTCATAACATATAAGGGGGTTGCAAAAATTCCCTCACTTGCAAGGTACATGTGCTCAGTGAAAACTTTCAAATTGAATCCTATATTGTGCAGGGCATAGAGGAGGAATATACTAACTATTAGAGGGAGCACCCATCCTATTACTCTTCTAGTAGCCTCGAGGACTACGATAATTGCGATTAATGCAAATATAATGTCCCTCCCATATGTTGTTGCAGTTTGGGCATATTCTGGGTATCTATAAAACAGATATCCCATTGTGAGTAAACTTAACCCGAGGAACAAGTAGTCTATAGGGTGTATTTTTTCGAAATACTCTTTCTTTTTTCTCATCGGGTACAGGAGGTAAGCCATAACTAGAATCATTGCGAGAATAAAGGCTTCCCCCTGCTGAGTCTGGAGGGTGTATAATAGGAAGTCGAGTTTTATTCCCATATTAGAGAGGAGCTTATATAGTGCCCCATTAAAGTTGAAAATAAATATTATCTCATAAATACCAATTAAAACTGCAGCTACTTTTATTATCGTTTCATATTTTTTTGGCAACTTCCTCGTTCTTGTGACGATTTCTTCAACTTTTTTTGCTTCTTCCACCATCAACACCTCCCAAGTCTGTGCTTTAAGTAAGAAACCTTTTCAACCCTCAAAGTTATTAGTCCGTTGACATCTACAACCTTTGATCCAAGAATTATTGTAGCATTATTTTCCGGAATAAACCAATATTCCATCTCTGTTCCCAAGTACTTTTTATCGCGTATTACATATGATCCGTTTACAAACTCATCAAACTCTTCCGGAAGCCCGGCTCCAAAATCGTGCCATATCATTTCTGTGAAGAAAATTCCCGAAGAGTTTGCTATCAATATTTCTGTTATTGGAATTCTTTGAACGCTGTGGATATATTCAACCTTAATGACAGTAGGCGTTGGAGTGCACACACATCCTCTTTCTGAAATTAAACATACCTCCTCCGTTGGCACATAAATTTTGACTAAAAATAATGATAAAAACAAAAAAGGAATAAAAATAAGTAAATGCTTCAAACTTTTCACCCGCTTGGGGGCTTAATTTCGTCTGGAACCTGGATGCCCTTCTCCTCGTAGTACTTATATGCTCCAGGGTGAAGAGGAACACTCATTCCATCTAGGGCAGTTTTCAGGCTTATGAATCTAGCCTTCTGGTGGACAGCCCTTAATTCTTCAACATTGTCAAATAGAACCTTGGTCATCTTATACACTAGATCCTCTGGAAGGTCGGCACTTACCACGAGGATTGCCTTCACTGCTAATGTTGGAGTATCTTCTGTCATGCCCTTATATGTGTCCTTGGGTAGCACCTGCCTAACGTAGAATATGTAACCTTCCTCTTTCAATTTCTTAAGTATATCATCTGGGATGGGAATTATTCTTACTGGAGTTGTAACTGCTATCTCAACGACAGCTGGTGTTGGGGCTCCAGCTACTATAACAGCGGCGTCGATTTGTCCCAATTTTAAAGCTTGTGTTGCTTGGGAGAAGTCCTGATTAACTTTCTGTATCTTATCCCATACTCCAGCCGCTTTAAGAATTTGTTCAGCAGCGACTGCTGTTCCACTTCCAGGAGCTCCAATTGCTACCTTCTTCCCAGCTAAATCTTGGAGACTCTTTATATCGCTGTCTGCTCTTACTACAAACTGAATGGTTTCTGGATATAATGCAGCAACCCCTCTCAAGTTCTTTATAGCATTGCCTTCAAACATGTAGAGGCCGTGGTAGGCATAATATGCCACGTCATTCTGCATTATGGCCGCTTGAGCATTTCCTTCCCCAATAGCTTTGGCATTGGAGACACTTGCTCCACTAGTTACTGCCTTTGCGTTTATCCCTGCGTTTCTTAGTAATTCTGCATATCTTGTTCCCAGTGGATAATAAACTCCTCTGGTACCTCCGGTGTATATTGTAACTTCCTTTACTACTTCTTTTTGAGTTGTTGTTGTCTGTGTGGTTCCTCCTATACAACCCGAAATAACAACCCCAAATATTAAAAGAATTGCAAGTAGGGGTAGCACAATTTTCTTCATAGTGTCCACCTCGTACATGGATGAACTAGTGTGTTCTTAATTTTATGTAGCATTTCACTTATATACTTTACGTTTTTCAAATTCACGTATTAATGCTCTGAAGCTAATTTCACATAATGCCTAATCTTTTAATGTTAAGTCCAAATTCGAACATTTTATATCAAAAATTTTTAGAAATTCCAGAATGGCTTTTCAAGTGCATCTTTGAAAAACCTCGTTGTCCTTTTGAAACCGTTATCCTAGAAGTTGATACTCTCTTCATATGTTGGGCTTATTTTGAAATCTTTATAAGTTCTGGCCTTACTTCTACTTCGGTGGCCTGCATGAAGGTTATAATGACAACGAAGATTGACAAGGCTTCAATGAATATAAAGGAAAAGCTAATTGAACACTTTGGCTTTAGGGAGAGTGAGAGAGTTTTTGATGGAAATAGGATTTATGAGAAGGGTGATATCTTAATCCTAACGACCAATGATGAGATGATATACTACGATTATTTGGACAGAGAAATTGAGAAGCAACTTGGATTTAAGCCCGAGGTAATAGCCTTCGCCTCTAGGCACTCGAGTAAGCAGAAGCTTCCTTCTTTAACTACTCACGTTACTGGGAACTGGGGAAAGGCTATGTATGGTGGCAGGGATGAAAGCTTTGCAATAGCCCTTCCAAGTGCAATGAAACTTGCACTACTAAAAATGAGTGAGCTTAATGATCTTGGTTGGACAGTTTGTTATGAGGCAACTCACCATGGACCGAGTGAGCTGGAAGTTCCTAGCTTTTTCATAGAGATTGGCTCTAGTGAAGAAGAGTGGGTTAATGATAGGGCTGGGGAAATCATTGCCGAGACAATAATTTATGTCCTTAAAAACTATGGAAAGAAGTTTAAGGTTGCCCTTGGGATTGGTGGGGGCCATTATGCCCCTAAACAGACTAAAGTTGCTTTGGAGAGTGAGATTGCATTTGGGCATATCCTGCCAAAGTATGCTCAGCCCGTTCCTAAAGAGGTTATTCTTAAGGCCCTAGATAGGTTCGCTGAAAAAGTTGAGGCGATTTACGTAGACTGGAAGGGGAGCAGAGGCGAGACTAGGCAATTGGCAAGATCTCTGGCAGAGGAGCTTGGCCTTGAGTTTATCAAGGATTAACTAACTTTTAGTGTGCTATGTTGATCTCTTGTCCTTTTGCCTTAATTTAGTGGCCTTCGGACAATGCTTGTCATTCAAATGAGGAAAGTGAGAAATTTTCTCTTCTTTGCAAATCTTGCTTCTCTAGGAGGAATGCTGAGTTATATTTTGTCTGGGAGGTGATGTTTAAGGAAAAACGTAAAGTTAATTTACTTGAACTTCCAAACTATTAAATGATGGAAATGTCTGACATAACGCTAATTATTAATGGCAAGAAGGTTGTAGTAGCAAAAGGGGAAGTTGAAAATGTTTTAGCTGAATTTGACGTTGATGAGATAGCTGAGCTGTTGCAATTTAGGTATGCGACACCTTGGAACCATGGTAAAGATATCCTTGAAAAGCTCCTCTACATCTTAGAGGACATATCTTACCTATATTCTAAAAATCCAGATATGAAAAAGGAGGACGTTATTAGGGACGTAAAGCTAAGAATCCATGCAAACATTAATAAGTGATTATTTTCTCCTACCATCGGTGACAGGAAGTGCCAATACTTGGACATAACATACTGGGGATAGAGGTAACTAAATCCCCTACCCCTGGAGGCAAGGTTGAGGTATCATTGAACCCAAGAATAGAGAACCTTAGATTGGGGGAGCTTTATCTTCCTACTGGCAGGGTTAAGGGAATAGAAGTTGATGTAAATTATGAAGTAAAGTATAATCCGGAAGTTGCCAAAGTTAATGTGAAAATAAGATTGTTCTATCTTCCAAAAAATAAGGATGCTATAGACTCGATTCTTGACGAGTGGGAGGAGAAAAAAGTTCTCCCTGGAGACTTGGTTGCTGAGGTAGTTAACTTCACGACATCCGAGCTAATGCCTCTGCTTATGACCCTAGCTAAAGAAATGAGAATCCCTTATCCGATTCCACTTCCTAGGGTCATGGTTAAAGGAGAGTGAAGTTTATATATTTCTTAACTTTAAATCCTCCCTTAGACTTTAGCATCTCCTAGGAGGGGTTGGAACATGCTGAAGCTTGTAGAGAACGTTGTTGAAAGGGTTGCCAATGAAGGTGGGGAGAAGAAAGTTCAGGAAGTTCAGGTTCCTCAGTCAAGCATTGATGAAGAGCTTAAAAAGATAGTTGAGCAGATAAAAGCAAGGATTTATGTTGTTGGTGTTGGTGGTGCTGGTGGAAATACGGTTAATAGGATGATGGAGGTTGGTGTCACTGGTGCAAAGATAATTGCAGTAAACACCGATGCTCAAGATCTTCTAAAGATTAAAGCTCATCAAAAAATCCTCATAGGTAAGGAACTTACTAGAGGACTAGGTGCTGGAAATGATCCAAAAATAGGAGAAGAGGCCGCAAAGGAAAGCGAGAGAGAAATCAGAGAGGCTCTTGAAGGGGCTGACATGGTCTTCATAACATGCGGTCTTGGTGGAGGAACGGGAACAGGTGCCGCTCCAGTTATAGCTGAAATGGCAAAGAAAATGGGAGCTTTAACAGTTTCTGTTGTTACGCTACCGTTCACTATGGAAGGAATAAGGAGAGCTAAGAACGCTGAGTATGGGTTGAAGAGACTAGCAAAGAGCTCTGATACCGTAATAGTTATCCCGAATGACAAGTTGCTAGAAGTTGCACCAAAGCTCCCAATCCAGATGGCATTTAAGGTTGCAGATGAAATTCTAGTTCAGGCCGTAAAAGGGATAACTGAGCTAATAACCAAGCCAGGACTTGTCAATTTAGACTTCAACGATGTTAGGGCTGTCATGAAAGATGGTGGAGTTGCGATGATTGGAATCGGAGAAAGCGATAGTGAGAAGAGAGCTATGGAGGCAGCTGAACAGGCACTTAATAGTCCACTACTCGATGTTGACATAAGTGGAGCAAAGGGAGCCTTGATAAGCATCAGCGGTGCTGATGTAAAGCTTGAGGAGGCTCAACAGATTATTGAATACGTGACGAGAAACGTTGATCCAAAGGCTCAGGTTATTTGGGGAATCCAGCTTGAGCCCGAGCTTGAGAAGACGATAAGGGTAATGATAATAGTTACTGGAGTCACATCACGGTATGTAACGTTCCAGGAAGAAACCCCGGTTTCTGCTGAGGAGGAAGAAGTCAAAAGGATCGCACTTAACATACCTGAGCTTTAATGTTTTTCCTTTTTCTTCTCTAGAAGAATTAAATTTTTAAATTGAATACCAATCAAGTGGTGGGGGTTAGAGGATGGCAACGTTCCAGGAGAGGCTCAGAGATTTCTGGAAGGAATCAAAAAGGGTCTTTCTTGTGACGAAAAAGCCCAGATGGGATGAGTATAAGAAAGCTGCAAAAATTACTGGGCTTGGAATAATACTAATCGGTCTTATAGGGATGCTTATAAGGATCATTGGTATCCTCGTGCTTGGGGGCTGAGGAGATGGGTGGAAAGATATTTGCAGTGAGAGTTACCCAAGGTCAAGAAGAGAATACTGCTAGGCTGATATATAGTAAAGTTAGGACGTATAATCTTCCTATATATGCAATACTTGCTCCCTCAAAGGTTAAAGGGTATATATTCATTGAAGCCCCCAATAAGAGCGCGGTTGATGAAGCTATTAGAGGAATTAGACACGCTAGAGGAGTTTTGCCTGGAGAGATACCGTTTAGTGAGATTGAACACTTCCTCGAAGAAAAGCCAGCTGTTAGTGGTCTTGAACCTGGAGATATCGTTGAGCTAATATCTGGACCCTTCAAGGGTGAAAAGGCGAAAGTTGTTAGGGTTGATGAGAGCAAAGATGAAATTGTCGTTGAACTTATAGGAGCCATAGTCCCTATTCCAGTGACCGTTAGAGGGGAATACGTTAGGCTTATAAGCAAGCGTCAGAAGGAGGAATGAGGTGAGAAGAAATGCCAAAGCAGGTTGTAGAAGTCCTCGTTGAGGGAGGGAAGGCAACTCCTGGTCCTCCACTCGGTCCAGCAATTGGTCCACTTGGATTAAACGTTAAGCAGGTAGTTGATAAGATCAACGAGGCAACAAAAGAGTTTGCAGGAATGCAGGTTCCAGTGAAGATAATAGTTGATCCAGTAACCAAGCAGTTCGAAATCGAGGTTGGTATTCCTCCAACGAGCCAGCTCATAAAGAAGGAGCTTGGCCTAGAGAAGGGAAGCGGTGAGCCAAAGCACAACATAGTGGGTAACCTCACGATGGAGCAGGTCATCAAGATAGCAAAGATGAAGAGAGAGCAGATGTTAGCCTTAACACTAAAAGCTGCTGCCAAGGAAGTTATTGGAACAGCTTTAAGCATGGGAGTGACAGTAGAGGGCAAAGATCCGAGAGTAGTTCAGAAGGAAATAGATGAGGGTGTTTATGACGAGCTCTTTGAAAAGGCTGAGAAAGAGTGAAGATAAAAAAATTTAAAAATATCTCTTTTTACCCCCACTTGATTTTTGTTTAAAAAACAAATAGGAGGGAGGGCTACAATGCCCTTTGATAGGCAGAAAATCGCGGAAGCGGTGAAGGAGGCTAAAGCCCGGGCCAAGCCGCGTAACTTCACACAGAGTGTCGAAGTGGCAGTGAACCTTAAAGATATAGACCTAAAACGTCCCGAAAATAGATTCAAGCTTGAGGTTGTCCTTCCCCACGGGAGAGGAAAAGACGTAAAGATCGCGGTCATCGCTGATGGTGCCGTTGCTGAAGCGGCGAGGAGGCTCGGGCTTGATGTTATTAGTAGTGCTGAGTTAGAGGAGATTGCCCAAAGCCCAAGGCAAGCGAGAAAGTTAGCCAAGAAATACGACTTCTTCATTGCAGAAGCCCCTCTGATGCCAAAGATAGGTAGATACTTGGGTAGATACCTAGGTCCAAGGAACAAGATGCCAGTTGTTGTTCCTCCAACAATGACGAACCTCGAGCCAATAGTAAATAAACTTAAGAAAACCGTGAGAATACAGCTAAAGAACAATCCAGTAGTTCATGCTCCAGTGGGAACTGAAAAGATGAGTGATGAGGAGCTCGCTGAAAACATAGAAGCAGTGCTAAACGCAATAATAGGAAAGCTGGAGAGGGGAGAGAGCCAGATAAAGTCAGTGTACGTTAAGACGACAATGGGTCCAGCTGTGAAGGTTAAGGGGTGAGGTAAATGGCCCACGTAGCTGAGTGGAAGAAGAAGGAAGTTGAAGAGCTCGCTAACCTAATCAAGAGCTATCCAGTAATAGCACTTGTTGACGTCTCAAGCATGCCCGCTTACCCACTCTCACAAATGAGAAGACTAATAAAGGAAAATGGAGGCCTGCTTAGAGTTTCAAGAAACACATTAATCGAACTTGCAATAAAGAAAGCGGCCCAAGAACTTGGAAAGCCCGAGCTTGAAAAGCTTATAGACTACATCCAGGGAGGAGCTGGAATTCTTGTAACAACTATGAATCCCTTCAAGCTCTACAAGTTCCTTCAGCAAAACAGACAGCCTGCTCCAGCAAAGGCTGGAGCAAAGGTTCCTAAAGACGTTGTAATACCCGCGGGTCCAACACCACTCACCCCTGGTCCACTAGTCGGTCAAATGCAGGCAATGGGAATTCCCGCGAGAATTGAAAGGGGTAAGGTAACTATCCAGAAAGACACCGTCGTTTTGAAGGCTGGTGAGGAGATAACTCCTGAGCTCGCAACAATTTTAAATGCCCTTGGAATTCAGCCCTTAGAAGTTGGACTCGACTTACTAGCGGCTTATGAGGATGGTATAGTCTACACTCCAGACGTGCTGGCGATTGATGAAGAGGAATACATAAACATGATACAGAAAGCCTACATGCATGCCTTCAACCTTGCAGTTAACATAGCATATCCAACTCCAGAAACAATCGAAGCAATACTCCAAAAGGCATTCCTCAATGCAAAAGCAGTTGCAGTCGAGGCTGGCTATATTACAAAGGAGACAATCGACGAGATACTTGGCAGGGCTTTCAGGGCTATGCTACTCATAGCACAGCAGTTGCCCGAGGACTTGCTTGATGAGAAGACCAAAGAGCTTTTAAGTGCACAGGCCCAAGTTGCAGCTGCAACCCAGGTTGAGGAGAAGAAAGAAGAGGAGAAAGTTGAGGAAAAGGAAGAGGAGGAAGAAGAGCCCTCTGAGGAGGAGGCTCTTGCTGGATTGAGCGCTCTGTTTGGTTGATTACGCGGATTTGATTCAAATATAAAGCTAATCGGAGGTGTGAAGAAATGGAGTATGTGTATGCTGCTCTGCTCCTCCACAGTGTTGGAAAGGAGATAAATGAGGAGAACCTTAAGGCTGTCCTTCAGGCTGCCGGAGTTGAGCCAGATGAGGCAAGGATAAAGGCCCTAGTTGCTGCCCTTGAGGGTGTCAACATAGACGAAGTTATTGAGAAGGCTGCAATGCCAGTTGCAGTTGCTGCAGCTCCAGCAGCAGCTCCAGCTGAGGCAGCTGAGGAGAAGAAGGAAGAAGAGAAGAAGGAAGAGGAAGAGAAAGAGGAAGAAGTCTCCGAAGAAGAAGCCCTTGCAGGTCTCAGCGCTCTCTTCGGATGAATTCTTTTCCCAATATTTTTCACTTATACATTTTTTACTTTAGGGAATGAAAGTAAGCAAAATCTTTTTTGCCCATAAAATATGGCTTGAAACCTTAATGGCATAATTCTTAAGTATTCTAAGAGCATCCTAATATAGGTGGGATTAAATTGGTGAGACTAGACATAGGAGAGTTCCTTGCGTTACTGAAGGATAGTCTGGGTATGTATCTTTCTGAATATGAGAAGACAATTCTCCCAAGGGCTAAGGAAAAGAATTCAAAAATAGTGGAAGAGCTTCGAAGTGCTGACAACTTTGATATATATTTAACTGGTCATATAGACTTTGAAACCGTTGGAATGTTCTATCAAATAACCAAGGAACTTGAATCAAAAGGTTTGTCCGTGTATCATCCAGCGATGGTAGTTTTACCACCAAAAGAAAAAGGTGTCTTTGAGTTTGAGATTGAGAAAAAAGCAAAGGTTCTCCTCGTGATAACTCATACGGTATCGTTTGGAACATCAGTCGACGTTGGATTCTTTACTCATAGGAAGCTGATAGGGGAAGATGTAAAAATAGTGTATTGTTTTACTGGGCCTCCCTATGAGTATGAAGAACTTAGAAGGCACCCATCATCAATTTACATAGACTATTTCACTGATAACATCAATGATGCAATAAACAAAGTTTTGGAATTTTTTGGGAAAAAAGAAGATTAATTTTTACGTCTCCTCTTTGAAAACACTATCCTTCTGCTCCCCTGATAGTTTCCCCTATAAGGGCTTTTAGCCGGTCCTTCTAACCTGATGAATGCTATCTGCACAAACCTTTCTCCATACATAAGCTCTACTGGCTCATTTGAGGAATTGTAAAGCATTAAGGTCAAGTTCCCATCCCATCCTGGATCAACCCATGCGAATGACCCAAGAACGCCTTCCCTAGCTAAGCTACTCCTTATCCTCATATCTCCCATAACATCATCTGGGAGCTTGACTCTTTCGAGCGTTAGAATTAGGGCGTATTCCTTTGGGGGAATTACTACTCTGCCCTCCTTTTCTACGTCAACTAACTTTCCCTGAACATAAGCTTCCTTTCCCACCCTCAAGTCATAACCAGCTGGTTGAAGGGATTCTTCGGAAAAGGGATCTATGAGAATTTCTTTTTTAATTTTCCAGTCTGGCAACAGCATTTTATCACCGCAAGCTTTATTACCTCATCATTTTTAAAGCCTTCCGGGGGCCCGTGGCCTAGCCTGGAGAGGGCGCCGGCCTTCGGAGCCGGTAGTCCCGGGTTCAAATCCCGGCGGGCCCGCCATATGAAAAGCAAAACTTTCTCCCACGACTCTTTTATAATGTCGAGATAATACGAAACTGGTGAGTATTATTGCGAGAAATACGTATATTCCCCCGAGAAAGTCGGGCACTATACAAGTGTCTAAAAAGGTTCCGGTTTTCCGAGACACATCGAACATTCATTCGTCCCCGCCCCAAGGGACGAGGCCTTCAAAAGAAAAAGTAATTACATCATTTGGAGACTCAATTCCTCTAACGTTATAAAAAGACAAAGGTTGTAGGAGGTTTTGAGTTCGAATACTGACTGAATATCATCATGCCTACTTAATCCTTATAAACAGAGCCCTCTCATAATCGGCGGGAAGTTCAATGATAATAGCCTTTGATTTCGACGGAACACTTGTGGATAGCTATTCATGTATTGAGGAGGCATTTTATAGGGCACTAAAGCGGACTTACCCTTGGCTTCCAGGAAAGAGGTGGATAGCTAAGTTTCTCACAAAAATTGAAGAGCAATTTGAGAGGCCAAAGTTTGGAAAGCGAGGGCGGAAGATTAGGGCTCCAAACATTTTCAAGGGAAAATTCGCAAGGGCATGGTTCGAGGAGAGAGCTAAGCTTACAAAGCCCTTAGAAGGTGCTAGGGAAGTTCTTGAGAGGTTAAAGGAGGAAGGTCATGTAGTCATTTCGTTTTCGGCAGAGGACTTCATTCCTGGAATTAAGGAGTTTCGGCTAAGGGAGAGTGGTTTGTATGATTTGTTTGATGATGTAATAATATTCGGTCATAAATACAGCCTTTGTGAGGCATTCTTCATGGTTAGAGAGAAGTATGGAGATGATGTATTTGTATGGGTCGATGATAAGCCCTGGAGGTTCATTGGTAGGGGAGATGAGAATACGGAGTATGTGTGGATGTACTTCCCTTACACTGCAAGGTTCGTTAGTGATGAAATATTGGCAATGGTTCAGCACCTCCATGTGATAAGGGATCTTTGGAGCCTTTTTGACGTTATTAAGAGGATAGAGGCCGAAAGAAAAAGTTTGTTATCCCGTTAACTAATTTTGAGAAAGGTATATATTTAATCTATGTGAAACTCTTAAAGGGGACTTACAATGGCCAAGCACTACATACCTAATTCTGCCCATAAAGAAGAAATGTTAAAGGAGATAGGATTCTCGTCAATCGAAGATCTCTTCGCCGACGTGCCAAAAGGTTTCATCAAGGAATTCAACCTACCCGAGGGCAAGAGTGAATATGAGGTTTTCCTTGAGATGAATGAAATACTCAGTAAGAATAAAACTGTCCTTGAGATGCCATCATTCCTTGGAGCTGGTACATACTTCCACTATATACCCGCCCATGTAAAATACCTAATAGAAAGGAGTGAATTCTTAACATCGTACACCCCCTATCAGGCAGAAATCAGCCAGGGCATGTTGCAGGCTCTCTTTGAATACCAAAGCCTCATTGCAGAGTTAGTTGGACTACCAGTTGTTAACGCTTCGATGTACGACTGGGGTAGTGCAATGGCTGAAGCTGCCCTCATGACCGTCAGGCTCCATAGAGGAAAGAGGAAGAAATTCGTCGTTCCTAAGCATACACATCCAGAGAGAATGCAGGTCCTTAAAACCTATGCAAAGGGGCCAGGAGTTGAAGTGATTACAGTTAAATGGAATGAGAAAGGCCAGGTTGACATAGAGGATCTGAAAGAGAAGGTTAAAGATGCTGCGGGAGTTTATGTCGAAATCCCCAACTTCTTCGGGCTTTTGGAGGAAGAAATAGAGGAGATAGGAAAGATAGCTCATGAGGCAGGGGCTTACTTTGTTGTCGGTGTGGATCCAACGATACTGGGAATAGTCGAGGCTCCTGGAGAGCTTGGGGCAGATATAGTTGTGGGTGAAGCGTCTTACTTTGGAAACCCAATGAACTTTGGTGGTCCGAGAGCTGGAATATTTGCGGTGAGAAATGATCCTAAGTTAATAAGACAGATGCCTGGAAGACTTATAGGAATGACCAAGGATGCAGAAGGCAAAAGAGCATTCGTAATGACCTTGCAGACTAGAGAGCAACATATAAGGAGGGCCAAGGCAACATCCAATATATGCTCAAATGAGGCCCTCGTTGCCGTAGCTGCGGCTATTCACATAGCCACCCTAGGGCCAAGGGGAATTAAAGAGCTCGGAGAGGTTATTCTGAAGAACACTGCATATCTAAAGAAGAGACTTAGTGAGGTAGCAGAACTTCCATTTGATGGAGTTAACTTTAAAGATGTTCTAGTTCGGTTTGAGAAGCCCTACCCAGAGATACACAATGAACTGCTGAAGAGAAACATCCACGGAGGTTACTATGTCAAGCCCCACTTCCCAGAGCTTGGAGAGAGTGCCCTCTTTGCTGCAACTGAAACCACTAGGAAGGAATGGGTAGATGCCCTTATGGATGCTCTTAGGGAGGTGTTGTAAATGTTCAGGCAGGCAAAGTGGGATGAGCCCCTAATTTTTGAACTTTCACATCCCGGAAGGGTTGGCTACACATTACCAAAGCCAATAGAGGATGTGGATGTTAAAATACCTGAAAAGCTCAGGAGAAAGAGCCCTCTCAACTTACCTGAAGTTAGCGAGCCGGAGGTTGTTAAGCACTATACAAGGCTCAGTGAGATGAACTATGGTGTTGACTCGGGAATATATCCCCTAGGATCATGTACAATGAAATATAATCCTAAGATAAACGAGGAACTTGCAACTCATCCGAAGGTAGCTTTCCTCCACCCATATCAAGATGAAAGAACTGTTCAGGGAGCTCTAAAGATAATGTGGGAACTTGAACAGTGGCTTAAGGAGATTACAGGAATGGATCGCTTCACATTGCAACCGGCCGCTGGAGCTAATGGGGAGTTTACTGGTGTTATGATAATAAAGGCTTACCACCTTGATAAGGGAGAAACCCAGAGAACAGAAATGCTCGTTCCAGATTCAGCACACGGAACAAATCCTGCCTCTGCAGCAATGGCTGGATTTAAGGTTATTGAAATTCCATCAAATGAAAATGGAACAGTAGATCTAGAGGCACTTGAGAATGCGGTAAGTGAGAGAACTGCAGGACTAATGCTTACGAATCCGAACACCCTGGGAATTTTTGAGGATGAAATTCTGGAAATAGCAAAGATAGTTCACAAAGCTGGGGGACTTCTTTACTACGATGGGGCCAATCTAAATGCTGTACTTGGAAAGATAAGGCCCGGAGATATGGGATTTGACATCGTCCACCTGAACCTTCACAAGACTTTCTCAACACCTCACGGAGGAGGAGGGCCAGGTGCAGGTCCCGTTGGAGTCAAAGACTTTCTTAAAGATTACCTACCAGTTCCTCTTGTCAGCTATGATGAAGAGAACGACAGGTATTATTTAGACTACAATGTTCCTAAGAGCATAGGGAAAGTTAAGGAACTCTTTGGCAACTTTTCAGTATTGGTAAGGGCTCTAACTTACCTTAAGATAATGGGTAGGGATGGTCTTAAGGAAGTGAGCGAGGTTGCCGTTTTGAACGCTAACTACCTCACACAGAAGCTGAAGGGAACAAGAGGCTACGAGTTACCTCATAAAGAACTTAGAAAGCACGAAGTTGTGTTCTCTGCAGAGCCCATGAGAAGGGATACGGGAGTTAAAGCTCTTGACGTTGCAAAGAGACTCTTAGATTTTGGAATGCACGCTCCAACAATATACTTCCCATTGATAGTCCACGAGGCATTAATGATAGAGCCTACAGAAACTGCAACTAAGGAAGAGCTTGATGCATATGTTGAAGCCCTCAAGAAGATAAGCGAGGAGGCCTATACTAACCCCGAAGTCGTTAAGTCGGCACCTCATAACACGGCCGTCAGAAGAGTGGATGACGTTCTCGCGGCGAAGAAGCCGATAATAACTTGGAAGATGTACAAGGAGCTAAAGGAAAAGGGTGAAGTGGACTATTAAACTGACATCCCCTAAAGGACGAGGCTTACAAAAGGAAAATGTCAGACAGTGCCGATTTCATCACGGCTCAGACCGGTAAACGCTCATCATCCTCAAAACTTTTAACCTCTTTTCTTTTTAAAAGCTATGGCCGATGACGACCGTTAGCCACGCTGAACGGTGAGGAAAAGAGGGTTAGCCGAGGCTCTTAACGAACTCCAAAAATCTCCTTAGAAATTCCAATCCACAACCGTAGTTTGCTGCTTTTGGATGAAGGGAGAGGATAAAGTTTTCTTTATTCTTTCTGAATTCAAATTTAGCTATTATAAGTCTAATCCCAAGCGTGAAGTTACTTGCATACCACGTGTACTCTCTGTTCTTAACTTTGATACATGTTCCGTTTGGATAGTAAATCCTGTCCCTCAAGATGACCGTAAAGTTGTCTTTTAAGAGAACATTCAACGCCTCTTTTGAAATTGAATACCTTGGAGGCACAAATATCCTTTCAAAGCTTATGTTAGCCTTTTTAAGTGCAATGGTGGCAAGTTTTATCTTTTCCTCTGCAACTGAGGAATTACAGTTGAATTCGTCTCCAATATGCGTATATCCATGGATTCCAACTTTAAACCCCTCCCTCTCAAGCCTCTTTATCATCGCCACAAACATCGGGTACTTGCTTATCTCATTATTTCCAGCATGATTAGGGATTATCAGCAAGTATGTATCACTCTGAAGACCGTACTCTTGTATAATCTTGGTTATGTTTTGGAGATAGCTTATATATACCGGACTTACATCATGAACAAGAATAATGAATCCAACTTTTCCCTTTTTACACTGGGATGTTGTTTGAAAACTAAGTCCCGCAAATATAATTGTAATCAGAAGTAGGGATAACACGGTGAGGTTGCGCTTTTTCATTATTCTCCCCCTAGGGTTATAGATTCTCTAGTAACTTTTTAATGTTTGAAGTTAACTATCAACTATGTATGCTATAGAAATCATCAACCTCATAAAGAGGTATGGAGGGAATAGGGTACTCAATGGGATTACCCTCAGGATTAAAGAAGGAGAGATATTTGCCCTTTTGGGGCCGAATGGGGCTGGTAAAACTACTCTTCTGAGGATAATAGCTGAGGGCTTATCTTACGATTCTGGAGAGGTTAGGATATTCGGAAAGCCCATTTCCAGGGAAAGTTTGAGGATGATAGGTTATGTTCCTCAAGAGGATATACTTTACAACCTCTTAACAGTTGAGGAGAACCTGAGGTTCTATGCAGACATATTTGATGCACCTATCGAAAGAATCGACGAGATAATAGAACTCTTGGATCTTCCCAGGAAAAAGAAAGTTAAGGAGCTGAGCGGGGGATTTAGGAAAAGATTGAGCATAGGCGTGATGTTGTTGCATGATCCAAAAATCCTAATCCTTGATGAGCCATCCGTAGGTTTGGACGTCCCAACAAGGAGAGAGCTTTGGAGCCTAATTGAGAATCTGAAGGAAGAGGGTAAAACAATTCTCATAGCGACTCACTATATGGAGGAGGCGGAGATCCTAGCGGATAGGGTGGGTATTATTAATGAGGGAAAAGTAATAGCAGTTGGGACTGTGGAGGAACTTAAGAGGCTTGCGGGAGAGAGTAGTGTAATTAAGGTTTCTGGTGTCCTTAAGGGTCTTGAAAGGCTAAGTGAATTCGGGAAGATTGTCCTAAAGGAAGATTCTGTAAGAATAATTACGAGCAATCCCAAGGAAGTACTTGCGAGAATAGTTGAAGTCCTTCTTAGTGCTGGAAGTGAGATTAGGATGGTTAAAATTGAGGAGCCAACACTAGAGGATGTATTTCTTAAGCTGACGGGGAGGGGGCTTGAATGAGAGCGAGGGCTATAAAGGGCATACTGGTAAAGGAGATCAAGGAGCTGTCTAGAGAAAAGATGGCCGTGTTCTGGATATTCATATTCCCTATAATATGGCTTGTAATCCTTGGTGGAATTTGGGGAGGGGAAGGAGGTCCTGTGAAAATTAAGGTTGGGGTTGTCAGTTATGAGAATTCCTCCATATTGTTAGAGGCCATGAGGGAAGTGAAAGTTGATGGTGTGAACGTGTTCGATATAGTCAGGCTCAACGAGAGTGAGGGACTAAAGTTCTTGAAAGAGGGAAAGGTTGATGCCTTAGTAATCCTTCCAGAGGGATTTACTTTCAACTTAACTCATGGATTTCCGGCGCATGTGTACGTTTATTTTAACAAGGTAGATCCTCAGAATTATCAGATTGTGAGGGGTACTCTTCAGGGTTTCTTTATGGAGTTTGAGAAAAGGTTAGGTAAGGAAAGATTGAAGTTTGCATTTAAGTACGTTGAAGATAAATGGAAGCCTTATCTTCTTGGTCTAGTTGAGCCGATTGTGGTTGTTGAGAAGGAGGTGAAGGGAGAGAAGGTCACGCCGATGGAGTTTTACGTAACGAGCTTTATAGGGATCCAATTCCTTTTCGCAACGATGTTAACTATCTCATCTTCCGTTCTTGAGGAAATAGATAAGGGAACTCTAAGGAGAATAGCGTCATCTCCGACGAGTCCTTGGGACTTTCTTACTGGAAAAATGCTTGCAACTTTTTTGGTTATACTTGCAAGTATAGTGGTGGGTCTTTCTTTTGCATTTATTGTATTTAAGGTCAGGTTTTTCCCTTCCCCTATTGGGTGGCTTATAATAATCCTTGGCTCGATATTTTCAATGTCTCTCGGTTTGACCATAGCAATGCTCACAGGGAGCATTAGAACAACTACGGCTGTCGTTAACATAGTTTCTATGTTTCTAATGTTCTTTGCGGCGGTCGTAATTCCAGAGTCTCTCTTACCTTCCTGGGCTAGACCCATTAGTGAGTACTTTCCGCTTGGGGCTGGATTAAAAGCCTTGAGATCTCTGGAACTTTATCATAGAAGTATAGAGGATATTGGTGGGAGTTTGTTAATATTGGGGATAGGCTCTATAATTGCCTTGATAATTGCCGTGTTGTCATATAAATGGAGAATAAAAAGGCTAGAGTGAAGATTCTAAGAATTCTATCACCATCTTTTTCCATTCCTCAGGTGTGTCGACTATTGTTCTAACGTGAGGAGAGTCTGTTATCCAGATTTGAACCTTTTCGTTTATCTCCCTGTTCTTTCTGTAGAATTCTTCAACTTCCTCCGGCTTAACTAGTGGATCTTTTTTACCTGCAATCAGTAGAAGGGGTTTTCTTATTTTCCCTGCATATTCGATAACGTTGACTATTTTTCCTCCGCTAAAAATTATTGTAAACGGTTTTATTAGTGGGTATAAGAATTCTGGAAGGTTTGCGAAATATTTAACGCCTCTAGCTGCAGTTTTTTCCATGTATATTGGTGGGCTATCTGCGACTCCACATGCTATTCTCTCGTCTTCTCCTAAACCCCTTATTGTTACTATAGCTCCCATAGAGAACCCTACAACTCCGATTCTCCTTAGTCCTCTATTCTCAAGCCAATCAATTGCTGATAATAAGTCGATTAACTCCTTATCTCCAACAGTCGTTTTTGTTCCCTCGCTCTCTCCATGGGCTCTAAAATCAAACAGGAGAACATTGTAGCCTGCTTCAGCTAGGAACTTGAGGGCTGGCTTTATGTATGTTTCATCCCATCTGCTTGAAGTGTATCCATGGAGGAGAACTATTGTTTTGTCACTCCCTCTATTTACCCACCATCCTCTTAGCTTTAGTCCGTCTCTTGTTTTTATTTCCACGTCCTCGTAATCAAAGCCAAGGTCTTTGGGTGTCCAAGTTCCCTTCTTTCTTGGGGGTGTGACCATCTTATACCCTACAATAGCCGAGAATATAAGTAGGATTAATACGATACCGAGAATTATTCCTATTATCATTCTCCCACCTCCAGGTTTTTCATCATCCATATCATCGGCATTGCGAGTAAAACTAATATTGCTCCTATTGGGAATAAAACTCTGTAATTCTCTCCTGCTAAATCAACGATTGCTCCTCCGATAATTCCTGCGAGTAAGACGGGGAGGGATCTCGTTGCTTCAAAGAATCCATAGTACCTTCCAGTGAATGCTTCTCTCTCGAATTTAGTCAACAGATCTCCTATAACAGGGTATGAAGCTGCCATTAACATTCCCCATCCTATTCCTGCAATGGCCAAGGCCATGATTATCTCGATTCTGGATGATATAAACCAGCCCCAGATCTGGGGAAGTGCAAAGATTATTCCTCCAAGGATTATGCTTAGCCTTCTTCCAAGTTTGTCATATATTATTCCTCCTGGCAATGCTCCTATTAGCACGGTGACGTTGAAGAGGGCCATAAGAAGAAGACCCAGGGAGGTTACCGCTTTAATGTTCTCTTCTGTGGCCGAACCATAGAGGATGTAGGCTAGTATCCCATACAGAAATATTGCTATGAACTCGAAGCTCATCCACCATAAGGTTTGGGCAGCATAAAACTTTAGGAAATCTCTATTATCAACTATGCTCTTTAAGTACTCAATCAGACTTTCGTTCTCCTCTATTTCTGGGGCCTTTGGTTCTTTGATAATTAAGTACACAAACAATGCAGCTCCTATCAGGAATAAAGCTGTTATTATGAAGGGAACTTTTAGATAGGGGGTTTGGATGAGGGCCTTTATTCCTTCTTTCTCCCCTGTCATTGCGACTGCCTTAGCTATCAGGTATCCAGATAGTCCAAATAGGAAAAGATTTCCGGCCCACTCAAATAGGGTTATCACTCCACTAGCTTTTCCCCTTTCTCCACTCTCTATTGTGTCGGGCATTAATGCTCTGAACTGTGCGGTGTAGAGATGCATAGAGAGGTAGAAGAATGCCAATGCTAAGGCAAACCCTGCAAGGGGAACTCCAAATGAATAAGCTGTATAAATTATCAAAACTGCAATCCCGGCGAGCATTCCTCCTGCCATTATGAAGGGTCTCCTTCTCCCATACTTTGACTTGAGAGTGTCACTGTAATATCCCAGTAGGGGAGGTATTATCAGTCCTATTATCCCTTCAGTAGCAAGTATACTTCCTTTTATGAAGGCTGATCTGGAGTAGCTACTTAAAAGGGGAAATGAAAGTCCCTTGTTTAGTGCCCATCCGACGCTCCTACTAAATCCTAGGAAGGCGAGTCCTATAACTACTTTCCAATCAAATTTTCTCACCATACTATCACCTCAGTCGATGTCTGGAATATATTCGTGGGCTTCAAGCTTTGTTCTAACGATATCTCCCCTCTTAACGAACTTCATCGCGAGTAACGCTAACACGAAGAAGACTGCCGCAAAGGGGAGTAGGGTTGAGTATCCTGCAACATCTATAAATGCACCGGCTAGAGGAGGTGCCACTAGGTTTGCAGCCTGGCTAAAGAAATAGTATAATCCTGTGTATCCCCCAAGCTTTTCTTCCGTTGTCATATCAACTACCATTGGCAGGGAGTTTACATTTATCATGGCCCATCCAATTCCTCCTATGAAGAAGAGCCCCATGAAGCTCATAACAACGGGATCGGTTAGGGAACTACTCTGGGGTTTTGATGTTTCTCCTATGTAGAAGGCCAATACCACTATTAGCGTCGTTATTATCAATCCTAGGCTTATGGTTTTTCTCCTTCCTAGTCTTGCTCCAATGAAGCCTGCAGGAATTGCGAATATCATGAAGCTTAGGCTGAACACTCCAAGCATGAATGCTCCTGTGCTCTCTTCTATCCCAAGATGGTACTTTGCATAGCTTGTGAAGAACGTTTCTAGGGAGTTAAAGGCTATAAACCAGAAGAATATTGCTGTTAATATTGCCAACAAGCTTTTTTCTCTACTGGCGAAGACGTCCTTTAGGTTTTCTTTCAACTCTCCAAAGCTTTTTTTGGTAGTTTCTTTTAAGACCTTCTTTATCTCAAGCTTAGCCCCTGGTACCCTATACTGTTCGGGCTCGGGGACAAAGAGGACAACTAACATATTTGCAATAAGCATTATCAGTGCACCGAAATAGAAGGGATATGCGTAATTCATATCATACAGGACTTTACCCCCAAAATACGCTAGTAATGCTCCGAGCCCGCCCATAAAGTTTATTATACCGTTTGCTTGGCTTCTCTTTTCGCTTGGAGTGATATCGGGCATAAATGCAATTACTGGCGACCTGAATAGTGCCATGAAGAAGTTCATGAAAATTATCGTACCCATGAAGAGGGCGAGATTTTCATATCTTCTTGCCACGGGGATTAGAGCGAACATGAGTGCTGCTGATGGAGCTCCCAGTATTATGTATGGTTTTCTTCTCCCTAACCTAGTTCTTGTCATATCACTTAGTGCTCCAAGAAATGGCAGCAGTAGAACGGCGAACAGATTGTCTATAGTCATGATAAAGCCTGTCACTGTCTTACTGAGCTTGAATGTATCTTGGAGGAATATTGGCACATATGCATTGTATAGTGCCCAGATTATGCTTATTCCAAAGAATCCAAACCCTAGGAGAAATATCATTGAGTACCTAAATCTGTCCATTATTGCACCTCCTATTATTTGTCAGGGTGACTAAATATGTTCACCCATGCTTATAAAAATTATCTGAAAAATACTTGAAACATCGACAACCAGGAGTATGCAACAAGGACAAAGTGTTTAACTTTGATATTAAGTGGTTATATTGGAGGAGGCAAGAATGTGGGAAAGGGAAGGTGTTATAGTCCTAGGTCATAGAGGGTGGGTGGGGAAGTACCCAGAAAACACGCTTTTAGCCTTTAAAAAAGCAATAGAAAGTGGGGCAGATGGCGTTGAGTTTGATGTTTGGCTGACAAAGGACGGAAACGTAATAATAATGCACGATGAGACAATAGACAGAACGACTAATCTTAAAGGCAGACAAAAGGAAATGAGTCTTGAAGAACTTAAGAGGGCTAGTCTTGGAATGGGACAAAAAATACCAACTCTTGAAGAGGCTCTAGAGGTTTTACCTAAGGATGCCCTGATAAATATAGAGATAAAAGATGTGGATGCAACTGAGAGAGTTGCGGAGGTTATAGCAAGCGATAACTACAGGAGGTTTATGGTGTCTTCATTTGAAGTTGAGGCACTCAGAAGGTTTAGAGAGCTCGATGACAAGACTATAGTTGGTCTTTTGATCGATAATGAAGAGATAGTTCCTAAAATTCCTCAACTAAAAGAAGAGTTAAACTTATGGTCTGTAAATGTTCCAATGGAGGCAATTCCAATAATAGGGTTTGAAAAAACTGTTAGTGCAATTAAATGGGCTCGTTCACTTGGCCTAAAAGTTGTTTTATGGACCGAAGACGATAATCTTTTCTATCAAAACGATAACCTAGCTAAGATGAGTGGGCTTTTTGAGGTTGTCATAGCGAATGACGTTGAGAAAATGATAGGATACCTCAAGGAGTTAGGACTGAGGCAATAGCCTTGAGGTGGTTTTATGGGGGTTGTTTTGGCACTTGACGAGGGGACGACATCTGCAAGGGCTATAGTATTTGATAGGGAAGGAAATGTTCGAGGAATTGGCCAATTTGAATTCCCCCAGTACTATCCAAGGCCGGGATGGGTTGAACATAATCCAGAAGAAATATGGGAGGCTCAGATCAAGGCGATAAAGGTTGCAGTGGAGAACGCCAAAGTTTCTCCAGAGGAAGTTGTGGCAATTGGAATAACGAACCAAAGAGAAACTACTATAATTTGGGACAAAAATGGGAGGCCACTGTACAATGCTATAGTCTGGCAGTGCAGAAGAACTGCAGAGATGATTGAGGAAATAAAGAGGGAGTATGGCGAATTAATAAAAGAGAAAACTGGTCTAGTTCCAGATGCATATTTCTCTGCTAGCAAAATAAAATGGTTGCTTGACAATGTTCCTGGACTTAGAGAGAAGGCTAATAAGGGAGAGGTTTATTTTGGAACAGTTGATACGTTCTTAATCTACAGGCTTACAGGTGAACATGTTACCGATTATTCAAATGCATCAAGGACAATGCTCTTCAACATAAAAAGGCTCGAATGGGATGAGGAGCTTCTTGAAATATTTAAGATCCCTGAGAGCATACTTCCTGAGGTCAAGAATTCAAGTGAAATTTACGGTTATACCAAGATCCTTGGAAAGGAGGTTCCGGTAAGTGGTGATGCCGGTGACCAGCAGGCTGCCCTATTCGGACAAGCTGCCTTTGAAGAAGGCATGGTGAAAGCAACATATGGGACTGGTAATTTTATTCTTGTCAATACTGGAAAGAAGATATTGTATTCTGACAATCTGCTCACAACGATTGCTTGGGGGTTAAATGGAAAGGTAACCTATGCTTTAGAAGGGAGCGTATTCATAACTGGTGCCGCGGTTCAATGGCTTAGGGATGGAATAAAGATAATATCTTCAGCTTCAGAAACAGAAGAACTAGCCCAGAAGCTTGAGAGTAATGAAGGAGTTTACTTTGTTCCAGCTTTTGTTGGTCTTGGAGCACCTTACTGGGATCAATTTGCAAGAGGGCTAATAATTGGGATCACGAGGGGAACCGGAAGAGAACATCTTGCTAGGGCAACACTTGAGGCGATAGCATATCTAACAAGGGATGTTGTTGAGGAGATGGAGAAGCTCATTGAAATAAAAGAGCTTAGAGTTGACGGAGGGGCAACTGCAAACAACTTTCTCATGCAGTTCCAAGCTGATATTCTTGGAAAGCGAGTAATTAGGCCAGCGGTTAGAGAGACTACGGCTTTAGGTGCTGCATACCTTGCTGGTCTAGCGGTTGACTTTTGGAAAGATCTTGAAGAAATAACGGCACTCTGGAAGTCTGAGAGAATATTTGAGCCTAGAATGGATGAAGCCATGCGGAATAAGCTCTATAGGGGATGGAAAGAGGCAGTTAAGAGGGCTTTAGGTTGGGCTAAAGTTGTGGAATGAGTGGTGATTATAGATGGAGAAAGTTAAGGTCGCTATCGTTGGAGCTGGGATAACTGGAGCAAGTATAGCTAGGGTTTTGAGCAGATATGAGAACCTAGAGGTTCACCTGATAGATAAGAATCCCGACGTAGGTTGGGGAGTTAGTAAAGCGAATACCGCTATAATTCATGGTGGCTATGACGATGATCCCAAGAAGTATCCAATGAGGGCAAAATTATGTATAAAGGGGAATAGGCTGTGGCATGAGTGGGTTAAGGAGTTAGAAATTCCTCATATTTGGAATGGGGCGCTCATAGTGGCATTAAAGGAAGAAGACTTTGATGAACTTGAGGCTCTCCTTAAACGAGGGATTGAAAATGGAGTCCCGGAAATGAGAATTGTTGATAGGGAGGAGCTCTTTAAGCTTGAGCCTGGTCTTACGAAAGACGCATTAGGGGCTCTTTGGGTTCCAATAGTTGGGCAGATAGCCCCAATCCCAGCTGTAATTGCAATAACTGAAAATGCAGTTGCGAATGGGGTCAAAACTCACCTAGAGACTGAAGTTAGGGGAATAAAAGTTAGAAATGGAGAGATCGTTGGTCTCGAGACAAATTCTGGGTTCATAGAGGCGGATGTTGTGATAAATGCAGCCGGCCTATATGCAGATGACATATCTCGGATGGTTGGTATAGATTACTTCCAAATACACCCAAGAAAGGGAGAGTACTGGATATTTGATGAAGGGGTTCCTGGACCTCGGAGAGTTCTCTTTCCAACCCCTACCCCAATCAGTAAGGGAATCGTTGTTACAACGGAAATTTCCGGCCATCTTATGATAGGCCCAAATGCGCAGGATTTGCCCCCTGAAGAAAAGGAGAATCTTGCCACTACAAGAGAAGGCCTAGAAGAGGTTTGGGAAGGGGCTAAGAGGCTTTGGCCAAACTTGCCACCGAGAAATAAGGTCATAAGAACGTTTGCCGGACTCAGACCTGAACCAACTGGTGGAGATTTCATAATAAGGGCAGAAAAAGAGGTGTGGGGCTTTATTAATGTAGCAGGAATAAGATCCCCTGGCCTTACAAGTGCTCCGGCTATTGCCTATGAGGTTGTGGAGATTATAAAAAATGATCTTGGAATAAAGCTTGTTGAAAAAAGTAAGTGGAATCCATATAGGAAGGAGATAACACACTTCTTCGCCTTAACATACGATGAGATAAATAAGCTAGTGAGGAAGAATCCCGCCTATGGAAAAATTATCTGTAGATGTAACAGAGTTAGCGAAGGGGACATTCTTGAGGCAATCGAACGGATGAAGTTCATAGGTGTAAAAACTCCCAGTGTTGATTCTGTAAAGTTCAGAACAAAAGCTACTACAGGAACATGTCAGGGATCGTTCTGTAGGCCTAGAATAATCCAGATACTTGCCAGAGAATACGGAATTCCACCATGGAAAGTGACATTGAAGGGTAGAGGAAGTGAGATTGGGGTTGGTGATGTTAAATCCCTAATAAGGGGTGAGTGATAATGTACGATGTTGTTGTCATTGGTGGTGGCCCTGCAGGGATGGCAGCAGCGATAAGGGCAAGAGATTTGGGCCTTAGAGTTCTCCTACTTGATGATAACGATTACTTAGGTGGGATACTTCCTCAGTGTATCCACCCTGGCTTTGGAATTCACTATTTCAAAGAAGAGCTGACTGGTCCAGAATTTGCTTATAAATTAATGAGTAATTTAGAGGGGGTAGAAGTCAAGACTTCAGCGAGAGTTCTTGAGATAATAAACTACTCTGACATCGAAAAATTCGTTGTTTACACATCCCCGGAGGGAGTTAAGAAAGTACCAACAAGAACCATAATCTACGCAGCTGGGGCCAGAGAAAGGCATGCTTTCGAAATTGGAATAGTTGGAGATAGGGTTTCTGGGATATATACCGCTGGAGAAGCACAAACTTTGATGGACATCTATGGAATAATGCCCGGAAAGGAGATAGTTATAGTTGGATCTGGAGACGTTGGACTAATTATGGCAAGAAGATTTTCGTTAGAGGGGGCGAGGGTTAAGGCTGTAATTGAACTGATGCCATACCCTGGTGGTCTGGCTAGGAACATAATGATACTAAGAGATTTCAATATACCACTTTACCTCAGTCACAAGGTCGTGGAGGTAAGAGGAAGGGGAAGAGTTGAAAGGGTTAAGGTTGTGAAGGTTGATGAAAATCTAAGAGAAATCCCCGGGAGTGAGTTCTGGATAAAGGCAGATACCTTAGTAATTTCTGCCGGCTTAATCCCTAATGTGAGACTTCTTTCTGACATAGGTGTCGTCATTGATCCTTCAACTGGAGGACCTGTAGTTAATGATAGGCTTGAGACGTCTATTCCGGGGATCTTTGTTGCGGGGAATGCTCTATTGATAAATGATCTCGTTGACTACGTTGCTGAACAGGGAGAGTTGGCTGCTGAGGGAGCTAAAGAGTTCATAGACAATGGGGGTATATTGAGCAAGCATTGGATAAAGATTGAGAAAGGAGAGAACATTAGATTGGTGGCTCCTCATTATGTAAGTGGTGAGAGAGATGTCTGGCTGTACGCTAGAGTTAGAAGGCCAATGGAAAATGTAGTCTTAGAGTTCCCTGAAATAGGAAAGAGGATTAGACTTCCGGTTGTCAAGCCAGCGGAAATGTTGAGAATAAAACTGCGTGCCAAAGAAATCAGAGAAGCAGAAAATAAGATAACGATACGGGTGATAGAAAATGACTAAGGTTTATCGTTTTACGTGTATAGTCTGTCCTCTTAGCTGTACAATTGAGGTGGAAATGGAAGGAGGAAAGATTAAAGACATTAAAGGCTATACGTGCCCCAGGGGCAAGGAATGGGCAATTGAAGAGGTTATTAATCCAAAGAGGGTTGTTATGAGCGTTGTTCCGGTGGAAGGAGGAAAGCTTCCAACCGTTAGCGTAAAAACCGAACGTCCAATACCAAAGGATAAGATTCCAGAACTCATGAGTATGTTGGCAAAAATAAAAGTGAAGGCGCCGGTAAAAATTGGAGATGTAATTGCAGAGTTCGAGGGTGTGAAGATAATAGCCACAAGAGAAGCTTAAACTTTATAAAGCATATCCCCCCTAAACCCTTCAGCTCACGATAATTGGGGTGATGCTCATGAGCGGCACTAAAAAGGTAGGATCAGCTGGAAGATTTGGCCCTAGGTATGGTCTCAAGATTAGGAGAAGGGTTGCAGCAGTAGAGGCTAAGATGAGACAGAAGCACGTTTGTCCAGTGTGTGGAAGGAGGGCAGTTAAGAGGATAAGTACAGGAATATGGCAGTGCCAGAAGTGCGGTGCTGTATTTGCAGGTGGAGCATACCTTCCAGTTACCCCTGCTGGTAAGGTTGCCAAGAGAGTTGTAGAGTGATGGGTCATGGTTGAAGCCATATATAGATGTGCTAAGTGTGGAAGGGAGGTAAGGTTAGATCTTTCCACCACAAGGGATCTCCGTTGCCCTTACTGCGGAAGCAAGATTCTCTATAAACCTAGGCCAAGAGTTCCAAGAAGGGTTAAGGCAATTTAGCTAAGCTTTTTAACTCCTTCTCTTTAATCTTCGAAGGGATAGTCATGATGTTAATAACAACTTCCCACAGACCGACTAGGAGGACTAGAAGTTTTGGACACGATTTAGAAAGGGTGTTCCCTAATTCTCTCTACATAACTAGGGGGAAAAAGACAATCCAAGAGCTTCTCATGGAGGCCTATGATAGGGGTTACGAGAGGTTGCTTATACTTAACGTCTGGAAGGGTAACCCTCTGAAAATGACATTCATAAAGGTTGATCCTGAAGATTGGGGCTACCTTGGCTATCTCTACCTTCACGGCATAAAGCTTCAGAGAGAGATTGGATTTAAGGGTCTAAATCCCATTAGGGAGGACATGCCTCTTATTGTAACTACGGCAAAGAGAGTTGGATGGGATCACATAGCGTTTGCACAAGTTTTTGCTGAACTAACCACGGGTAAGTTCGTTCCTAGAGGGGATAAAAGTCTGATGTCAATAGCTGATAGGTATAACACTGATGTTTTGGCAGTAATAGAGAGACATCCGAGAGGAATGTCCATAAACTTTTACAGACTTGATGTCACGAAAGATAGGCCAGTTGGTCCCCTAATTAACGTTAAGATATGGATAATGGAGGACGGCAGAAGATGGGATTATAAGGAGGCTATTTTGGGTCTTAAAGTACGGAGGAGGGGCAGACGTGAAACCGAAGAGAGTAATGGGGAGAATAGTGATTGAGTTTCCTTCTAAGGAAGTTGCTGAGGTCGTTTACAAGGCTGTTTTATACGAGCACCTAAGTGTTCCTTATAGAAGGAGCGAAATTGAGTTCTTATTGGACGATAATAGGATAATTCTTGAAATAAAAGCAACTGATTCATCTGCAATGAGGGGAACTGTTAACTCTTACCTAAGATGGATTAAAGTTGCTATGGATGCAGTTGAGGTTGAGTGATCTCATTTTAGATGATTTGCTTATAAGGCAGAGCTCTTCTTCTGATTTTTCAAAGAACTCTGTTTATATCGTTAAGATTCCAAAGGTTTTTGTGGCTGGGAAAAGCTTTATAACCCTACCTTTTAAGTAAACCCGAGCAAGCTCATCAAGGGTGGTGGAAATGGGTAGGAGAGAGGAAATGATTGCAAAGATTAAGGAACTCATGCTCCAGCCTGAAAGAATAAGAAATATAGGAATAGCTGCTCACATTGACCACGGTAAAACAACACTGAGTGATAATCTGCTGGCTGGGGCTGGAATGATCAGCGAAGAGCTGGCTGGAAAGCAGCTTGTCTTGGATTTCGACGAACAAGAGCAGGCAAGAGGTATCACAATTAACGCAGCAAACGTTTCTATGGTTCACAACTACGAAGGTAAGGATTACCTGATTAACCTCATTGACACTCCTGGACACGTTGATTTTGGTGGTGACGTTACGAGGGCTATGAGAGCAATTGACGGTGTTATCATTGTGGTTGATGCTGTAGAGGGAGTAATGCCACAGACAGAGACCGTTGTAAGGCAGGCTCTTAGGGAATACGTTAAGCCGGTATTGTTCATTAACAAGGTTGATAGATTAATCAGAGAGCTCAAGCTCACACCCCAGCAGATGATGGAAAGGTTCTCCAAGATAATCATGGATGTTAACAGGTTAATTCAGAGGTACGCCCCAGAAGAGTACAAGAAGAAGTGGATGGTGAGGGTTGAAGACGGTAGCGTTGCGTTTGGTTCAGCCTACTACAACTGGGCTCTAAGCGTTCCATTCATGCAGAGGACGGGAGTTAAGTTCAATGAGATAATCGACCTGACCCTGAAGGGAGACAACAAGACCCTAAGACAGAAGGCTCCGCTCCACGTGGTTGTTCTTGATATGGTAGTTAGGCACCTTCCAAACCCAATTGAGGCCCAGAAATACAGAATTCCACACCTCTGGCAGGGAGACATAAACAGCGACATTGGACAGGCAATGCTCAACTGTGATCCAAAGGGTAAAATGGTAATGGTTGTCACCAAGATAATCATTGACAAGCACGCTGGAGAAGTTGCAACTGGAAGAGTTTGGAGCGGTACTGTAAAGAGCGGTATGGAAGTGTACCTCATCAACACCAAGAGGAAGGCTAGAATCCAGCAGGTCGGTATTTACATGGGTCCAGAGAGAATCAACATGGATGCAGTTCCAGCTGGAAATATAGTTGCTGTCACTGGTCTCAGGGATGCAATGGCTGGTGAAACTGTTGCACAGGAGCCAATTGAGCCATTCGAAGCTCTCCACTACGTCAGCGAGCCAGTAGTTACAGTTGCCATTGAGGCAAAGAATGTTAAAGACCTTCCAAGGCTTATTGAGGCTCTCAGACAGTTGGCTAAGGAAGATCCAACACTTCACGTTAAGATAGATGAAGAGACTGGCCAGCACCTCTTGAGCGGTATGGGAGAGCTCCACCTAGAAGTTAAGCTTCACAAGCTGAAGAGAGACTGGGGAATTGACATAGAGGTATCGGAGCCAATAGTTGTCTATAGAGAGAGCATAACCAAGCCAAGTCCAATGGTTGAAGGTAAGTCACCAAACAGGCACAACAGGTTCTACATTGTAGTTGAGCCAATGCCAGATGAGATCTACAATGCAATCAAAGAGGGAATAATTCCGGAGGGTAGGGTTAGGAATCCAAAGGAAGTTGCAAAGAAGCTTGCAGAACTTGGAATGGATTATGACATCGCTAGAGGTATAGTGGACGTTTACAACGGTAACATGTTCCTTGACAACACCAAGGGTATCCAGTACCTCAACGAGGTTATGGATTTGCTAATCGATGGATTCCACCAAGCAATGGATGAGGGACCACTTGCAAGGGAACCAGTAATGAAGGTTATAGTTAGACTCCTAGATGCTCAGGTTCACGAGGACAACGTCCACAGAGGTCCAGCCCAAATTTATCCAGCAATTAGAACTGCAATTCACTGTGCAATGATGAAGGCAGGCCCAGTTCTCTATGAACCCTACCAGAAGGTTATCATCAACATACCTTACGAATACATGGGTGCCGTTAGCAGAGAGATAAGCCAGAGGAGAGGACAGCTTGTTGACATGAAGCAAGAAGGAGAGGTCATGACAATAATTGCTGAGGCCCCAGTAGCTGAGATGTTCGGATTCGCAGGTGCCATAAGAAGTGCAACAAGCGGTAGAGCACTATGGAGCACCGAACATGCAGGATTCAAGAGAGTTCCAAATGAGCTTGCAATGCAGATAATCAGGCAGATTAGACAGAGGAAAGGTCTCAACCCAGAACCACCGACTGAGAAGGATATTTGTCCAATGTTCTGATCTCCTACAATATATTTTTATTTTCTATCCCCCTTCTCTAGTTTGGTGATTGAATGCTGAAGGAGTTCTTTGAGAAGTACTTCATCAACCCGATAAAATATAACACGGGATACAACCCTGTAAATACGCTTGTGTATGCGATAATTCTCGGCGTGGCAACTTTAGTAGTTTATAAGGTTCTGAAGAAATTAAAAATAGAGATTGACAATGCGTTTTTTAGAGCTTTAATCCCTTACATGGTTTTTGGGGCTTTTACCAGGGCACTAACTGACGCTGGCGTATTTCCGAGAACATATATAACGGTTTCGCCAGGGATATACTTTTTAGTGTTTTCAATAGCATTTCCAGCCTTGATAATCTGTAAAAAATTCTTCAAAGACTGGCGTGGTGTCTTTCTCTGGTTTGGCTGGGGTCTTGTTATGGTAGATTTCGCCGCCATGGGAGCTAATCTTAATAAGATACACTTTAACTTGGAGGTACTAAAGTATTTCATCCCATTTGTAGCCTTGGCCGAAGCTACCGTTTTTCTTATGACAAAAAAATTAGCAATAGTCCGTGAGAATTCTTACCTATTCTATGTTCACTTCTACGATGCCACGACAACTTTTGTTGGCGTTGATTTCATGGGGTACTGGGAACAGCACGTTTTACCGAGGTTGTTGATTGGATTGACGGGAACTGCTGGTGTAATGTACCTATTAAAATTCATAGTCCTATACGCAGCCCTTTGGATAATGAAAAAGCTTGAGGAGGAGGGAGAGGAAAAAGAACTTTTAAATTTCATAAAGATGGTAATATTCATATTAGGCTTTGCTCCGGGAACTAGAAACCTTCTCAGAATGCTTATGGGGGCATGAACATGAGTGTGAAATGGTGGAGAAGGGTAGCTTTAGATATTGTCCACGAAGTTGAGAGTAATGTGATGCCACTATTTGGAGATCCAAGGGCTTCAAAAACCATAGCAATAAGCCCGAGTGGAGATGAGACTAAATTAATTGATAAAATTGCAGAAGATTCAATATTAGCGAAGCTCAGAAAGTTGGGGATAAATATAGTAAGCGAAGAAATTGGATCAATAAACCAAGGAAGCAAATATACTGCCCTGGTTGATCCTTTAGATGGTTCTTATAACTTCATATCCGGAATACCCTTTTTTGCAATTAGTGTTGCGATATTTGAAGAAAACCAGCCTATTTATGCCTTTATATATGAACCCATAACAGACAGATTGTTCGAGGGTATACCGGGAAAAGGTGCTTACCTAAATGGGGAAAAAATTAGGGTTAGAGAACCTATAGAAAAGCCAGCAATAAGCTTCTACACCCGAGGAGAAGGAATTGAGATACTTAATCACGTTAAGAGAACCAGAACTTTAGGTGCAATAGCACTTGAGCTGGCTTACCTAGCCATGGGTGCTCTCGATGGTGTTGTTGACATTAGGAGATACGTAAGGCCAACGGATATAGCAGCTGGGGTGATAATAGCTAGGGAAGCTGGAGCTTTAGTTAAAGACTCAAATGGAAATGATATCGTGGTTTCGTTTAGTGCAACTGAAAAGCTTGATATAATAGCCGTCAATAGCCAAGAACTCCTTCAGACGATATTATCCTCAATAAAAAGATAATATCCTCCACTTTTCCCATTCCAAACAGGCTTAAATGTAATTGTGTTAATTTTAGGAGGGCAAGACTAGGATGTATCTACGAAGGGATCTGCTACAGCCAAGGGTGTATCAGGAGGTAATATATGCAAAGTGTAAGGACAGGAACTGCTTAATAGTACTGCCAACGGGGTTAGGAAAAACTATAATTGCAATGATGATAGCTGATTACAGGCTTAGAAAGTACGGAGGAAAAGTTCTCATGCTCGCCCCCACGAAGCCATTAGTTCTACAACATGCAGAAACTTTCAGAAAGTTCTTTGCACTTCCATCCGATAAGATAGTTGCTTTGACTGGAGAGACAAGCCCAAATGAAAGGGCAAAGGCATGGGCCAAGGCTAAAGTAATTATTGCTACTCCTCAAACAATAGAAAATGACATTCTCGTTGGAAGAATAAGCCTTGAGGACGTTGTCCTCCTAATATTTGATGAGGCCCACAGAGCGGTTGGTAACTATGCCTATGTTTATATAGCTAAAGAGTATAGAACTCAGGCTAAGAATCCCCTAGTTATTGGTTTAACGGCTTCACCTGGTAGCACCCCTGAGAAGATAATGGAGGTTCTGGACAACTTAGGGATAGAGCACATAGAATATAGATCTGAAAATTCTCCTGACGTCAAACCTTACGTTCAAGGGATAAAATTTGAGTGGATTAAAGTTGAATTGCCCGAGCTATATAAGGAGGTTAGGAAGCTTCTGAGGGAGATGCTTAAAGACGCTCTAAGACCTCTTGCTGAAGCCGGCCTCATAGATTCCGCATCCCCCGATATCCCAAAAAAAGAAGTCCTGAAGGCTGGCCAGATAATAAACGAGGAGATGGCCAAGGGAAACCATGATCTAAGAAAGTTACTTCTCTTCCATGCAATGGCGCTTAAGTTACATCATGCCATAGAGCTTCTGGAGACCCAGGGACTTTCGGCTCTTAGGGTCTATTTAAAGAAACTTTATGAAGAGGCTAAATCTGGATCGACAAAGGCGAGTAAGGAACTATTCGCTGACAAGAGAATGAAAAAAGCTATTTCTCTCCTTGTTCAGGCGAGAGAAATAGGTTTGGATCATCCAAAGCTTGACAAGCTGAAAGATTTAATAAAGGATCAGCTAAAAAAGAAGCCATCTTCGAAGATAATCGTGTTTACTAACTATAGGGAGACGTCGAAAAAGATAGTTGAGGAGCTCTCCAGGGAAGGAATAAAATCTAAGAGATTTGTTGGCCAGGCTACTAAGGAGAACGATAAAGGAATGAGTCAGAGGGAACAGAAGCTGGTTTTGGATGAATTTTCTAGGGGTGAATTCAACGTTTTGGTGGCAACTAGCGTTGGTGAAGAGGGTTTGGATGTCCCTGAGGTGGATCTAGTGGTATTTTACGAACCCGTGCCCTCTGCAATTAGGAGTATTCAAAGGAGAGGAAGAACTGGAAGGCATAGGCCAGGAAGGGTTGTAATATTAATGGCGAAGGGCACTAGGGATGAGGCCTATTACTGGAGTTCAAGACAGAAGGAGAAGGTTATGCAAGAAACAATAAGGAAAGTAAGCCAGATGGTCAAAAAGCAAAGGCAAACTTCATTGGAGAGCTTTGTTAAAAAGCAGGAAGAAAAGAGGACATTGGAAGCTTGGCTTGAGAAGAGAAGCGAGGAGAAGAGTATAACAGAAAAGATAGAAAAGAGGGGAGTTAGGATAGTGGTGGATACGAGGGAGTTAAGGAGTGAAGTTGTGAAGAGGTTGAAAATGCTTGGTGTGTCTTTAGAATTCAAGACTCTCGACGTGGGGGATTATATAGTTAGTGAGGATGTCGCGATAGAAAGAAAATCTGCAAATGACTTCATTCAATCTATAATCGATGGGAGGTTATTTGATCAGGTAAAGAGACTTAAAGATGCGTATTCTCGGCCAATAATCATAATAGAGGGGCAATTATACGGAATTAGGAACGTTCATCCAAATGCAATAAGGGGTGCGATAGCCGCCGTTACCGTTGATTTTGGGGTCCCCGTAATATTCTCCTCAACACCTGAAGAGACAGCCCAGTATATTTATTTGATTGCCAAGAGAGAGCAGGAGGAGAAAGAGAAAGATGTAAGGATAAGAAGCGAGAAAAAAGCATTAACTCTAGCTGAAAGGCAGAGGTTAATAGTTGAGGGTCTTCCGCATGTCTCTGCAACCTTAGCTAAGAGATTATTGAGGCATTTTGGTAGCGTTGAGAGGGTATTCACCGCTAGTGTTCCGGAACTTATGAAAGTTGAGGGAATTGGTGAAAAAATAGCCAAAGAAATTAGAAAAGTTATAACAGCCCCTTACATTGAGGATGAATAACTGTGCCCCCGGGGAGCGAAGCGGGATCACAGCTCGCCGCCTCGCTCCCCCGCCGCGGTTTCCCGGGGGCATTGTTAAATTAGGGGGAATTTTTATAAATAAGTTTTGTATCAATGTAGCAAGGTGAGAGTGAAATGGCAAAGGAGAAGACAACACTACCTCCTACAGGAGCCGGTTTGATGAGATTCTTTGACGAAGACACAAGGGCAGTAAAAATAAGTCCAAAGGGAGCAATAGCATTAGTTTTGATATTCATAATGGTTGAAATACTGCTCCATGTTGTCGGGCCAAAGATATTTGGTTAAATAGGTGTTCTTTTTAGTCCTCTGGCATTTAGTTCGTCATTAACCACCTTCCTCATAATGTCTTCTATGTATCCTGAAATCAGATTCTCTATATTTGCTTTAATTGAGTCAATGTCATGCCTTATGCCTTCTAATAGTTTAATATACTCCCTTGCCATCTCAAGTTGACCTTCTTGTTTGAGAAGTTGTTCTTTCAGATGATCGAAGTCATCTTCTAGAACTTCAAGTCTTCTTAATTTTCTCTTAAGCTCTTCTAGTTCTCTTTCGAGTTTTTCTTTTTCCTCCCTTAGCTTCTTTATCTCTTCTTCTTTTTTCTCTAGCTCCCTAACAAGATTGTTATACTCCTCTGATATTTGGGCTAGTCTCTCTATCTCCCTTAGTGGGGGAACTTTTCCATCTCCAAGAACTATAACGTCAGGCCCTACATTTACAATATCCGAGGGCTTTACTTTTACTTTCTTTTCGGATGAAAACATACCTGAGTGGAATTCTCCTCTTGAGACGTTTTCTATTGCCTTCATTTTGAAAATAAATACATACTGATCCCCAGAGACTTCAACATTAATGTCGGTAACGTATCCTAGGATCCTTCCTTCGGGCAGTGAAACTACAAACTTATTAACAAGTTGCATCCCCGAGCTCTCCTCCATTAATGCCCACCTTCTAGGATTCCTTCCTTCAAATACTTAACATTTTCTAGAGCAACTTATAGTACCCAGTTTCTGGCTCATAGATTTCTCCATCGATTAGTAGCTCTGCTAAGGCATCTTCAATTGTCTCTTCGTCATATTTGTCCCCTAGCTTCTTTATTATGTATTTCCTCGAAACAGCAACTTTCTTTTGCTTCAATATCTCCAGAATATCTTTCTTTGCCTTTTCTAAGAGTTCGTTCTCTTCTTTTTCAGTCTCTTCTCCAATTTCCTCTTCTAAGAGTTCTTCAACAGGCTCTTCAACGGCCCTCTGCTCCATCATTATCCCGTAGAGCTCATCGATTGTTTCGAGGAGTTCCTCATCTATTCCCTTATTTTTGGCTATGACCTTGGATTTTGCTGTAATTCCGTACTGGTTGTATATCTCTAGTGCTATCCTGGCCTTCCTTATGTGCTCTATCTTCTCCTTTAAGGCCTCATAGCGGTGCAGTATCCACATATTGGGATGAACTCTTGCAACACCCTCGACAAGTATTTGCTTGTCATCTCTCCATTCAGCTATCTTTCCTATAACTTGAACTAAGTCTCCTTTTTTAACTAGCTTTGCGAACTTTGTGTCGTCTCTAAATCCAAGAACCCATATAACACCCGTTCCATCATCTATCTGGAACTTTCCGTAAGTTTCATCCTCAGCTATTAGGGGTTCCCTAACTACTGTTCCAACTATCTTTGCCCTGTATATCTTCCTCCCGTACCTCGTTATCAGGTAATTGGGCTCAAAATCTCCCTCACTTTTGACGAAGTACCCCTCGAGGATATCTTTAATATAAACTCTAGTCGCGGGCATCCTCTTCTTCATTCTGACCACCACATCATAACTTCTCTATCAAGCTGGGGTAGTATCTTTCTTTCAAGCTCCATAATTTCCTCAAGGGCCTCCAAATCTGCGTCGCTGAAGTCCTGAATAACCTCAGCGTATATGTGCATTCCTTCTTCATTCCTTATGATTCTCCCTATTACCCTAACAACCTGACCGACTCTTGGCAGGTCGCTTTCCGCCTCTACCATCGCTACTCCAGTCTTGTCATCCACCCAGAACATGTACTCCATCTTGTCGACCTTGATTACCTTACCTATTATTGATATCCTCGTGTCATCTTCCCTAATCTCACTTATTTTTCTCTCAATAGCTGGTTTTCTTCTTCGAATTTGCTGTTCCATTTCACATCACCCCCATTTCCTCAAGTTCTCTCTTTATTCTCTCAATCTCTTCCCTGTAATTGACTTCCTCCCAGGAAGATGCCCTCAGTATTAGCCCTAAGAACCTGTCCTCTATGACGTTTCCTCTCACAACTATCTCTTTCCCAACTATCTTGTAAAAGTCCTCTTCTGCAAGTTTCCTGGCAGCTTCTTTCATGCTCATTCCCATGCTTTCCATTTCTCGTATCTTTTCCGAGATCTCGTTCGGGCTAACACCGAGCAGTTCCTCGGCGTCGTCTCCAAATAACGTGACCCTTATGTAGCCAGTTCCGTCATCGAGGCCAAAATCTAGTATTGTAATTTTGATCGGTTCGACTTCACCATGCTCTGGGCAAATCCACACACCCATTCCTGGGTCGTAGTCAACTTTCTTCTTACACTCTGGACAAGCATCGTAAACGAGGACTCTGTAAACTTTTGCTATTGTACCCCTAACTTCAACAAACCTGTCACCAGCTTCAATGTCCTTTATCTTCTTTCTAGTGTATGTTGTTATTCTGACTTCTTCTATTGGGGGGATATCCTCAACCCTTGGATCCTCTGGGTTGAGAACGATCCTCGCCCTAAAGTTCACATGCAACTCTGGTAGTCCAGAAAGACTTTCCCTAACCTGAGCGTCGAGAACCTTCACAACGTCCCCAACTTCTATTTTGTCATAGTACTCTAGAACTTTTGAGTCCCAAAGCACAACCCTCGCTCTTCCTGTGTCATCATAGATTATCAAGCTGGCCACCCTGCCGAGTGAGCCGTCTTTCTTTGTATACTCCCTGGGCGGATATTTCTTGAGAACTCTCCCTACGATGTTAACATCTGTCATTCCGGGCCTTAAATCGGAGATCTTCATGGCGCTGGTTTCCTCTGTTGTTATAACTCCAAGTTCTTCTGCAAGCAATAGAGCTGCTGCATGTTCTGAGATATCATGTATCCTCATGAGTTCTCGGATTCTATCTTCAATTTCTTCTATACTCATCCCTGTTTCTCTTCTAATTTTCTCGACTATCTCTTCCTTCGTGATCATCGCCACACCACTCACCTAAGTAGTAATCTTGTGGTTTTGGTATTTAAACCTTTTGGAAGAAAAGCCTTTGGTGGCTGTATTTGGCTTTCTCTCTGATTTCTACTAAGATTTCCAAGAAACACCTTTTCTCTTTTTGGTAGAAAAATGTTAAGGGGTTAAAAGGACTTATTTTAACTCTCTTCTCCTTCTTCCTCTCTCTTACCCTTTTTTTCTCCCTTTTCTATTTTCTCCATAAGGTCTGAGTATTCCGCATGTATAACTTTCTTGAAGGCCTCTTTTATTATATTTGGATCGTTCTCTGGAAAGCCGTAAAGCTCTGCAAACTTCTGGGTTGTTCCTAGAAGCTTAGTTCTTTCATAGGGCTCAGCATAAATTAGGCCCATTTCTATGAGCCTCTTTATATGCTCATACGCCTGGCTTCCTCTGAGTTTTATTATCTTGCTCTGCTCAACTGGTTGAAGATACGCTATCAGAGCAAGCGTCTTCAGCTCTCCAGGTCTTAGCTCGGGCTTTGGCATGAGATGAATGACCCTCTGTGAGTACTCCTGCTTTACCTGCATTACCCACTTATCTCCGGCGACTTTTACCACTTCTATTGCACTTTTTCTTTCTGCGTATTCACTTGCTATCAGTTCTATAAGCTTCTCTAGATAGTCCAGGGATTTTATCCCCAACGCTTTTGATAACTCTTTGACGCTAAGCGGTCTTCCCGCCACGAAAAGTGCTGCTTCGACTAGAGCTTTATCCTCTATCAATCCCATGAGTCACACCTAAGAGATAAATAGAAAAGGAAAATTAAAAGTTCACTCAGAAATTTCAGTTGGGTAAATTGGAACTCTTCCGTGGGGTATGCCGTACTTCTTCCCATACCATTCGCTGAGGAAGTACCATGCTAAGACTAAGAGAACTAGGCCTATTGGGAGAAGCACCACTGGACTTCTTATTCCGACTGCGAAGAGGATGTATAGAACTATACCAACACTTGCCGCCGTTACGGCGTATGGTATCTGGGTTGTGACGTGGTCTATGTGGTCAGAACCTGAGAACATCGAACTCATTATCGTTGTATCGCTAATTGGAGAGCAGTGGTCTCCGAAGATACCTCCAGCGAAGACAGCGCCTATGCTGGCGAAGAGAACGTGTGGGTCGTGAGGAGCGAGTTTATAGGCAAGTGGTATTGCTATCGGCATTAAAATTCCGAAGGTTCCCCAGCTTGTTCCCGTCGTGAATGAGATGAACATTGCTGTTAGGAATATTATTATTGGAATAACCCCCGCTGGGACCTTTGCACTCTCCGCAAGCCTTACAACATAGTCGGCAGTTCCAACTGCCTCGGTTGCACTCTTAATGCTCCATGCTAGAACTAAAATAACAGTTGCCATCATCATCTGCTTCATTCCCTGAATTATTGCATTCTCGGCTTCTTCTACTGTCATTGTCTTTGTGAAGAGTACTAGTGCCAGGGCAACTATCACCATTGCAAATGAACCCCAGAGCAGAGATGTAGCTGAATCTGCATTACCCAAAATGTCCATCATGCCACATGTTCCTTCACATGCTGATTTACCAGTGTAGTAGAGACCATATAGGGTCACGAAAACTAGGGCGAGTATTGGCCATACGAAGAAGTGAATGCTACCTTTCTCGATTTTTGGAGTTCCAAGATCGCTCTCCGTTGCCATGAGTGGTTTTGCTCCATCTCTCACGACTTTTCCTGTAGTTCTTGCTCTCATCTCGGCCTTCAGCATTGCACCATAGTGCCTGTGTGTGTATGCTACTATGAACACGAGAATTATTGCGAATATTGAGTAGAACCTATAGGGAACACTGTGGAGCCAGGCATAGTACTCTCCCATCGTAATGTTGAGCTTTGAGAAGGCCTCCTTAATAAGACCGAGCTCGTATCCAATCCACGTTGATACTATAGCTATACCCGCTACTGGGGCTGCTGTTGAGTCGTCTATATAGGCGAGCATCTCTCTGGAAACCCTCATCTTGTCCGTTATAGGCCTCATCGTGTTACCCACTATAATCGTGTTCGTATAGTCATCAAAGAACACGAGCACTCCAAGAAGCCATCCTAGCAATGAAGCATCCCTACTTGTTTTTATTCTCTTTGTTATTGCGTTAGCAACTGCGTGAACTCCTCCTGACTTATAAATCAGCCCAACGCCAGCACCGATGAGGAAGTCGAATACGAGTATTGTTGCATTCCAACTGTCGGTAACGTTGTTTATAACCCATTCGAACGTTTTGATAGTTCCAGTTATTGGGTTCCATCCTGCTGCCATGACTCCTCCAGTCCAAACACCTGCAAATAGAGCAAAGACAACCCTTTTAGTCCATATTGCAAGTACTATAGCAACTAGAGGTGGCAACAGGGATAACACACCAAAATCACTCATCACCGTTCACCTCCTGAAAATTTTTCAGAGTGTAATCTATTGAATTCAACGTTTCATCGGGAGGTATAGGTAGGTTACTCAAAAAATGTAAAGGCATCGTTGCTTTTACTGTCCTGCTAAAAGTTCTTACTTGTCCGTCAATCATCAAAAAAGTTCTTTGTTGTTTTTTATTTAAAACGTTTGCTGGCCCTTTCCATGTTAATAATGCTTTTAAGTAATAGGGCTGATGACAAATCCATGTATTGGGTTAGTGAAGATAACGTTGCTGGAAAACCTGGGAAAGTGCTTTATGTTATTCTCCCAACAATCGGGTGTTATAGGTATAGAATTGGAAATCCTTGTTATATGTGCTCATATCCTGCCCAATCACCTAAGAAAACTTCTCAGGAGGAGATTCTATCTTATTTTCTCAAGGCACTAGAAAAGATAAAGGGGAAGGAGGGTAGATTTGGAATAAGAATATTCACATCTGGATCGTTCTTTGATTCTGCTGAAGTTAGAAGAGAAACTAGGAGAAGGATATTTGAAGAAATTGCGAAGCTTGATAATGTTTATGAGGTTGTCGTTGAGACCAGGAGTGAGATAATCAGAAAAGATTGGGTAAAGGAGCTTGTTGAAATAATCGAAGGAAAGTGGTTTGAAGTAGCCTTAGGACTTGAGACGGCAAATGACGACATAGCAGATGTATCCATAAATAAGGGCAACACTTTCTCTCAGTTTATTAGAGCTAGTGAGATTATCCACGAGGCAGGGGCAAGAGTCAAAACTTACCTACTCTTTAAGCCAATTTTCCTATCGGAGAGGGATGCAATAGAAGATGCCAAGTATAGCATTGAAAAGGCAGAACCTTACACAGACACCTTTTCGATAAACATCACCAACATTCAGAAGGGGACACTTTATGAAAAAATATGGGAGAGAGGGGAGTATAGGACACCCTGGCTGTGGAGCGTTGTTGAAATTCTTAAATGGGCTAAGAGGAAGTTTCCAGGGAAGAGATTTCTCTCAGATCCCGTCGGTGCGGGTTCGCCCAGAGGCCCTCACAACTGTGGAAATGATAAGCCCTTTGACCGAGCAATAAGAAAATTTTCCTTAACTCAGGACATTTCACACCTAGAGAGCCTGCCCACTGACTGTTACGAGAAGTGGAGGTACATTGTAGAGAATGCCCTTCTGGACTGGCAGCTTCTTATATCTAAAACTTCGCCTTACTCAGATTTTTGAAAAGGGGATCCTCCCCAAGCTCATCTTTTAATTTTTCAAAGTTCTTGTAGAGTCTAGGGAGTCTTGATTTGCCTCTCTCGAGCATTTTATTTCCTATATCTATAGCGAACTCGAGGTATTCATCATCAACAAGAATCTTACCATCTCTGCCGAGTGGAGTCGTTAAGTATTCTGTTCCGTTTATCTCCACGAGATATCGTGATGATATCGCCTTAAATGTCGTGTATTTAAACCCACTCGCTAGTCCTATTTCATGAACTGCTATCGCCTTTTCAAGATCTTCTGCAACAACATGAAAAATCGGTGGCTGGCTTTTAAGGAAGATTATCCCAGATTCTGCTCTTTTTAATGCTTCTTTCGCCTCTTCAAACTTTAATGGTCTGTGAACTTTAATTAGCCATCTGGAAAGCGGTTTTGCTCCTAAAGCTGGTTCCTCAAGAATCCCTATTCTTCCAGAGCAGGATGACGTTGTGTATATCCCCTTTATAGAATTAATGAGAAGTAGAAGATCTATTATGTCATTGTCAACTTCTCCTCTTTCTATTGCCTGGAACAAGCTTATTAGTGCCTCACGCTTAGCTTTCATACTATTTTCACCCTACCTTCTACAATTTTGTTGAGAGGTCTTATAAACAATGCCTCATTAAGGCTGTGCAGACTAGTACTGTAAACTTTTCCCAACTTTCCTAAAACTGCTTTATAGAGCTAAGGATACTTCATCTAAATTTTCTTACTTGAGTTCTTGCATCTGTATGAATAATGGGTATGTTTATTTCGTTGAGCAGGACTTTTACGAGCGTCGTTTTACCTACACGGTGAATGCCCGTAACTACTATAAGCGGCACCCCATCGTTTATTGCTGAGATAATTTTGTTGAATTCATATTCCCTGTCGAACATTTAATTCCTCGACTTCTTTATGCGACTGAACAACATTGTGAGGTTACCTACTCCCCGCCCCAAGGGATGAGGCCTGAAAAAAGAAAATGTAACACTTTCAGTCAGGCTAATTTAGTTGAGTTTGCAAAGAACAGCGGGATTAACATGTCTCAATTGCTTGAAGAGGCCCTTCTAAATATTTATCTTCAGAATAGTTCTTTTCTGGGGCCGGGGCCGGGATTTGAACCCGGGCTAGGGGATCCACAGTCCCCTGTGCTAACCAGGCTACACCACCCCGGCCACTCCCATTCGTGTGCTTTTGGATGAGATTTATAAAGTTTTCGTAGATTGAGGATAAAAATTCGATGAGATAATTTAAAACCCAAAACCAGGCAAATGTAGAGGGCTAATCTTGAAGATGCCTGATTAAAAACTTTAAAATCCTGCCATGGAACACTAAAGCTTATGAAGATCCCGGAAATCAAGGTATTTTAACTCTCCCTATAAAGGGTGAGGCTTTCAAAAGGTAAATGCTTTAGCTTCTTTTTGCATACCTTAATTGCTTCTGTTGTTTTAATATTGTTTCGTGGAACAGCTTTAAATAAGACGTTATATGCTCAATGTAGACTTCTTCGAGGATTTTGGCCGTGAGTTCATCGATATTTTTTCCTGATCTTAAAATTTCCCTTTGAACTAGGATGCTCTCAATTGGAAGCTTGAGGAAGTTCTTTATATAGCGTGGGAGCCTGAGCATCACATAACGCTTTGCATTGCTTAAAATTGGCTTTGAGTACCTTTTAGCTTTTTTAGTAACGCCATGCCACCACTTCTTTAGGTAAAACATATACGTCTTTTCTCTGCTTTCAAAGTATAGCCTCCAAAGTTTCTCCTTCACTCTCATTACAGGATGGAGGGCATCGTAAAAGTCCCAATTAAGAGTTAAAAGAGCTTTATCTTTGAGAGCCTTGTAAAAGGAATCGCTTCCAGGAAGTGGAGTATATATCGAGATCTGTATTGCATCAAGGCCATTGTCTCCAAGCATTTGAACAAATTTGTATGTAGCTTTTCTGTCTTTCCTGGATTCATAAGGTGCACCAATTATTATTCCTCCATAGACAACGATTCCATGCTCGCTTAATAGTTGAACCGCATTTACTGTGTCCTCTTTTTTAAGCCCTTTCCTCATGCCTCTAAGGACTTCTTCACTTCCTGACTCTATCCCTATAAACGCAATTTTAACACCTGCATTTGCCAGCTTTTTAGCAAGCTCAGGGTGTTTTGCTATTATATCCGCTCTAATTTGTATTATAAAATTAAGGTCGTTGAGGCCGTTTTCTATGATTGCATCTAGCAGTTTTAGCCTTTCTTGATATTTGAGGGGAACTACAAAGTTATCATCCACAAAAAAGACCCAGTTGTAGCCTAGATTTTTCACGTATTCTAGCTCTCTAATAACACGATCGTTACTTTTCCACCTCCATGCATGTCCCCACATTGCAGAAGCACTACAAAATTCACAATTGTATGGACATCCTCTAGACGTCTCTATTGAAGCTATCTTGACGTTCTCTCCAAGGATAGTAGCCGTATATGTTTTTGGATCAACAAGATCATAAGCTGGCATGGGCAAATCATCAAGATTGACTATTGGTTCTCTGTATGAAACTCTTATTCTCCCATCCTCCGCATAGGCTATTCCCCTAACCTCCTTTATGTCCCCTTCCTCTTCTAACTTTTCTACTAACTCCCTAAAAGTAGCTTCTCCTTCCCCAATAACGACGGCGTCTATTCCTTCTTTTAAAATCAGTGGATAAGTGAAGGTGGCATGATGACCTCCAAATACTATGAGACTGTCCAACTTTTCTCTTCTTAGACTTTTTGCAATCTTGAGGGATGTGTTTATATAGGTTGAGGCGATTGTGGTAAACCCGACTATATCAGGATTAAATTCTTCAATTTCCTCAATGGTTTCTTGGTTTGATAACCCTCTCCCTTCTCCATCAATTATTCTGACCTTTGCAATGTCTTTAACTGCTCCCGCGAGAGATAAAAGACCTAAAGGCGGCGCAATATATCCATAGGCTGATGTATACCCACTTTTTCCAGGATTCACTCGGACAAGGGCTATTCTCATTTTTAGTACCTCCTGAAGGGGTTCTAGAATAATAGAGAGGTACATTCTGTATAACATTTTCGGGTTTTGTACAACAAAGGTTTAATAAAATGTTCAACCAACGGGGGCTTGATGAGGGAGGAAGAGCTATACGAAAAATGGAAGAGAACTGTCGAAATGCTTGAGTGGGAGGGAATAATTAAAAGTAAGGAGGTTAAAGAAGCTTTTCTAAAGTATCCGAGGTACCTTTTTGTTGAGGATAGGTTCAAGAGGTATGCTCATCTCGATGAACCTCTTCCAATTCCTGCTGGTCAAACTGTATCTGCTCCCCATATGGTTGCTATAATGCTTGAACTCGCCAAGTTAAAGCCTGGAATGAACGTTCTTGAAGTCGGAACTGGAAGTGGATGGAATGCGGCTCTCATTTCTTACCTCGTTAAAAACGATGTTTACACAATTGAGAGAATCCCCGAACTTGTCGAATTCGCAAAGAAAAATCTTGAAAGGGCTGGAGTAAAGAATGTTCATGTAATCCTTGGGGATGGTACCAAGGGATTTCCCCCAAAGGCACCTTATGATGTCATAATAGTTACCGCGGGAGCACCTAAAGTTCCGGAACCACTTGTCGAGCAACTTAAGCCCGGGGGTAAGCTTATAATCCCCGTGGGGAGCTATCATATGTGGCAGGAGCTTCTCGAGGTAGTAAAGGGTAAGGATGGGAGTGTTGAAATTAAAAAGAGAGGGGGAGTAGCTTTTGTCCCTCTAATAGGAGAATATGGGTGGAAAGAATGAAGCTTATAGCTTTTGACCTCGAGGGAACATTAACCGATATGATAAGTTGGGAAATACTGCACAAGAAGTTTGGAACATGCAGAGAAGCTGAGAAAAATATGAAGCTCTTCTTTTCGGGTGAGATAACGTACTATGAATGGGCTAAGCTTGATGCATCTCTATGGAAGGGGAGGAAGAGGGAGGAGGTTGAAGAGGCGTTTTCTAAGATAGAGCTGAGGCCATATGCTGTTGAGCTCTTTGAGTGGCTTAAGAAGAATGATTACAGGACGGCCATAATAAGTGGCGGACTTATGTGCTTGGCAAAGAAGATTGGTCAAGTTCTTGGTGCTGACTATGTAGTTGCCAATGAACTCGTGTTCAATGAGAGGGGGGAAATAACGGGAGAAGTCATAGTCAGGGTAACTTTTGACAATAAGGGAGAGGTTTTAGGGAGGATAAAGAGAGAAGTTAACCCCTCTTTAACTGTTGCAGTAGGGGATTGGGAGAATGATATCTCAATGTTTAGGGAAGCTGACGTATCAATAGCTTTAGGAGATAAAGTTGATGCGGACTTCAAGGCTAGAAACCTCAGAGAGGTTCAGGAAATCTTATCAGCATTGGACTCTGAAAATACCTCTACGTAATTCAACTTCTTCGAAGGTATTTTACCCATTGTTAGTCCTGTTGTGAAAAACATTTAATAACATTACTAGCTATTCACCTTTGGTGATAACCATGGCTAAGCTTAAGGAGCCAATTATTGCTATAAACTTTAAGACATATATTGAAGCGACTGGGAAGAGAGCTCTTGAAATAGCCAAAGCCGCTGAGAAAGTATACAAAGAAACAGGGGTAACAATAGTAGTTGCTCCTCAGCTTGCTGACCTTAGAATGATTGCAGAGAGCGTTGAGATCCCAGTTTTTGCTCAGCACATTGACCCGATAAAGCCTGGGAGCCATACTGGTCATGTGCTCCCAGAGGCAGTTAAAGAGGCCGGAGCCGTCGGAACGCTCTTAAACCACTCAGAGAACAGGATGATTCTTGCTGATCTTGAAGCTGCAATAAGGAGGGCTGAAGAGGTTGGCCTCATGACAATGGTCTGCTCTAACAATCCAGCAGTAAGTGCGGCAGTTGCTGCCTTAAATCCAGATTATGTGGCTGTTGAGCCTCCAGAGCTTATAGGAACCGGGATACCTGTTAGCAAGGCGAAGCCGGAGGTAATTACTGATACCGTTGAGCTCGTTAAGAAGGTGAACCCGGACGTTAAGGTTCTCTGTGGGGCAGGTATTTCAACTGGCGAGGATGTTAAGAAGGCTATAGAACTTGGAACGGTTGGTGTTTTGCTAGCAAGTGGGGTCACTAAGGCTAAGGATCCAGAGAAGGCCATTTGGGATCTAGTCTCTGGAATAATAAAGAAAGATTAGAATTAGAGCTTTATTTTTACTGCTTTTCCTGTTTTTGATGACTCGTAGGCGGCTAGAACTACTGCTAGATTCTTAAGAGCATCTTCTCCAGTTATGGGTGGCTCTTTGTCTTGGATTATTGCATCAATGAATGCGTTTATTATACCTTCAACATCTGGCCTCTCCCAGTAGATTTTCTCTGTTCTTTCTTGGTAGACTGTAAAGTCTGGGTATGCAGTTCTTATGTCGAGGAAGCCGTCATCTCCAACGATGTAGTACTTCATCTCAAGTCCGTAGGGATAGCCCTTGGGATTTGCCCACCCTGCTGTTAGCAGTGCAACAACGTTGTTTTTGAACTCTATGAGGGCCGTTCCTATATCATCTACCTTAAATCCCCATATCTTTGATCCTATGTCTGCATATACTCTTGTTGGTTCACTCTCTGTTAGCCAGAATAATGAGTCAATCCCATGAGGTGCTGTGTCCATGAACCCTCCCCCACCGCTCTTCCTTTCATCGAAGAACCAGCTTGTGTCGAGCCCTTCCAGAAACATCGGTGGTTTCACGTACTCTGATATTGCATAGATGTATTCTAGCTTTCCAATTTCCCCATTAACTATCATTTCCTTGGCTTTCTTTAGTGGCTGGGTGAATCTTGGGTTGAAGGGTACCATGAGCTTGACCCCAGCCTTTTTTGCTGCTTTGATTATTTCCTTTGCATCTTCTATTGTTAGTGCTATTGGTTTCTCTAACAGTATATGCTTTCCTTCCTCGGCAGCTCTAATTGCGACTTCTTTGTGCCTGTAAGTTTCGATTGCTATGTAAACTGCTTCTACGGTTTTGTCCTTTAGTAGCTCCTCATAAGTTTGGTAGAATTTTGCTCCGAATTTTCTTGCATCTACTTTTGCAACGTTTGAGTTTGCTCCATCTCCCGAAATTGCAACAAGCTTTGCCCTCCTACTCGCTCTTATTGTGGATGCATATCTAATTGCATGGGGGTGAGCATAGCTAATTACACCGAACCTAACCATTTCACATCACCTCGCTGATGTCGAGTTTTACAGGTTCTCCCTTCCTGATACTCTCTCTGGCCTTTTCGGCTATGTAAAGGGCTATCAAAGCGTCTTTTGCTGTAACTACTGGCTCACAGTCGCTCCTGATGCATTCGAAGAAGTGTCTGAGCTCAGCTTCAAATGCCTCTGGGAAGGTTGATAGCATTGGAGAGAACCTTGGCATTTCGAAGGTGCTCTTTACAACTCCAACTACTGGAGTATCAAGGGGAGTGTACCTTATCCTTCCGTTCTTACCTATTATATCTAAGTGGTGGTAGAACACTCCGTACTTAGCTGGGAGTGGATAGCTCCAGCTAACCTCGGCTATTCCAGTTTTGTCTCCTTCGAATTTTATGAACATTATAACGTGGTCATACGTCTTGTTTACTCTTGCCTCCCCTCTAATTGCCTTTCCAGCGGCAAAAACTTCTATGGGCTCGCTTTCAAAGAACCATCTGAGGAAATCTGTCACGTGGACTCCTAAATCGACGGCGACGCCTCCGCTCTTACTCTCATCCCAATACCAGTAATCCGCTGGAAATGGAAGGTGTTGTACTTCAGTTTTTCTGATCTGCATCGGCAGGATGTTCCTTGATTTTATGACGTCCTTTATCTGTATCCATCTCTTGTCAAACCTCCTTACATGACCTACGAATAACTTTAATCCCTGTTGCTCGGCTTCTTTTATCATTTCTTTTGCCTCTTCTATAGTCCGAGCAATTGGCTTTTCAACGATCACATGCTTTCCAGCCTTTAGAGCTTTTATTGTGATATCCTTGTGAGTGTATGTTGGCGTTAGCACTTCTACAACGTCCATATCCTCCTCTAAAAATTCGTCAAGATTCGTGTACACTTTTGCATTCAGCTCCTTTCCAGCTTTTTTTGCTGCCTCCTCATCTATGTCCATAACGGCAACTACTTTCACGGTTTTCCTCATGGCCTTTAATGCGGGTTTATGTGCGAGATTGAAGATGTTACCACAGCCTACCACGCCTACCTTTAGTCTCTCTGGCATGGTGACCCACCTATTACTACTTAGAATTAGTTAAGGTTAAAAAAAGTGACGGTCACTTTTCAATGTCAAAAATAGACATCTAAATGACTTCGTTGATCATAAAAAGTTCAAACTCTTTTAGGTTCCCTTAACGGAGGATTTAGTTACTGAAAGTTTTAAAAAGATATTTCGGGAGGCTATATGTGGAGGTGGTGAAGATGAAAGTAGTAGTCGGAATACCTAGCTATAACAATGCCGATACTATAGGGTATGTAGTGAAGCAAGCCGCTGAGGGCTTAAAGAAGTATTTTGGGGGAGGGATTATAGTCAATGCAGACGGTGGGAGTACTGATGGTACTAGGGATGTAGTACTATCAACCAAGGTTCCAGAGGGAGTTGAAGTTCATAGTTTTGTCTACAAGTGGCCGATTCCGGGGAAAGGAAGTGCTATGAAGGAGATCATGGAGTTTGCCAGGGAGAGGGATGCTGATGCTGTTGTGTTTGTTGATAGTGACTTGAGAAGCATAACCCCAGAATGGATTTACAAGTTTGCCAAGCCTATAGAAGATGGCTATGACTTTGTCGCTCCCCTGTATTTAAGACATAAGTGGGACGGGACGATTACAAACAACATAGCCTACCCTATGACAGCTTCTCTTTACGGGGTTGACATTAGGCAACCGATTGGAGGGGACTTTGGGATAAGCTCAAAGATGCTTGATATATACTTGGAAAACGAGGAAGTCTGGAAGACGGATGTTGCAAGGTTTGGTGTGGACATATTCCTCACAACTACAGCAATAGCGAACAGGAGGAAGGTCATTCAAGTTAGTCTCGGTATGAAGATTCACAATCCGAAGGATCCAGCGGCTTCATTAGGTCCAATGTTCAACCAGGTCGTAGGAACCCTCTTCATGCTAATGAAAAGGTACGAGAATGCTTGGAAGGATGTGAGAGATATAAAGCCAGTTGAAACCTGGGGAGAAGAAGTTAAAGGAGAGCCTGAGGCAGTTAAGGTAACCTTGGAGTTGCTTAAGCAGAGGGCAAGGGAATTATGGGAGAAAGAGAAAGAAGTTTTAAAGAGAGTTCTATCCGACGAAACGTTCAAGCATGTGGAAGAGGCAATAAGGACATTTGAGTTCCCGGATGATCTCTGGGCTCATGTTCTCTTTGATGGTGCAGTAGCTTACAAGAATGGTGTGATATCAAATGCAGAACCGTTGATACCATTATACTTCGCAAAAACTGCGGACTTCGTAATGAGAACCATGGATATGAGTACGATGGAGGCTGAAAAGCTTATCAGGGAAAGGGCTAGAGTATTTCTCAGGGAGAAGGGTTATCTGATCGAGAGATGGTTTACTTGAGGGATATTCCCTCGGCTTTGTAGAGTGCCTTTATTATTTCCTCCCCTTCTTCGTACTCCCTAATAGCATTTTCTGCCAGTTCAATTGCATCTAAGAATTTTGCATGCTTTATCAGGAAATCTACAGCATCGAGCACCCTTAAGAGCTCTAGACTCATGTCTTTTGCCGCAAGGTACTTAATTATTGCGACTCTTATTCTGGCCCTCAAATCTACTCTCCCTTCAGTTTCCTCAAGAGCTTCTGTGTAGGCTTTCATAGCATTCTCAAACTTTCCTAGACCAATTAAGGCCTCTGCAAGTTCAAGCAACTTGTCTCCGACAACTTCAAACCTTCCAGACCTCCTATAGTTTTCAATAACTTGATTGAGCATCTTTATTAGATTAACACCAATGAGGTTTGCCCTGTTAAAATTCCTAGCGAGGAGGTATGCATACTGAGCTTTTAGAAGTAGTCTTGTCATTGTTTCAAGATCTCCCTCTGCATATGCTAGTTTGCTAGCCTTTTCATAATGTTTCCCGGCATTTTCCATTAGTTCTCTGTACCTCTCCTCGTAGCCAAAGATAGTCTTTATATAGTTTGCAACTTTCTCAAAAGCTTCTCCGCTGTCCTCATATCTTTCTTCTGCTATTGCTTCCTCTGCTATGTTTCCAAATATCTCAACAAGTCTACCTGCTATCTTCTCAAGGCTTTCCTTGTCGTTTAATAGGTCATAATACCTATATGCTGACTCATATGCGACTATGGCAGATTCTATCTCACCAGCCTCCTCATAATTAGCTCCCAGATCCTCATACATCTTTGCGAACTCTCTAGCATATTTCTTTAGATTTCTTGAGTCTCCTAAAAACGTAAACGCTTCAATTACATTAAGACAAGAAGATGTTAGTCTTTCTAGGTTTACTTCATTCTTGTCTATCTCCCTCTCGATAATCCTTATGTATAGATAAGCTGCTCTGAGCATTAGAGGTTTCGCCTGTTCATAAAGATTGAGCCTCTCCTTTAGTATTACCCCAGCCTCTTTATACAAGCTTGCAGCTTTTTGGATCTCTCCTTTGTCTTCGTAGAGTTTTGCTGCTCTCACAAGCATTTTAACACCGTCTTTAATTTTACCTTCCTTTATTTTCTTGTATCCCTCCCTTTCGAGTTCTTCAGGAGTTGACAAGAGAAGATCTATGTCCAACCCTCCACCCTCCCTAACTTTTAGCCTGTTCTCATTTTGGGTAATTGTGTCCAGATACTGTATCACTAAAATTGTGAGATGATATTATTTAAGCCTTTTCAGGATGATCTCCGGATATGTAGAAAGTGATGCTTTTGCTTGTTGGATCTCCATGCCAAGTGCTATTCCCAAACTTGCTAAGTCCCTGGGCCCTCTCACTTCCCATTTCTCTTTTGCCGAGCTCGTTATAAACCTTGGAACTTTGTATTTCTCCACGAGTTTCCACGCCTTTATCATGAACTTAAGCATGTTTGCCCTTTCATATGAGTTTACTCCTAACAGGTGTCTCAGAGAAAACCCAAGGGCAATGTTTTTTCTACTCATCATCCTTGCCAGAACGTGATCAAGTCCGGGATCCTTCCTTCCGACCCAGGGGGATATTATTGCATCGACGCCTCTTTCAATTGAATACCTTACAACCCTAAGATCCTTAGATTCGACGTAAATCAGGTAATTCTGCTTGAACCTTAGGGCTTCTTTTACTGTTGAAGGTTGAGGATTTACAAGGACTATTGCAACTTTACCATATACATCCTTTACTTTTTTTAGCTCTTCCTTCTCGAGCTTTCCGGGAGGGACTTCATACGAGAATACAACATCGTCGAAGAATTCTCTAGCAAAATTATATGCATCCTCACCCCTAATATCCATCTCAATGAACTTCACTCCTCACCCTCCAACCACTCTCTTACGGCTTTAACTACACTCTCTTTTTTCATTGGGAATGCTTTTACCTTTATCCTTACGTGTATTACATCCTCGCCTTCACTCACCTTTACCTCTCCCAAATATGCCTTTTGCTTATCAAATCTTATGTAAAAAGTTCCTGTTTCATCAACTTTTTCCTCCGCATGCTCCCAGAGGTATTTTCTATCTTCTTCACTTAGGAGATTTCTGAGATTCTCAAGGAATTTTCTTACATTTCTTGAGTGCCTAAGTTCAGCATCCACGACAAGAATTGGGTTTCCAAAGTAGCCCTCTGTTTCTATGACTTCAAACTCGACATCCTTTGCCGAAATATCTTCGGGGAATAATGTTTCCAAGGCCTCCAAAACTTTTTCAGGGTCTTCTGTAGCATGAATGAACGTTCTTATCCTGATATTGTGAGCCTGCAACCTTTTCCCCATTTACCTCACCAGAATAATTTTGGAATAAGTTATTAAAAACCTTAGCTAACTATCTCACCTAAAAGATATGTTGATGTAGCTCCTTTAACTTTTGCAGTTGCAAACTCCCCTTTTTCTCCATGGGGAAGGATTATATGCTTGTAGTTCATTGTTACTGCATCTATGTTTCCCTTCTTACCCTCTCCATGAACTAGGACATCTACCTTCTTTCCAATGTATCTTTGATTAATCTCATAGCTTATCTGTAGCCTTATTCTATGCATTATTCTAGATCTCTCCTTTACAATCCACCCTGGAAGTTGTTTCCACTTTGCTGCTATGGTTCCAGGTCTTGGGGAATAACGTGACACATTGACCTTATCGGGTCTTATCCTCTTTATCAACTCAACGCTTTTTTGAAATGCCTCCTCGCTCTCCCCAGGAAAGCCCACTATTATATCGGTATGGAGATTAAGGTCTGGAAACTCTCTCCTGAATGCGTTCACAATTTCTTCAAACTCTTCAACTGTGTAAGTCCTTCCCATCTTCCTTAGAATTTCATTATCTCCGCTCTGGACTGGGAGATGGAGAAACTTGTATATCTTTTCGTCCTTGTAAGCTTCAATTAGTTCGTCAAGGAATTTCATTACATGATTTGGATTCATCATGCCAACCCTAACTCTGAACTCCCCTTCTATCGAGGTTATTTCGTCAAGAAGCTTTGCAAGGTTAGTCCCTATGTCAAACCCATAACATCCAGTATCTTCTGCGGAGAGCCATATCTCCTTGTATCCTTGTCTTATAGCCCACTTCACCCACTCAACGACTTTTTCTGGAGAATAACTCTTGAGAACGCCTCTTGCGAGTCTCGTTGCACAGTATGTGCATGCGTTTAGACAGCCTTCGGCTATTGGAACAATGAAATGAACTCCCCTGGGTGAAAGTCTAGGTAAGTCAAGCTTGTCAAGATTCCTCTTTTTCCAGTCGGGTACACTTATTAATTTCTCCCCTCTTAAGGCATATTCAACTGCTTGCACAATTCTATCTATACTTTTAACGCCCAAAATCGCGGAAACTCTCTCATCTATAACGTCTGGATTGACGTGAGGTAGGCATCCCGTGACTATAACTTTTTTTCCTTCATCTAGGAGTTCCTTTATCCTCCTTGCAATTTTTCTCTCCGTTGGGTCTTTAACAGCACAACTATTTACGACAACTACTTCAGCATCATTCTCGTCACTAACAAGTTCATGCCCCGCTAAGTAAAGCAGGGCAGCCATCATCTCCCCATCTGCTCTATTTCTCGCACATCCGTAATTCTCTATGTAAATTCTCACCATCACTCGAAGGAAATTGTCTTGCTTTAAGTCTCTTTTTGTTAAACACAATAACTTAACATCTATCCTAAATTTTCATTAATTTGTTTTGAGTATCTCCAGCATTAAGTAGAGATGTCAACCTTTAGTTTACAATAATTTTATAAGCACAAAATGTTCAAAACCTTATGTAATGTTCAAAGATGTTCATTTGAACGGAGGTGTTCATAGTGTATAAGATCCTTGAAAAGAGAGAGATTGCTATGAGAAACACTTGGTATAAGATTCACGCACCTCATGTAGCCAGAAAGGTGCAACCAGGACAGTTTGTCATCATTAGGGCGTTTCCAAACGGTGAGAGAATTCCTTTGACTCCAGTAATGTGGGACAGGGAAGAGGGCTGGATAGTACTGATAGCCTTTACTAGAGGTAAAACAACGATGAAAATGGCCCTTGAGCTGAGCGAGGGGGATTATATATTGAACGTTGCGGGTCCTTTAGGCAATCCTGCTCCAATGGAGAAATTTGGCAAAGTTCTTGCAATTGGAGCCTATACAGGAATAGTGGAAGTTTATCCAATAGCTAAGGCATGGCAAGAAATAGGCAACGACGTAACAACACTCCATGTAACATTTGAGCCGATGGTTCTCCTAAAGGAATACTTGGAGAAAGCTGTCTCAAGGCACATAGTTGAGCCAGTTAAATTAAACCCAAGATTTGACTTCAAGGTTAACATGAGGTACGTAACGAAAAGGCTTGTTGAGAAAGTTAGGGAACTTCTGGAGAAGGAAGATTGGGACTTAGTCTTTATGGTTGGTCCTCCAGGAGATCAGAAAGCAGTTTTCGAAGTTGTAAAGGAATTTGGAATTCCAATGAGAGTCGATCTTCACCCAATTATGGTGGATGGAACGGGAATGTGTGGTGCTTGTAGAGTTAGAGTTAACGGGGAAGTGAAGTTTGCATGTGTTGATGGGCCAGAATTTGATGCCTATCAAGTTGATTGGGATGAACTAATTCACAGAGTTGGATTCTACTCGAAACTTGAGAGAATTGCCTTAGAGAAATATCTTGAAGAGCTCAAGACTAAGGGGGTGATGTGAGTGCCTAAGCTTATCAAGGAGAGGGTTCCTACTCCTGAGAGGCCTGTTGAGGAGAGGGTTAGGGATTTTGGTGAGGTTAATCTTGGTTATACTTGGGAGTTGGCTTTGAAGGAGGCTGAGAGATGCTTACAATGCCCCAAAGAATACGCACCCTGCATCAAAGGATGCCCAGTTCATATTGACATTCCCGGGTTTATAGCGAAGCTCAGAGAGCATAAGGATAATCCTTACCTGGCTGTTAAGGAGGCCTTGAGAGTTATTTGGGCTTGTAATTCTTTACCCGCAATTACTGGTAGGGTTTGTCCTCAGGAGGATCAGTGTGAGGGTGTTTGTGTTGTGGGTAAGGTTGGGGATCCAGTAAACATTGGAAAACTCGAAAGATTCGTAGCAGACTACGCTAGGGAGAGGGGAATAGATGATGAGTTGTTGATGGAGGAGGTTCCTAAAATCCAGAAAAATGGGAAGAAGGTTGCTGTTATTGGTGCTGGGCCTGCAGGCTTAACCTGTGCAGCAGAACTAGCAAAAATGGGCTACGAAGTAACAATCTTCGAAGCCCTTCACGAGCCTGGAGGAGTTCTTGCTTACGGCATTCCAGAGTTTAGGTTGCCAAAGGAGATTTTGAGAAAAGAGCTGAAAAAGCTTCAAATACTTGGTGTGGAAATTAAGACTGACCATATAGTTGGTAGAACTGTCACAATCCCCGAGCTTCTTCAGGAGTATGATGCCGTCTTTATTGGGACTGGGGCAGGAACTCCAAAGCTCCTCAATATTCCGGGAATAAACCTTAACGGTATATACTCGGCTAATGAGTTTTTGACTAGAATTAATCTCATGAAGGCTTACAAGTTCCCGGAATATGACACTCCCATAATAGTTGGAAAGAAAGTTGTTGTCATTGGAGCGGGTAATACGGCAATGGACGCTGCCAGATCTGCTCTAAGACTGGGTGCAGAAGTTACGATAGCGTATCGTCGTGGAGAAGAAGATATGACTGCGAGGATTGAGGAAGTTCAACATGCGAAGGAAGAGGGTGTTAAGTTCATGTTTTTTGTGAATCCTGTGGAGTTTATTGGTGATGAGGAGGGTAGGGTCAAGGCTGTGAAGTTTGAGAAGATGAAGCCTCTTGAGGAGAGGGATGCTAGGGGGAAGAGAAAGATAGTGGGCACGGGAGAATACATAACCGTAGAAGCAGACACAGTAATAATAGCGATTGGCCAGGTGCCTAATAAGATTTTATGGAAGACTACACCAGGACTCAAGGTTACTGAGAAAGGGACGATAGTTGTTGATGAGAATTTGATGACTTCTATTCCTGGGGTTTTTGCTGGTGGCGACGCAATCAGGGGAGAAGCAACAGTAATCCTAGCAATGGGAGACGGAAGAAAAGCAGCAAAAGCAATCCACGAATACCTAACAAGAAAATCAACTTAGGCTTCCCTAATTTTCAACTTTGGGATTTAAACTTTTTGTTTTTGAGAAAAAGGGGATTCAAAATTCGAAAGCAATACGAAAGGTTTATATTTACTCTGGCTTAGGTAAAGACGGTGATGGCCGATGGCGTGGAAGGTAACCGTTGACCAAGACACCTGTATTGGAGATGCCATCTGTGCAAGCCTCTGTCCAGACGTCTTTGAGATGAACGACGAGGGTAAGGCTCAGCCAAAGGTAGAAGTAATAGAGGACGAGGAACTCTACAACTGTGCCAAGGAAGCAATGGAAGCCTGTCCAGTTAGCGCTATTAGCATCGAGGAGGCCTGATTTCTTTTCCTTTTCATTCATTCTAATTGTAGGTTAAATTTCTCTGCCTGTTCAAGGACGTATTCTCTGATCTCTCTTGCCTTTGGAAATTCTGTAACGATTTCTCCGTTCTTTATTATGGGCTTTAAGAGAGGCTCAACCTTGGAGTTGCATATTGGACATCTCTCAAGCCTTTTATCTGCAGGAACGACATGGTAGTGGCCATTTTCACATCTATACACCTGCTTTCTTCCACTGAGCTTCCCTCTCTTCGCTATTGGTTTTCCTTCAACTTCTACTATGTCTAAAGCGAAGTCTATTGGTTTGGCGCTTGCAATAGCTCCTCCAACTCCAAACGCATCTGCAACATCAACGATTTCCTTAATTTTCTCTTCATCTAGCCCTCCTGAAATGAATATTTTGACCCAATCGTATCCTCTAACCTTCAGCTCCCATTTAACTTCCTCGATTATCTTCCTAAAGTTCCCCCTTCTTGAGCTGGGTGTGTCTAGTCTAACGGCAAATAGTTTTTTCCCTAATGCTTCTGCGGCCATAACAGCCTCGATCTTTTCATCATAGAATGTATCAACTAGTGCTATTCGTGGAACTTCCTCCTCTATAACTTCATCGAAATACTTCCAGGCTTTGACTTGATCTCCGACAGTTATTATCAAGGCATGAGGCATTGTTCCAACGGCCTTTTCCCCTATCATTTCTGCTCCGAGGACTCCAGATACACCATCACATCCTCCAATAAATGCAGCTCTATCTATCATTGGCGCTATAGCTGGGTGCATATGTCTTATACCAAAGGAGTACACGGGCTTAAACTTTGCAGCTATTTTTATCCTAAGGGCGGCGGTTGCTATTCCACTTGCCTGACTCAGCATTCCTAGCAGGGCCGTCTCATAAATCCCAAAATCCCTATAGTCTCCTTCAATTTGAAGAACAGGCTCGTAGGGGTGGAAGATTGTCCCTTCAGGCATTGCATAGACATTTACTGGCAGCCCCTCGAGGAGCTTTGCAACTTCCTCAACTCCAACAAGAACCCCCCACTTCCAGTTTTCTGGAAGAGATGTCGTTGTAACGTCAGCGAAGACCTTCTTTTTTATTCCTTTAGCTTCAAGGATTTTCTTGGTTCTTATAAAGTAAACGTCGGTAGTCCTACCTTCTTTTATATCCTTCTCACTGGCAATGTAAAACATTAGCCACCACCACATCATTGATAAAGAGATTTACCTTTAAGGTTTCCGAGGAGACATGATAATCTATTCAACCAGAAGGGGATCTACAGAAAAGATTGCAATTGCCATAGCTAGGGGGATGGGAGAGGAAAATATCGTAAACTTGAAAAGAAAACTCCCTGAAGAGCTTGACGACTTCATAGTTATCGGATCCCCGATATATTACGAGAGACCCCTCCCGGAAGTTCTAAGGTTCATAGAGGAAAACAATGGGCTAAAGGATAAAGTGGTTGCCGTGTTTATTGTTTGTATGGCTGATATTTTTGGAGTTGTTGGAAGGAGGTACGCTGAGAGAAAGTATCTTGGACTCTTAAAGGAAAAAATAAAGGGAGATGTAATTGATGAGAAGATTTTTAGAGGATGGCTAATTAATGAGAACAAGAAAACCATTATTGACGCTCAAAGATGGGGAGAGGAGCTGGCTCTAATTTTTGGAAGGTCAAAAACCGTTGCTAATGATAATAAACTTGGGAAATGAAAAAGACTAAAGATTATAAAAGATAATGTGCCCTTTTTAGTCTTTAAACATCTTGAGTAGCGTATTCTCACCTGGAATCGTTGCATAGTAGTAAGTTTCAGCTGGTATTACTTGGATTTCTTCTCCTACCCTGTAGACGATGAGGGGCTTGATTACATACAAGTTACCCAGCTCTGTCGTGTTCACGAGGGTTATCGTGAGATTAACTGTCTTTCCAGGAGGGATCTCCCTGGGTTTAAAATTGGAAATCTGAAGGCCTGGGATGTCAAACGTCACGTTTAGTATCTCAACAGACTCATTAAACGGGTTGAAGAGAGTATACATGAGAGTTGGAATTGAGGGTTCTGGGCCAACAGAGCCGCCTATGTAAGACTTTATCTTTAGGCTTTTCTTATTTGTAGGCTCCAATATCTCAAACTCTACATTTCCTAGTGATACTTTTTTGGTCTGGTTGCCCTCCTTTATCTCTAGATATGCATCTTTCATAATACAGTGGCCAGACTCCTTGAGGGTTACCTTTACGCTCACGACTATCTCCTTTATCTCCGAGTTAGCGTAATCATAATCTCCAGTAAGACTTACTCCATCCGCGCCGAGACAGGAGGGAAGCCCTCTAACCCCAATTGTGGCATTGAAGTCTGTATCTCCGACCTTTATCCAGTAAACATTTAGGCTAATTGTTTCGTTTAAGTATCCAGCGACGTAGCCGGTGATGTTGGATATAAAAAGCTCTTTTCTTTGGAGTTCCCAGGATTCATGGGCATTTGTGGTGTAATATATAAATAACGCAGTTAAAAGTATTCCACTTATCACAATGACAGTTCTGCCTTTCATTGTATATTACCATCCCTTCTTATTACTGGGAAATAAAAGCGTTTCCACTTTAAGGCATATACTGTGGCTGTCTCTCCCGCATAAGTCCTACCATCAATGTGAACATAGTGTCGTTGGATAACCTTGTATTTATCGTAGACACTTGCATAGAAAATCTCGACGTATTGCCCATCATATTGAACAATTGCTTGGTATTCAGCTACTTGGGTAAAACCTCTAGTTACATCAAATCCAACCTTGGCACTTAGAACGTCCAACAGAGGCTTCCATCTCATATGTCTTGCCCCCAGTGAGTTTCATAACAAATTTGAACATTTTACTATATAAACTTTTTCCTTTTACTATGAGTAAATTCTCTTTCTTTTTTTCGAGTATAAATTTTTTCAGAATCAAGTTTCGCGAAGAGAACAAGTCAAAAGAAAGGAAAGTAACACAGTAAGCTGATGAATACATTGCTCCTTAGGGATACAACTAGTAAACTTGGGGTTGTAATCCCTAAGATTTTGTTAATCATTGATTTATTCAAGCATTACTTAACCTTGCTTCTAAGGAAGTGAAAGTACTGGTACTGTAAGCGTGGACATATAAATTGAGAAATCTCCTTGGAGAGTAACTAATGTTATCAGCTCGAATACTTGAATAACATTCTTCCAACGTCTTCTCCATTATACACGGCATATACTTGGGCAGTATTGTTTTCTAGCGGTTTTATGTAAACGTCTATCATAACGCCATTGATGTTGAGGGTTCCCAGAAGTTTCTCGTCTTGAATGCTCCGCAATTCTTTAACATCCACTGAAAATTCAAATGTCGATTCATTGGTGACGTTTTTCACTCTGAGTTCTCCAAAGTACAGCTTTCCTTCATGCTCTACCAGGATATTAAGTATAGCTGAGGGAGTTACCACGATTCCGGGGCTTCCCTCAATTTTTATCCTAAAGTTTTTTGGTTGAACAGTTGGCTTTATTACATAGAGGTCGAAGCCTCCACTTACGAGGAGCTCTCTGTTTTCTTTAAGCTCTACTCTTATACTTACTCTTTGCACATCAAGTTTCTTGATGTATCCTACCACGTCGTCAGCTATTTCTTTTGGAACTTCTAATGTCAAACCTGGATAGCTAGCCTCTGCTGACTCCTTTGAAGGGGTGGGGGAGTTGGTTATTGACAATGTTGCTTTTAAATTTTCATTGATTGTTGCAGTTTTCTCACTACTCCAAATACATCCAAGAGTGGCCACTATTATAAGTATAATTAAGATTAACTTGCCTTTCATATCAATAACACCATACAAAAGTAGTAATTTTATATTTTTAAAATCTTTCCTCAACCTTTAAGAGCCCCCTAGACAGAGTTGCCAGCAATGAAGGAGGAAGCAATTAAAGAAATTGTTGACCTTCTACTTGAAGGGAGGATTAGAGATAGGGAGGAACTTAACAAGATAAAGATAGAGGTTGCTAGGAAATATCATCTCTCTAGACTTCCGAGGAACTCTGAGATCTGGAGAGCTCTTCCTAAGGAAAGAAGGGAAGAGTTTAGGGATCTCCTTAAGAAGAAGCCGACGAGGACTATTAGTGGCGTTGCTGTAGTTGCGATGATGACAAAGCCTTTTCCATGCCCTCATGGGAGATGCATTTACTGTCCTGGGGGTCCTTCCGTTGGATCACCTCAAAGCTATACTGGAAAGGAGCCCTCTGCACTTAGGGCTGCTCAATATGGCTATCATCCGTACATAATAATGATGGCGAGATTGAAGCAACTCTACGATATTGGTCATCCAATAGATAAAGTTGAAGTTATAATTCAAGGGGGAACTTTTCCAGCCGTTGACCTTGATTATCAAGAGTGGTTTATAAAGTGTGCATTCAAGGCTATGAATGACTTCCCCTACTTCAAAGATATAGACAACCTCGAAGAAAAGTTAGTTAGATTTATTCTTCAAGGAGACGAGTCTGTTCTTGAAGAAGACCCAGAGTTTAAGAAAGCCTGGGAAAGGACACACAGGAAAAAGTACTACTACCTTGAAGACGAACAGAGGAAGAACGAGAAGGCTAAAGTTAGAATGGTGGGTTTGACAATCGAAACAAGACCTGACTGGGCCTTTGAGAGGCAGATAGATAGGATGCTCTCCTTTGGAACGACAAGGGTTGAGCTGGGAGTTCAGACTATATTCAATTTCATCCATGAGAGAACCAAGAGGGGTCACGGCGTTGAGGAAATCGTGAAGGCCACACAACTTCTTAGGGATGCTGGACTTAAGATAAACTACCATATAATGCCTGGTCTTCCTGGGAGCAACTTTGAGAGGGATCTATACACATTTAAGACTATTTTTGAAGACCCACGATTTAGACCGGACATGCTAAAGATATATCCCACCCTCGTTACGAGGGATGCTCCCCTATATGCTTGGTACAAGGCCGGTCTCTATAAGCCATATACAACTGAGGAGGCGTTGGAGCTTCTGGTTGAGGCATATAAAATATTTCCAAAGTGGGTTAGGGTAATGAGGATTCAGAGAGACATACCTGCTCATCTGATAGTTGCCGGTGTTAAGCACTCAAACCTGGGTCAGCTAGTCTTTGAAGAATTAATAAAGAGAGGGATCAGGCCAAGAGAAATTCGCTTTAGGGAAGTTGGGCATCAGATGCAAAAGTTTGGAAAAGTGCCTGAGGTTGAGCACATAAAGTTGCTTAGGGAAGATTATGAAGCCGCTGGCGGGATGGAAATATTCCTCAGTTTTGAAGATGTTAAGAATGACATTCTGATAGGATTTCTAAGGCTGAGGATTCCCAGTGAGAGAGCTCATAGGAAGGAGATAAATTGTTGCCCCTCAGCTATAGTTAGGGAGCTTCATGTGTATGGACCTTTGGTTCCAATAGGGGAGAAGCCCAAATATGAGTGGCAACATCGCGGATATGGAAGAGAGTTACTGGCTGAGGCAGAAAGAATTGCAAGGGAGGAGTTTGATGCTAAGAAGATGCTCGTCATAAGTGGGGTTGGTGTGAGGGAGTACTATAGGAAGTTTGGGTACAGGAAGGATGGTCCATATGTCAGTAAGAGGCTCGACAGGAGATACGCTGATTATGGAAAGAGTGATAAATTTGACGCTCACCTAAATACTTAGGTGTCGGGCATGGAGTTTAGGCACGATAGTGAAACAATAAACGAAGCCCTTGGAATTCCAGAGTGGAAGGCGAAGGAGATTGCAATGTTTGTTACTAAGCAGATAATGCTTTTAGTTGATGGAAAGCTTGATAGTGTGAGTAGAATTATGGAAGCTATAGACTCTGAATATAAGGACAGAGCAGAGTTTGGTTATGCAATGTTCCTTCTAGGCCAGGGTTTGAGAATCGTGAGCGAGGTTAAGGAGGATGAGGTTCAAACCAAAACCATTCGTTGAGCCTGTTCGGTTTAAATGTTTATTTTGTTTAGACTGTTGCAGGGGAAGGCATGTTTACTTAACTTTGGGGGATATAAAGAGGTTAGTCGATGCTGGTTATGATCCTCAAGATTTTCTTACGTTTTCCATAGAGAATGGAAAGATTAGGTTTGTTCTTTCGATTAGGGAGTGGGATTTGGGGTGTGTATTTCATGATCCGGAAACTGGAATGTGTAAAGTTCACCCGTATAGGCCTCTAATATGCAGGATATACCCGTTTATGGTATCCAGAAAGCCTCTTGGAATTGAAGGAGAGAAGCCAATTGAGGTAAATGGGGAGAAGTTTTGGTTATATTATGATGAAAGCTGTCCTGGGATAAATGCCGAGGGGGCAGAGGACGTTATAACCCCCGAAGAGATATTGGAGTTGGGTATAAAGTTTGAGGAGGAGCTAGAGCGCACTGACCTCGATGGACTCCTTGAGTTGCTCTAGGTTCGTTGTATTGTTTATGGTGTACACTCTCTTTCTGGCATCTTCGAGGAGAAAGATCTCCCTCACAATACCATTCTCTTTCAGGATTTTTAATGCGTATCTAACGGTTCTTTCAGAAAGGTTTGTCGCTTTTGCCAATTCTCGAGAAGATTTAGGCCTGTCTAGTGCTTGTAGAACTAGAATTGCGGATCTAGGAAGTTTAGCAAAGTCGATCCCCCCTCATGGTGAAACCCCTTAGGAGGTTTTTGGAAGAATTTAAAATATTTTCTAATCTGGCATTGTCATGTTGAATTGTCTATAGTATTATTCTCTCTTTCTTTGCCTCTTCTTTTGCGAGACTGTTTATTTCTTCTAAGAATTTTTCGAAGCTTATTATGTCCAATCCATATTTCCT